>JAEZDV010000082.1 GCA_023417985.1 Actinomycetes bacterium | reverse complement strand
GACCGGGGCCGGTCGTCGCGTACACGCCCGGGTGGAGCAGGCGCGACGCGAACGTCGATCAGGCCTCGACGAGTTCCTTCGTAGCGTTCGCGAGGGCGGTGACGACACCGGTGATCTCTGCCGACGTCTCGGCGTGCTCCTTGGCGTGTGCGTCTCCGAACTTGCCGAAGGTTCCGCCGACGGAGAGCGAGCCGCCCTCGGCGATCTTGCCGCCTGCGATTCCGACAGCCTTGACGGTGTCCTCGAGCGCCCACTTCGCAGCGTTGGCGCTCGGCGATGCACTCACCACGGCCACCGGCTTGCCCGACAGTGCGCCGGCGCCGTAGGGCCGCGACAACCAGTCGATCGCGTTCTTGAGGACGCCCGAGGTCGATCCGTTGTACTCCGGGGTGACGAACAGGACGGCGTCGACACCGGCGACGGCGTCGCGCAGAGCAGCAGCGGCGGCGGGCACAGACTCGCCGTCGATGTCCTCGTTGTAGAACGGCACGTCCGCGAGACCCTCGTGGATGGTCACCTCGACGCCCTCGGGGGCAACGGCGGCCGCGGTCTCGGCGAGCTGACGGGTGACGGCGGCGGAGCGCAGGCTGCCGACGAGTGCGAGGACTCGGGTCTGAGCCATGGTGTACATCCTTCGATCGAGTTGGTTGATTCCGCAATCATAAACGGACCGCGGTCCACTTTCATTCCCGCCCGGCTAGAATGTGACCTTGTGAACACTCGCCCGCTGTCGTTGACCGGCGACAACCCCGTCGAACGCGGCGACGCTGTCCGCAACCGAAAACGCCTCCTCGACGCGGCGACGCGACTCGTCGCCGAACGCGGCGCCGACGCCGTCACCATGGAAGCCGTCGCGGCGACGGCGGGTGTCGGCAAAGGCACCGTCTTCCGCCGTTTCGGATCCAGGGCCGGCCTCATGCAGGCCCTGCTCGACCACAGCGAACGCGAGTTGCAGCAAGCGTTCTTGTTCGGGCCACCGCCGCTCGGGCCGGGCGCGGACCCGATCGAACGGCTCGTGGCCTTCGGCCGGGCGCGAATCGCCCTCGTCGACGTCCAGGGCGAACTGCTCCGGGCCGCCGAGTCCGCCGGTGTGCGGTTCTCGGCGCCCGCTCACCAGGTCTCGCTCATCCACATCCAGACCCTGTTGCGAGCGGCGGGAACCGAGGGTGACCTCCCGGTACTCGCCCAGGCACTGCTCGCACCCCTCGACGCGACACTCGTGCTCCACCAGTGGCGCGAACTCGGGTATCCCCTCGAGCGACTCGCCGACGCATGGGGCGACCTCGCGCGACGCATCGCGTGCCCGGCCGGCCGACAAGGGCCGCCGGTACGGTGAGGCTCATGACCGCTGCTCTGCGCGCGTTCGTCGTCCTCACCCTCGGTGGCCTGCTGTGTGCATGCAACCCGGGCCCGGCGGCGCCGACGGCTTCGGATCTCGTGGGCCGGAACTTCGTCTCCACCGAGATCGCCGGTACGCCCATTCCCGGCGGGGGCCCGCTCCTTGTCGCCTTTCCCGCCCGCGAACGACTGTCCGCCTACGCGGGCTGCAACCGGATGATGGGCACAGCAGACCTGTCCCGTGGGGTCGTGACCGCGGACGGCCTCGCCACCACGATGATGGCCTGCCCTCCCCCACTCGACGCTGCCGACCAGTGGGTTCAGAACCTCTTCGCAGCCCGTCCGCGATGGCACCTGGACGGCAGCGTGCTCACGCTCACGACCGACAAGATCCGGGTGACACTCGTCGAACAGTCGGCGGAGAACTGACCGGCTGCATCACCGGCGCCTCGCGCGTGCCCTGCCCGGCGGGACAGTCCGGCACGTCAGTACGTGCGCGCGAGCCAATCCGCGAGCACGCGCGCGCTGTGATCGATCTGCTTCGGCCAATCCATCGCCGTCTCGTCGGCGTGATCGCTCACGTGCTTGACGAGACGGCAGCGCGCACCCAAGTGCGCGGCTGCCGACGCAACGGCAAACCCTTCCATGTCGACGAGATCGGCGCGCGCCGCCAGCGCGTCGCGGATCCCGGCGTCCGAGACGAACGAATCTCCGGTCGCGAGAACCGTGCCGTCACCGTCCTCGAACGTGAGGGTGTCGCTCACCGGATGGCCGAGGCTGCGCAACACCTCGCTGCTGATGTCGTGGTTGATCACGGTGGAGGGGAGAAAGAGCCTGCCGTGTGCACCGCGCAGGGCGCCCGCGGTTCCGATGTTGACCACGAGCGGCCTGAGGCCCTCCGGGTAACGTCCGAGCGCCGCCGTCACCGCGACCGCGGAGGTGACCTTGCCGATGCCGGTGATCAGCACGTCGAACCGTTCCGGGACGTGCCTCGCCTCCGACTCGGTTGCGGATACGACGAGGATCTCGTTCACCTGCTGCCTCCAGTTGTCCGGGCGTTCATCACGACTCGCGGGGGTGCGTAGGCCGCCCACGATGCCCGTTACGCACGTGCGACCCCGGCCCGAACGGTATCGCGGCGTCCTCTCGCGGCCCGGCTCCGGTGGGACTAATGTTGCGCCAATGACGAACCTGCGCGATCGGATCATCGAAGAACTCGGAGTCGAGCCCTCCATCGATCCGCCGAGCGAGATCGACACGCGAGTCCGGTTTCTCGCCGACTACCTCGCCTCCACTCCGGCCAAGGGCTTCGTGCTCGGCATCAGCGGCGGTCAGGACAGTACGCTGGCCGGACGACTGACCCAGCTTGCGGTCGAGAAACTCCGGGAGGAAGGGCGCGACGCGGAGTTCGTCGCGGTTCGCCTGCCCTACGGAAAGCAAGCCGACGAGCACGACGCGCAGATCGCGCTCGAATTCATCCGGCCCGATCAGACCGTGCGGGCGGACATCAAACCCGGGACGGACGCCACCGCGACCGAAGCCGGACGTGCGCTCGACGGGATCTCCGGCCACGGAGCCACGATTCGCGACTTCGTCCGGGGCAACATCAAGGCACGCGAGCGAATGATGCTCCAGTATGCGATCGCCGGGGAACTGGGCCATCTCGTGGTGGGTACCGATCATGCCGCCGAGGCGGTGACCGGCTTCTACACGAAGTACGGGGACGGCGGCGTCGACATCACGCCGCTGGCCGGACTCACCAAACGGCAGGGCGCCGCGCTGCTGCGGGAACTCGGCGCGCCGGAGAGCACCTGGAACAAGGTCCCCACCGCCGATCTCGAGGACGACCGTCCGGCGCTGCCCGACGAAGAGGCCCTGGGCATGAAGTACAGCGAGATCGACGACTACCTCGAAGGCAAGGACGTCACCGACGACCTCGCGAAGAGGCTCGAAGGCAAGTTCCTCGAGACCCACCACAAGCGCGTCATGCCGGTCGCACCGTCCGACACGTGGTGGAAGTGAGCTGACCGCCCGCGGGTGCTCAGCCGCCCGCGAACGGCGGAAGCACGTCGACGCGAACACCCGCCGGGCGGGAGAGATCGCGAGTGAGTTCCCCGGTGCCTCCCTCACCCGGCTCGACGAGATACGCGGCAACCGAGAGCACGCGTTCCATCGCCGGTCCGTACCGCTCGACGAGCGCTGCCCGGAGCGCACCGAGATCGGATCCGGTGGGTAACACCACGGTTTCCTTCTCGCACCCCGACGCATCGGTTGCGGCGGCGAAGTACCGCACCTCGATACCGTTCACCACGTCAGCCACCGATTGCTCCCATACTGCGTTGCGGCGGAGCGAAGTCCGCCGCGTCGATGCCGTGCCCGGCCCATTTGTTCCACATCGCACCGCGCCAGAGGTCCATCAGTTCGTCGTCGGTGGCGCCGCCGCGCATCGCGGCCCGCAGATCCGTCTCCTGATCGCTGAACAGGCACGATCGGACGGTGCCCTCCGCAGTGAGGCGGGTGCGGTCGCAGTCGGAGCAGAACGAGCGCGTAACCGACGCGATGATCCCCACGGTCGCGGGCCCACCGTCGACGAACCAGCGCTCGGCCGGCGCGGACGGATCTTCTCGCTCCGCCTCGGTGAGGGCGAACCGTGTGCCGAGCGCGTCGAGCAGACCTTGCGCGGGCACCATCCGCGCTCGCGCCCATTCGTGGTCGGCGTCGAGCGGCATCTGTTCGATGAACCGCAATTCCACCTGCTCGTCGAGGCACCACTCGAGCAGGTCCGCAGCGCCGTGCAACGTTTCCGGCATGAGCACGGCATTGACCTTCACTCGCGAGAAACCGGCCTTCTTCGCGGCGCGGACACCTGCCAGCACCGACCCGAGGCGATCCCGGCGGGTGAGTTTCGCGAAATGCTCGCGGTCGATGGTGTCGAGGGAGATGTTGACACGGCTGAGCCCGGCGCGGGCCAGTGCCTCGGCTCGGTGCTCGAGACCCACCGCGTTGGTCGTGACCGCCAGCGGGATTCCGGGCGCGACCTTCGAGCACCCCTCGATGATCGCTTCGAGGTCGCGGCGAACGAGTGGTTCACCACCGGTGAAGCGCACCTCGCGGACGCCGAGCCGCCCGGTAGCGATTCCCACCAGACGCACGATTTCGTCGACAGTGAGGAGTTGCTCGCGCGGGATGGCAGGAAGCCCCTCTTCGGGCATGCAATAGGTGCAGCGCAGCGAGCATTTCTCCGTGATCGAGACGCGCAGGTCGCGGGCGACCCGCCCGAAACGGTCGACCAGATCGGGCACATCGGGCCGGTCGGACGTGTCGTCGGTACGCCCTCGTACGAGGGGAATCCCTACGTTCACTGCCGTCATCCGATCACCTTCACCATGCGCCCAGTATGCCCACTGCCGGCGACCCGTGAACACCGAAGCACCGAAGGCGCACCGCAGTCCGCAGGTGCTCGGGCGGACACGAACTCGATTGTGCCTAGGATTAGCCGCATGACGAGCGGCAAGCGGTCCGTGGAGGAACACGAGCGGTACGTGGCGGAACTCCTCGGGGCCGTCATCTCGGGATCGACCGTGACCGTCCCCCTGTCCCGTGCCCTGCACCGCACCCTTTCGGAGACCATCACGTCTCCGCTCGATCTCCCTCCGTTCCGAAACTCCCAGATGGACGGGTACGCGGTCGCCTCGAGCACCGTCTCGGACGCGCCGGTGACGCTCCCCGTGCAGGGCGTGGTGGCGGCCGGGGACACAGCCGGGGTACTCACCCCGGGAAACGCGTTGAAAATCATGACCGGCGCCCCGATGCCGGAGGGTGCCGACGCCGTCGTTCCAGTCGAGGACACGGCCGCCGACGAGAATGCCAGTACCGTCGCGATCGGCCGCAGCACCCGGCCCGGCGCGTTCGTCCGGGAAGCAGGCAGCGACGTCCGGAGGGGCGAGCGCCTGCTGGCGGCCGGGACCGTGCTCGCGGCACGCCACATCGCGGTGCTGGCCGCCGTCGGACTGACGAACATCCCGGTCCGCGCACGACCGCGGGTGGCGGTGATCTCGACCGGAAGCGAACTCGTCACCGCCGGAGACGTGCTCGGGCCCGGGCACATCTACAACTCCAACGGGCCGGCACTGGCCGCGAGTGCCACCGACAACGGAGCCGACGTCGTGTCGATCGACCACTGCCACGACGATCCCCAGGAATTCGCCGAGATGCTCGCCTACGCCGCGAAGGTCGCCGACGTGATCTTCACATCGGGCGGGGTCTCGAAGGGCGACTTCGAAGTCGTCAAGGACACTCTGGAACCGCTGGGCGGCGATTTCGTATCGGTCGCGATGCAGCCCGGTGGCCCCCAGGGATCCGCGGTGGTCGACGGTGTTCCGGTGCTCACCTTCCCAGGCAACCCCGTCAGCGCGCTGGTCTCGTTCGAGGTGTTCGCACGACCGCTGCTCCGGGCAGCGGCGGGATACCCGCCCGTGGCGGCCGAAATGCTGCCCCTCGCCACGGATCTGACCTCCATTCCCGGCAAGCGCCAGTTCCTGCGCGGTGCCCTCGACGGCCGGACGGTGATACCCGCGGCCGGACACGGATCGCATCTCGTCGCCGGGCTCGCCGCAGCCGACGTGCTCCTCGACATTCCCGCCGACACCGTCTCACTCGAAGCTGGAGACCTCGTGAAAGTGCTGCCCCTGTGACCGAATTGAGCCATCTCGACGACCAGGGACGCGCCCGGATGGTCGACGTGTCCGCGAAAGCCGACACCACCCGTACAGCGCTCGCCGCCGGGCAGCTCGTCACCACGCCGGAGGTCGTGGCACTCGTGCGCGCCGACGACATGCCGAAGGCCGACGTGCTCGCGACCGCCCGTATCGCCGGAATCGCTGCTGCCAAGCGCACCTGGGAGTTGATCCCGCTGTGCCACCAGTTGGCGTTGTCGTCGGTGAAGGTGAACTTCGGATTCACCGACACGGCGATCACCATCGAGGCCACCGCCAAGACCAAGGGGCCGACCGGAGTCGAGATGGAAGCACTCACCGCGGTCGCCGTCGCAGGACTCACCTTGCACGACATGGTCAAAGCCGTAGATCCCGCCGCGGTGCTCGACGGTGTCCGGCTGCTGTCGAAGGAAGGCGGCAAGCGCGGTCGCTGGCATCGTGACGACGTCGACGCCGCGAGCGACACCGCGGTGGGCGGGAACGACGCGGACGAGACAGAACCCGCGGAGCGTTCGGCTGTCGTCGTGGTGGCGTCCACGGGCGTCGCGGCGGGCACCCGCGAGGACCGCACCGGTCCCCTGATCGAGAAGTGGCTGGGCGAGCGCGAATTCACCGTGCGCGGGCCACTCGTGTACGCCGATGCGCAGATCGCGGCCGGTCTTGCGGACGCGCTGTGCGACGGACCGAGCCTGATCGTGACCACCGGGGGCACAGGCGCGTCGCCGACCGACGCCACTCCCGAGGCGACACTCGCAGTCTTGGATCGCGAACTCCCGGGAGTCGCAGAGTCGATCCGCCGGCGCGGACTCGACGTGACACCCCACGCGGTGCTTTCCCGCGGGGTCGCCGGACTGGTGGGCCGCACCGTCGTCGTGAACCTGCCGGGGTCGCCGGGCGGCGTGAAGGACGGACTCGCAGCGCTCGAGCCGATCCTCGATCATCTGTTGGCGCAGGTCGCGGGAGGCGGAGCACATGAGTGAGACAGGCGGAGCACATGAGTGAGACAGACGGTATCGACACCGGTCGCATCGCCGAACCCGGCGGGAGCAGCGAAGTACTGGCGCGGATTTCGGCCGAACCACTCGACCCTGCCGTGGTGGATGCCGCAGTGGCAGGTCCCCGGCACGGCGCGGTCGTGGTGTTCACCGGCGTGGTGCGCAACCACGACGGCGGGCAATCCGTGACCGCGCTCGAGTACCAGGCGCATCCCGACGCGGAGGCGTTCATGCGCCGCTGCTGCGAGGAGGTGGGAAGCAGGTCCGGGCTTCCCGTCGCCGCCGTACACCGAGTGGGACATCTCACCATCGGCGATCTCGCGCTCGTCGCCGCGGTCGCCGCGCCGCACCGCGCCGAAGCCTTCGCCACGTGCGCGGAACTGGTCGAACGCATCAAACACGAGGTACCGATCTGGAAGCGCCAGCACTTCACGCACGGCGTCACCGAGTGGGTGGGGCTGTAACCGGACCGCTCGGACCGTGCCGACTGTGCGGTAGGGTGATGTGGTTCGGGTGTCACGAAGACACCCACCGTCGTGGGATACCAGCGGATCGGGATCGTGCCCGGCCCGCGCGCAGACTGCAGATCGATTGCACACTGCACGGCTTTCCTTGCGGCGATCACGTCAGCACCACGGGAACTTCCCGTCGAGTGCACACACGCCGCAGTGAAAGGCAGCGCTGTTCTATGACCACATCTTTTTCCGATCTCGGTGTTCCCCGTCCTCTCGTCGCTACGTTGAGTGACTCCGGAATCACCAGCCCCTTCCCGATCCAGGTCGACACCCTTCCCGACACCCTCGCGGGTCGCGACGTGCTCGGACGGGGCCGTACGGGCAGCGGCAAGACCCTTGCCTTCTCGATCCCCCTCACCGCACGCCTCGCCGGCGGTTCCACCCGCGCTGCAGGCCGCCCCCGCGGCCTCGTACTTGCTCCGACCCGCGAACTCGCAACGCAGATCGCCGCGGTCGTCGAGCCTCTCGCCCACTCGTCGGGCCTGCGGGTGACCACCATCTTCGGTGGCGTGTCGCAGAGCCGTCAGGTCGAGGCACTGCGCCGCGGCGTCGACATCGTCATCGCCTGCCCGGGACGCCTCGAAGACCTCATGCGCCAGAAGTTCGTCTCCCTCGACGCGGTCGAGGTCACCGTGCTCGACGAGGCCGACCACATGGCCGATCTCGGCTTCCTCCCCGGCGTCACTCGCATCATGAACGCGACCCCGAGCGACGGTCAGCGCCTTCTGTTTTCGGCGACCCTGGACAACGGAGTCGACAAGCTCGTCAAGCGCTTCCTCCACAACCCGGTGATGCACTCGGTGGACGAAGCCAACTCCCCCGTCGCGGCCATGACCCACCACGTCTTCGACGTGCCCGGGCTCGACGCCAAGAAGGACCTGATCCGCACCCTTGCTTCCGGCAACGGCCGCCGAATCCTGTTCATGCGCACCAAGCATCAGGCGCGCAAGCTGGCCAAGCAGCTCACCGATTCGGGTATTCCCGCAGTCGATCTGCACGGCAACCTGTCGCAGAACGCCCGCGACCGGAACCTCGCCGCCTTCTCCTCGGGTGAGGCACGAGTGCTCGTCGCCACCGACGTCGCTGCCCGAGGTGTCCACGTCGACGACGTCGAACTCGTCGTGCACGTCGATCCCCCCGCCGAGCACAAGGCGTACCTGCACCGGTCGGGCCGCACCGCGCGCGCAGGCAGCGCCGGCGACGTCGTCACGCTCGTCCTTCCGGAGCAGCGCCGGGATCTCGCCGCGATCATGCGCAAGGCGGCGATCAACGTCACCCCGATCAAGTCGACCGCGAAGTCCGAGCACGTGCTCGAACTCGTCGGCGACATCGCGCCGTACGTCGCACCCAAGCCGGTGCAGGCGCAGGCAGCCGGTTCGTCGCGGCCGCAGCGGGCCGGTGGCAGCGGACGCCGCCGTACCCAGCCGCAGGGCGGCGCAGCACGCCAGGGTTCCTCGTCGCGCCAGGGTTCGTCGTCGCGTCAGGGTTCGTCGTCGCGTCAGGTGACCGGTTCCGGCACGCGTCAGGCCGCACCGGCAGGACAGCGCTCGTCCACCGGACACGGTGGGGCGGCTGCCGGCGGTCGTCGTCGCGCAACGCGCCAGACGTCCACCCCGCGCTGATCCCCCGGCGGGTTCAGCGCGCCGTGAACCGGTGGACGGCGTACATCGCATCGCCCGACACCGGTTCCGTCGCAACGCATCCCGTCAACCGTTCGCGGACTGCGTCCGCGTCGAGATCGGCACCGATCACCACCAACGTGGTGCGGTCGGGGACCTTCTCGCCGCGGCTCACCGGTTCGAAGCGGATGTGGTCACCGACGGTGTGCAAACGGTAGGTACTCACGCGTAGTCCTGCTGCGACACGCACATAACCTTTGATACGAAACACCCCCGCGGGCTGGTTCTCGAGAAAATCGACCAGCACGCGGGGGTGTAACGCGTCCGGGGTCTCGAACGTGACGGCCTCGTAGTCGTCGTGCAGGTGCGGATGGTCGTGGTCGTCATCCGCATAGAGCAACTGGTCGAGAGTCAGTTGCTCCCCCGGTTGCGGGCCGGGACGCTCGGGGATGTCGAACAGCAACGCCGGATCGATCCGCGCGTGCTCGGTCGAGATCACCGCCGCACGAGGGTTGAGGCCGCACACGGCACCGAGCAGATCGTCGTGCGCGTCGCTGTCGATGCGGTCGGTCTTGTTGAGCAACACCAGATCTGCGAGCGCAACGTGCTGTTCGATCTCCGGATGCTTCGCCCTGGACGCTTCGAATTCCACCGCGTCGACGACGAGCACGAGGCCGCCGTAGGTGACGAAGGGATTCTCGGACCCCGCGACGAGGCGGATCATGTTGCGGGGTTCGGCCAGTCCGCTCGCTTCCACCACGATGACGTCGAGGTTCGACGACCGGTGGGCGAGCCGGTCGAGCATCGCATCCATATCACTGACATCGACTGCGCAGCAGAGGCATCCGTTGCTGAGCGACACCATCGAGTCGATCTGGCCGGCAACCATCATCGAGTCGATGTCGACCGCGCCGAAGTCGTTGACGATCACACCGATCCGCGCGCCCCGTGTGTTGCGCAGGAGATGGTTGAGCAGGGTCGTCTTGCCCGCGCCGAGGAACCCGGCGACCACCAGCACCGGTATCTGCTTCTTCGCCATACCGTGAGAGTAGCGGCGCTGCCTCGGGTGGCTCCGGTGACATCCGTCCGCCGGAACCACCCGCGAGCGCGTCAGCTACCGCGTTTGATCCACTCCTCGAGGTGAGGAGATTCCGTCCCGATCGTGGTGCCGTCGCCGTGGCCGGTATGCACCGTGGTCTCGGCGGGCAGTGCGAACAGCTTGTCGCGGATGGACCCGATGATCGTCGGGAAATCCGAGAACGAGCGACCGGTCGCACCGGGCCCACCGGAGAACAAGGTGTCGCCGGTGAACAGTTCGCCGGCTTCCGGCAGGTACAGGCAGACCGAACCCGGCGAGTGACCCGGCGTCGCGATCGTCTGGATGTCGGTGCCCGCCACCGAGATACGCTGACCGTCCTCGATCGTGCCGTGTGCGACGCCCGGGTGAGTCATCTCCCAGAGCATGTCGTCGGCGGGGTTGAGGAGGATCGGCGCATCGAGCTTTTCCGACAGTTCGGGGGCGACAGTGATGTGGTCGTTGTGCGCATGGGTGCAGACGATCGCCACCACCTTGCGCTTGCCGACGGCGTCGATGATCGGTTGCGCGGTGTGCGCGGCGTCGATCACGACCACTTCGTCGTCGTTGCCGACGAGCCAGATGTTGTTGTCGACTTCCCACTCGCCGCCGTCGAGCGCGAAGGTGCCGTGGGTGACGACACGATCGACCCGGATGGGCGATACGCGGCTCACAGGATCACCACCGAGCGGAGAACCTCACCGCGGTGCATCGTCTCGAACGCCTTCTCGACGTCGTCGATGCCGATGCGCTCGGTGACGAACTTCTCGAGCGGCAGGCGTCCCTGCTGATACAGGTCGACGTAGGTCGGGAAGTCGCGTTCGGGAAGGCAGTCGCCGTACCACGAGCTCTTGAGCGATCCCCCGTGCGAGAAGAAGTCGACGAGCGGCATCTCGAGGGTCATGTCCGGCGTCGGAACACCGACCAGGACGACGGTGCCGGCCAGGTCACGGGCGTAGAACGCCTGCTTGTAGGTCTCCGGGCGTCCCACGGCGTCGATCACCACGTCGGCGCCGAAGCCGCCGGTGATCTCCTTGATCGCCTCGACCGCGTCGGTCGACGTGGAGTTGATGGTGTGGGTCGCGCCCAGATCGGTGGCCCATTCGAGCTTCTTGTCGTCGCGGTCGACGGCGATGATCTTGCTCGCACCGGCGAGCCGTGCGCCCATGATCGCTGCGTCACCGACGCCACCGCATCCGATGACCGCGACGGACTGGCCACGCGTGACGTTGCCGGTGTTGACCGCGGCACCCAGCCCGGCCATGACCCCACACCCGAGCAGACCCACCACGGCGGGATCCGCGCTCGGATCGACCTTGGTGCACTGACCCGCATGGACGAGGGTCTTGTCGGCGAACGCGCCGATACCCAGCGCCGGTGTCAGCTCGGTGCCGTCCTCGAGGGTCATCTTCTGTGTGGCGTTGAACGTCGAGAAGCAGTACTGGGGCTGGCCACGCTTGCACGCCCGGCACTGGCCGCACACGGCGCGCCAGTTGAGGACGACGAAATCACCCACAGCCACCGAGTCGACGCCCTCGCCCACCGACTCGACGACACCTGCGGCCTCGTGCCCGAGCAGGAAGGGAAACTCGTCGTTGATCCCGCCTTCCCGGTAGTGCAGGTCGGTGTGGCACACACCGCACGCGGCGATCGCGACGACGACCTCACCCGGTCCGGGATCGGGGATCACGATGGGCACGACCTCGACGGGTGCCCCCTTCGCGCGTGCAACGACTCCGCGGACTGTCTGTGACATGGTGAGGTCTCCTTCAACGAGATGTGGCTTGCGCCGGTCGGTGATACCGACCCTATCGCTTGCGGGCACCTCGACTACCTGTTCGAACGGCGAGCCCGACCCGCCCGAAAGACCAGGGGGTCCGACTCGGGATTCCGATGCGAACCCGTCACGCGTCTCGGAAGCGCAGACCCCGAGCCGCAAGTTCCTCCCCGAGAATGCGGATCGCCCTCGGGCCGACCCCGTGGATGCGCAGCAGTTCCTTCGGGGTCGCAGTGGTCAGGTGTTCGAAATCGGTGTACCCGTGCTGGAAAAGGGCTCGACGGGACACCTTGCCCATCGCAGCCGGAAACTCTGTGCCGAACGACCCGTCGGAATCGTCCACGCGTCTGTCCTTCCCTTTTTACCCTGGTTCACACGGACGATACGGGCCGCGAGAGGTAGCGGAGCCCGTTCGCCGCACCCGGTTCGGTACGTGAGGGATGTAACACGCGGCCGCGTTTTCGCGACGTGTGATGTGACCCGCCCCGCATCCTCGCACCGGATGTCCGACAGGTGATACGGATTGGAAACAACCCATGGCCAACGAAAAGCCGTCGTCACGCAGCAAGGTCTTCGCCGGCGTGCTAGCGCCGATCGCGCTCGGAGTCGCGGCGGCAGTCGCCATCGCCTGGCCGCAACCAACCCCACCCACCGTCGCCGACCCCGCGCTGGCGGGAATGGCTTCGACAGCCGACTGTCACGACATGGTCAGCATCGGCGTCGGCGGCCGCGGCGATACCCCCCGCGACCAGACGAAGATGCTCGTCGACGAGAAGGGCAACAAGTTGCCCGCCGCGCAGCAGGGCGCGTACCGCAGCCACTGGGTGGACCCCGTGATCAACGCACCGCTGAAGGACCACGAAGCGGACAACGGATACGCGGCGATCTACGTCGAGTACCCCGCGGACCTGTCGAGCTACGAAGACGCCGTGAACAAGGGCGCCGACAACACCATCCAGGTCATCAAGGCTATCCAGGCCTCGTGCCCCGACACCCAGTTCGCCATCGTCGGCTTCAGCGAAGGCGCGGATGTCGCCCGGCGTGCGGCGATGCAGATCGGTAACCAGACGCAGAACCCGGACGGCACCTGGCCCAACGGCGATCCTTCCGCGGTCACGGGAGTCGTCATTCTGTCCGACGCCGGCCGCGGTGCCGACGGAGAGTTCTTCCCGGGCGCCGAGGATCCCAGCAATCCCAACGGCTTCGACCGCCCCTACGAGCCCGGCAGCGGCGCGGCACCCGGTGGCGGTGCATTGCCCGGAACAGGCGGTGATTTCGGCCATCTGAACGGCAAGGTTGCCTCCTTCTGTTCCGAAGGCGACTTCGCGTGCTCGACGCCGGAGAACATCTCCCTGATCGAACTGCTCGTCAACCTCGGACGGCAGGTGAACGGTGATGCCATCGAGCGTGAAGGGCTGACCCCCGCAACGGGCGCCGACCTCGCCCAGGTCATCGGCCGGGTCGCGTTGCTCGCGCTCGCCGACATCTCCGCCGACGAAAACTGGATGCGGTCGAACGAGACATTTCTCGACGTGCTGATCAAGGTGTCCGAGCCCGGCTACGTTCCCGAGGCGCCCAAGACGACGCCGGTCGCAGCCGACGGTTCCGAGCCAATCCCCGCAGACCGCCTGGCAAACCTCGCGTACCTGCCGGAGAAGCTCCTCAAGGAAGTCATCGGATTGGTCCGGACCAATCAGAACACCCTCGCGGTGATCATGAGCGACCCCTACGAGCAGACATTCGGCTACAACCGGGAGACCGACGACCACTACGGTCACCACTTCGACTACTGGGACGACGACATCGACGGAAACGGCACCAGCACCGTCGACTATGCGGCCGCATGGCTCAACCACCTGGCCGAGCAGGCCAAGCAGGGCAAGGCAGTGTCCAGCGACGCCGAAGCCAAGGCGGCGCGAATGATGGCCGCCGCCGAGGCCGCGGAAGCCTCCGAGACCACGGAGACCTCCGAGACGACACCCGCGCCCGCGCCGCCCAGCGATCAGGCGAACCCGCAGCCGTCGCCGGCTCAGGACGGTGCCGTACCGGCACCCTCCGCTCCGGCACCGGGCGCTCCCGCACCGGGCGTCACCCCCGCTCCGACCGCCCCTTCCGGCACGCCCTCCGGGGCACCGGTTCCGGGCACCGTCCCCGCCCCCGAAGGTGCCGGCGTACCGGCACCGCCCACCGGCGAACCGAGCACCGGTCAGCCGACCACCGGTGAGCCGACGACGGAGCAGCCGACGGGCACTACGGCTCCGGCCACCACGACGGCGCCTACGACGACCCCGTCGCCGCAGCCTGCTCCCTGATCGCCCCTGAACCCAAGAACTCGGCGTCGACTCTTACAGCTTTGACCCCGGCCTCGGAACCGAGAGCCGCGGCCTCGCCGCGAGAGCTGACGCCGAGTTTCTTGAGCACGTTCGCCACGTGGAATTTCACGGTGGCCTCGGTGACCCCGAGACTCTCCGCGATGGCGCGGTTACGTCGGCCCGCCACCAGATGCCCGAGAACTTCCACTTCCCGCGAGCCGAGGGCGCTCAGTGCGTCGAGCGCCGGCCCCTCTGCCGTGGGCGACGGAAGATCGAGTGGCAGGCGCACAGACACTCGGCAACCCCATCCCGCGGTGGCTTCGGTGTCGATGACGCCCCCGAGCGCGTCGACCCGATCTCGCAGGTGCCGTTCGAGTTCGTGGGCGTCGAGATCGCCGGGCCCGTCGTCGCGGATGTCGACCAGCAGGCTCGTACCGTCGCAGTTCCACGCCACTCGGATGCGTTGGACGCCGGCCTGGGCCGACAGCGCCAGCACTGCGCCGCGGGCCAGGGCGCGGGCAGCGTGTGCGGTCTCCCCCGGCAGTCCTCGTCCGTCGACGGGAGGCGCCACCATGTCCAGTTTCATGTCGTGGTGACGGACCAGTCCGCGCAACTCGCCGTGCATCCGCGCGAAGGCGGTGGTCACCGCCTCTTCCGCGAGTTCGCGATGAAGGTCGACCGACGACCTCAGGCCGATGAGAGCTGCCGTCGCCGTCTCGCGAGCCGTCGTCCGCGCCCGGCTGTCGTCGAGATCGCGGGAGCGGAGTGTCGCGAGGAGGGTCTCGAGCGTAGCGGCGTGAGCCTCGGTGAGTTCGGCGACGGTCCGCGCACGTTCGGCGGACGCGGCCCGCGACTCCGCGAGATAGGCCGGGCTGGCGCTCTGCACCTGCAACTGGATGGCCGTCGCGACGAGGCCGAACAGGGCGCTCGCCGGTCCGAGCGGCGTGGAGGAGGTCCAAGCGCCCGGCCGGGGCAGGAGGACCAGCAACGTGTCGGTGCGGTCCAGTACGACCCAGGCGTCGCGGTCACGACCCGCGAGCCGGACGGTTCCGCGTTTCGTCCGGTCCACGGACAGATCGCACCGGATGCGGTCGAGTTCGGCGATGGTGACCCGATCGACGACCGCGGGGTCTCCCGCGACCTTGCGGGGCCGACCGGTGCATTCCCGGGTGAAGACCACCAGAGCGGTGTGCGGAACGAAGTCCGAGAGCAGTGCCGAGAACCGCACACCGATTTCCGGCAGCGGACCCACCAGCACGTCACGCAGTGCGGCCAGAAGCTTCTCGGTCCCGTACTCGGTCGTGCTGTTCATTACGGCAAGGTATCGCGGGCCCATGCGACCTCCGCCGCCCACCCGCGAGAGGTCACAGGTCCGGAAACGAGAATTGCCCCGCCGAAAGGCGAGGCAATTCTGTTCGATTGTCTACGTGGAGCTAAGGGGACTCGAACCCCTGACCCCCACACTGCCAGTGTGGTGCGCTACCAGCTGCGCCATAGCCCCGTATCCATTTCTTCGCGTCCGGGGGCAACCCCGTGCGCTGAAAGAAAGTTACACCATCGCGCTCGCCGCCAACAAATCGCCTGGTAGACGACGGAACGGTGGGAGACGCCCTGACGGAGCCTCCCACCGTACCCACGTCACTGCTGTGTGAGTTCGGCGATCCAGTTCTCGTTGCCGAGCGCGTCGATGACGGTGCCGTTGTAGATCACGGCAGGGGTGCCGGTCGCGCCGGTGGTGGCGAGCTGCTGACGCCCCGCCTCGGCATCGATCGCAGCCTGCTCCACGCGGGTTCCGTCGGCGATGCACTGCACGGTCTCGTCGGACGCTCCCGCATCGCGCGCCAACTGCGCGAGAGCTGCGTTGTCGAGATCGCTGTCGCTGCCCTCCGCGGGCTGCGTATCCGGCGAGAGCAACGTGTCGTGGAACTTCGAGAACACAACCGCGTCACCACTTTCCGCGACGCACTGCGCGGCCGCGACGGCACGGGTCGAGTAGTTGCCGCTGCTCGACAGCCGGTCGAGGAACGCGAGGATGTGGTAGCGAACGGCAACATCACCGTTGTCGATTGCTTGGGCGAGTTCCTGGGAGTGCTTGTGCTCGAGTTCCGCACAGTACGGGCACATCGGGTCCTCGTAGAGGTCGATGGTCGCCGTGGCGTCGGGCCGGCCGAGGAGAATCGCCCCGTCCTCGAGGCCTACCTCCACCGCCGCGTTCTGCACCGTGCCGTACCCGTCGTTGCGGGCATCGCTACCGCCCGACGACAACAGCACACCGCCGATGACGAGCGCCGCGATCACCACGACGGCGATGCCGCCGAGGATGTAGGTGAACTTGTTCGAGGTCGGCTGAGGGGTGTACTTCGCCGACTTGACCTTCTTCGCATTCACGACATCTGCCCTTTGTTCGTCTGAGAATGTCCGGGTTCACTCTGCCACTGTGGACTGAGGGCGTACTGAGAGCGTCCGCGATCCGGGCCCGAGCGCGAGCGGTGTGCGCGGAAACACCATCAGCCACGTGGACGCCGCGAGGAACCCGAGGTCGCGCAGGATCTCGGAGAGGTAGTCCCAGGCCCCGGCGTCGTTCACCACTCCTCCGCCGCCGAAGCACCCGCAGTCGATGGACAGGCCGCGTGCCCACGCGGAAGCGATCGCCGCGATGAGCACCACCAGGCCGATCGCACTCAGCGCGGCCGCCGGGCGCGTGGCCAGACCCACGAGCAGCAGTAGCCCCAGCACGAGTTCGAGCACGGGGAAGACCGCAGCGAATGGCCTTACCAGGTCGGACGGCAAAAGTTGGTACGCCCGTACCGCTACGACGGTCTGGGTGGGGTCGGAGAACTTGATCCACCCCGAGACCAGCCAGACGGCTGCGAGACCTACACGCGCGACCGCCGAGACGATACGAATCCACACCGTTTCGACACTACCGATCCTGCGCTCACCTGCCAGTGTCCTTGCTCACGCCACCGTCGTCGACCACACCGCCGCAACTGCTGATGCCGTCGCTGCTCACGTCGTCGGCTTCGAGTGCTGCCCCGCGCGTACGCCCGGCGAAGAACCACGGGATCGCGGCGATCAGCATGATCATGCCGGTGGCAGCGAACGCGGCCGAGAACGACAGGTGCTGGGCGAGCAGACCTGCCACGATCGGCCCGATCACTGTGCCGACGTCCGCTGTCATCTGGAAGGTCGCCAGCACCGGCCCGCCACGGGCCTTGCTGCCCACCACGTCGGCCACGGCAGCCTGCTGAGACGGGTTCGACAACCCCGACCCCATACCCGCGACGAACGACGTGACGAGGAACAGCGCGACACTCTCGGTCAAGCCCATCACGACCGTCGACACGCCGCATACCAGGAGTCCGGCGAGAACGAAGGGCCGTCGTCCGTAACGGTCGGACCAGCGGCCGGATCGGATCAGTACGAGAGCGTTGCCCACGGCGAAGGCGGTGAGCGCCACGCCTGCGAACGCCTCACCCTGCTCGAGAGCTTCCACCACGAAGAGCGGCACCATGGCGACGCGGACACCGAAGACAACCCAGCCGTTCGCGAAGTTCGAACCGAGCGCGGCGCGGTAAACCGGGGAGCCGAGCGCTTCGCGCAGCCCCATGACCCGGAGTTCCTCACCCTTGCCCGGTTGCGCGAGGTGCGACGAGCGCAACTGCACGCCCACGACCGCCGCGGCGATCAGCAAGGCCACCGCGTAGATCAGGAACGGGGCGCGGAGCCCGAGTCCGGTGAGCGCACCGCCGACCAGAGGGCCGAAGATGTTGCCGAGCAGAAAACTGGTGGCGTACAGACCCGAGACGCGGCCACGGGCGTCGGGCGGGGCGATGCGCACCAGCAATCCCAGTGCCGACACCGTGAACATCGTCGAGCCGATACCGCCCAGCGCACGGAAGACCAGCAGCTGCCAGTACGTTTCGGCGAAGGCACAGGCACCGGTCGAGACGGCCACGATCAGCAGGCCCGTGATGTAGACGGGTCGCTCCCCCAGCTTCTGGACCAGCCGTCCGCTGAAGGGAGCAAACACCAGCCGCATCGCCGCGAACGCCGAGATGACGATGGACGCGGCGGTGACTCCCACATCGAAGCTGCGGGCGAACTGAGGGAGCGCCGGCGCCACGAGCCCGAAGCCGAGGGCTATAACGAAACTCGCCGCGACGAGGACCCAGATCTCCCGCGGCAAGGCCGCCTCACGTGTGCGCATGATGCCCACGATGTTAGCGACGCGCACGATCCGGCCGGCGCTGCGGATCTTCGCGCCGCACGCCGACCGGGGCGGGACCGATCAGGACAGGACCGACGACACGAGGTCCCGGGCGGCCTGCTGGACCTCCGCGAGGTGCTCCGATCCCCGGAACGACTCCGCGTAGATCTTGTACACGTCCTCGGTACCGGAGGGGCGGGCGGCGAACCAGGCGTTCTCCGTGGTCACCTTCAGGCCACCGATCGGTGCCCCGTTGCCCGGCGCGGTGGTCAGCGTCGCGGTGATCGGCTCACCGGCGAGTTCGGTGGCGTCGACCTGGTCGGGAGACAGCTTCGCGAGCACTGCCTTCTGGTCACGCGTCGCCGGTGCATCGACCCTGGCGTACGACGGGTCGCCGTACCGGGCGGTGAGGTCCACGTAGTACTGCGAGGGGGTCTTGCCCGTGACCGCTGTGATCTCCGCGGCGAGCAGCGCGAGCAGGATGCCGTCCTTGTCGGTCGTCCACACCGAGCCGTCGTGCCGGAGGAAGGACGCGCCGGCGCTCTCCTCACCGCCGAACCCCAGCGACCCGTCGAGCAGACCGGGCACGAACCATTTGAAGCCCACCGGCACCTCCAGCAGGGGCCGGCCGAGTCCGGAGGCCACCCGGTCGATCATCGACGAACTCACCAGCGTCTTGCCTACCTTGCTTTCGGCAGACCAGCCGGGCCGGTTCCGGAACAGGTAGTCGATGGCCACCGCGAGATAGTGGTTCGGGTTGAGCAGGCCCGCGTCCGGCGTGATGATGCCGTGGCGGTCCGCGTCGGCGTCGTTGCCGGTCGCGAGATCGAAGTCCGTGCGCGCTTCGATCATCGATGCCATCGCGTTCGGCGACGAGCAATCCATCCGGATCTTCCCGTCGGTGTCGAGCGTCATGAATCTCCACGTCGCGTCGACCAATGGGTTGACCACGGTGAGGTCCAGGTGGTGCCGCTCGGCGATCTCACCCCAGTAGTCGACGCTCGCGCCGCCCAGCGGGTCGGCACCGATGCGCAGACCCGCGGCGCGCACCGCGCCCAGGTCCACCACATTGGGCAGGTCGTCGATGTAGGTGGCGAGGAAGTCGTAGCGCCCGGCCGCGGCGAGCGCGGCCGAAACCGGCACACGTTTCACACCGACGAGACCGGCGGCGAGCAGTTCGTTGGCGCGCGCGGCGATCACCGAGGTCGCGTCACTGTCGGCGGGGCCTCCGGACGGCGGGTTGTATTTGAATCCGCCGTCGCGCGGCGGGTTGTGGGACGGGGTCACCACGATCCCGTCGGCGCGGTGACCCGAGCCTGCGTTGTGCCGCAGGATCGCGTGGCTGACCGCGGGTGTCGGGGTGTACCGCTCCCGCGAATCGATGACGACTTCGACGTCGTTCGCGACGAGCACCTCGAGCGCGGTCGCCCACGCGGGTTCGGACAGGGCGTGGGTGTCGCGTCCGAGGAACAGCGGCCCGCCTGTCCCCTGGCCTGCCCGGTACTCCACGATCGCTTGCGTCGTGGCCAGGATGTGGTCTTCGTTGAACGCACCGGCGAGACTCGTGCCGCGATGTCCGGAGGTGCCGAACGCCACCTGCTGCAAGGGGTCTTCGGGGTCCGGCTTCACGGTGTAGTACGCGGTGACCAGGTGCGCGAGGTCTTCCAGATCCTCGGCAATCGCCCGCTGTCCCGCCCGCTCGTGCGCCATAAGACCTCCTCGTCGACTGTTGTGGGTCTCATCTTGCACGTGTGCGCGGGGGCGTGCGTGCTACACCCCGGGATCGGGTGGGTGGGTCGAGAACATCTCGAGGATGGGGTCGACCGGCCGGTCCCAGAGCCCGAGCCGGCCTACTGCTGGTACGACTCGACCTCTCCCGCCGGACGCGGCCCTTCGTCGTCGGGGTCTTCTCCGAATTCTGCCTTTGCGCGTCGCCGACGAAGCAGATCCCAGCACTGATCCAAGCGCTCCTCCACCGCGCGGAGTTCCTGCTGATCCTCGTCGGAGATGCCGTAACCACCTACTCGACTCCGCAGTTCCTGCTCGCGGTGCACCAACTGCTCGATGCGTTCGAACACCTCGTGGTCTGTCATCTCCGACCTCCTTCGACACGGTGCATGGCAAAGGCATAGCCGCTCACACGTCGACCAAACGCAGACGGAGCCTCGTCCCGGTGGATCACGCGGGCGCCTCCGGAGGTGGAGACGAATCTTCGGCGTCGCCGAACATCTGCGCGACCCGCGCCTCGATCTCGGCCGTCGTCATCGACCCTGCCCGGCCCATGGAACGGGTGTGCTCCGGCGAATCGGCGAACGAGGAGGAAGAAGCGGTAGAACTCGAATCTGTGCTCACGATCCGGTGGATCCTTTCAAGCGAAAAGCTCGATTCGATCGACTCTTGTGCCGGGGGCAGCCACCTCGTGGGTGGATGTGCGTAGCCCGGTGCGGGATCGAATCCGAGAAGGCGGGCATCTGTCTGTACCCGAGTCCCTCGACGCGACGATCACGCCGCGAGGGATATCCAATTACTACCTCTCTCCCGACTTCCCTGCCACTCGGACAATCGACCAGGTGAGCCGAAATCGCCACCGGCCCACAAGATCAGGAGATATCCGCCGAGAATCCGAACGTTTCCTCGCCCAGGTCGAGGGCTGCTCCGGGCGAGGGGCCGATGAGTCTGCACCTGCCGGCCTGTCCAACCGGCGAACGTTTCGCGACCGAATCAAGGGAGAGCGCATGTCCGCTACATACAACGCAAACAGGAACGGCGCCGGCACATTCGACGTAGTGAGCACACGACAGTTTCGGGCACCCGCCGAAGCGGCGTGGCGCGCCTGGCACGACCCCGCCCACGTGAAGAGCTGGTGGGGACCTCACGGGTTCACGGTTCCGGTCGCCGACCTCGACTTCCGGGTGGGCGGCACATCACTCATAGGCATGCGTGCTCCGGCCGAGTTCGGCGGCCAGGACATCTTCACCGCGTGGACGTACCGCAGGATCGAACCGACCACCCTGCTCGAGTTCGACCTCACGTTCACCGATAGCGCCGGTGCTCGGATCGAATCGCCCCCGGGTGTCCCGGGCGAGGTGCGGCACCTCATCACGTTCAACCCCGGCGACGGGCAGGGCACGGTGCTGACGGTGACGGAATACGGCTACACGGACGAGGCGGCGCGTGATCAGTCGAAAGCCGGCCTCGAGCAATGCCTCGACAAAATGGAGGAGTTGCTGGACGGCAAGTGACCCGGGCAAAAAAATACCCCAGGTGCGAAACCTCGAAAGGTCTCACACCTGGGGTTCTCGGTGGAGCTGCCGGGAATCGAACCCGGGTCCTCCGCCGCCTCGCCAGGGCTTCTCCGTGTGCAGTTCGCTATGTCTCTACTTGGATCTCCCGTTCTCGCGAACAAGGCGGGATGACGATCCCAGTCGCTGTTTGATGTCCCGTCCGACTCCGCGACCGAGCCGAACGGTAAAGCTCTCTAGTCGATGCCAGGATCCGGGTCGAGAGCAAACCCGGTCTGACAGAGACGCAATCGCTACTTAGGCAGCGAGGGCGTACTCGCGCTGAGTGGTCTCGGCGCTTAATTGGTTGCAGCGACGCTTACGGTGGTCTCTTGCCTGCACCGACACGCTTCCCCTAGCTCAACGTACGCAGTCGAAACCGTTCAGCCCCGCACGTTCCCGCGGAGGTCGTGTGAACCCCGCAGGACTACCTACTGTAGCCACGAATTCGTCGCGTGTCATTCTCATTTTCGAGACCACTGCCACGCGACGGAATGAGCCTGCTCACACCGCAGGCGCTACCACTGCCGGACGCGGACCGGAGTCACCCTCACGGGCACCGAGTAGTCGTCGCGAAACCGAGCGGGCGTGTAGTCGAGGGAAGCCATCTGCCGCTCGTACTTGTCCACGAAGCGGTTCCAGTCGTCGGCCGGAGTTGCGGCGTCGATGACGGCGTGGCCCGTGAACACCGCCACGTCGCCGCCGTGGGCGTCCGAGTTGAGGTTGAGGGCCACCCGGGGGTTTGCGGCGATATTGGCGAGCTTGTGCGTGTCCGGCTGTGAGAACAGCAGGAAACTGCCGTCCCTCCACATGAACCACACCGGCGTCGGGACCGGCGTGGACTTCGCATCCACGGTGGTGAGCCAGATCACCGATTCTTCGGCGAGCCTCCGCGCGACGGTGACGGACAGGTCGAGGGTGTCGGTCATCGGTCGCCTCCCGGTCGCTCCCCCGGATTCGCCGGCGGGCGGAATCGAGCCCGCAGGTCGCTGTTCCCAACAACCTTCAGGCTACGGTCGGAGCACGCTTCCGGGCGGACTTCGAGCAGACTCACGCCGCGATGCTGATGAGCGCTACCGCGACGCCCGCTGCGAGCATGCCCACGAGTCGCACCCTGCCCACGCGTTCACCCAGGACGAGCATCGCGAGGAGGACGGTCCCGGCGGGATAGAGCGCCGCGACGACACTGACGAGCGACAACATGCCCTGCTGGTAGGCGAAGATGAGGGCACCGTTGGCGAGGACGTCGAGCGCACCGATCCCGAGCAGGACCGGCACCATGTCCCGGGTGGGCCACACCACCTTGCGCCAGACCACCGCGATGACGGACCACACGACGAGTGTCGCGGTCAGTCGCGAGGCGACGAGCCCCCACAACCCGGTCCCTTCCTCGATCTGGCCCAGCGTGATGAACGACAGGGCGAACGCGATGCCCGATCCCACCGTGAACCACGCGACCCTCGCGGTGAAACGAGGGTGTTCGTTGCCGACGACGGTCTCGTCGGATTCCCGGCTGACGAGTGCGACGGCGACGAGCGCAATGGCGATGCCTACGTACGACAGGATTCCCGGACGCTCACCGAGCGAAATCCCCACGAGCACAGGAATACCCGCGACGAGGATCGCGGTGAGGGGGGACACGACCGACATCGGTCCGGAGGCGAGCGCCAGATAGAACCACCAGATCGCGATGCCGCCGGCGATCCCGGACACCCCGCCCCACACGAGCGACGAGACCGTCGGCCCGCCCCCGACCAACGGCGCGACGAGGAGCGCCACGACGAGGGAGACCGGATAGGTGATCGCGATGACGCCGAGCGCGCTCGCGCGCCGGGAGGATGCTCCGCCCGCGAAGTCACTGAGCCCGTACGCGAGCGCGGCGACCAGTGCGAGCGCGACCGCGATCAGCGGCGCATACCCTTCACGCGCCGTCCGAGTTCGCGGGTCACCTCACGCTCGGCGGTGCGGCGCGCCAGATCCTGCCGCTTGTCGTAGTCCTGCTTGCCGCGCGCCAGCGCGAGTTCGACCTTGACCTTGCCGTCGGAGAAGTACATCGACAGCGGCACGAGAGTCTGGTTGCCCTCACGGGTCTTGCCGACGAGGGTGTCGATCTCGCGTCGGTGCAGCAGGAGCTTGCGGGTGCGGCGCGGCGCGTGGTTGGTCCATGTGCCGTGTCCGTATTCCGGGATGTGCAGACCGCGCAGCCAGACCTCGCCGTCGTCGACGGTCGCGAATGCGTCGACGAGCGACGCTTTGCCTTCGCGCAGGCTCTTCACCTCGGTTCCGACGAGGGCGATGCCCGCCTCGAAGGTGTCGATGATGGCGTAATTGTGACGTGCCTTGCGGTTGGTCGCGATGACCTTCCGGCCCTTTTCCTTCACGTACAGGCCCTTCCGGTCCTCGAGCGATCGATACAGAACACAGTCCAGCATAGGAACCGGGACAACCGGTTATTCACGCACATACAGGCGGAGGGTCACGTAGGAGGTCAACGCCGCCATTCCGACCCCGACGAACACGAGGAACGGGGCAACGAACAGGATGTCGCTGTCGGTGATCCGGGCGACGATGTTCGCCTCGTACACCTCGGAGAGCATGCCGTCGACGAACACGCTCTTGGCGGTGAACAACCCGGCGATCGCCAGGGCCGCGCCGACGACCGCTGCGACGACCGCTTCGAGCAGGAACGGAAGCTGGGTGTACCAGCGCGTCGCGCCGACGAGCCTCATGATGCCGACTTCGGTGCGACGCGTGAATGCCGCGATCTGCACCATGTTCGCGATGAGCAGCACGGCCGCGATGGCCTGGATCGTCGCGATGGCGAAGGCGGCGTTGCGGACACCGCCGAGCACGCCGAAGAGTCGCTCGACGAGATCCTGCTGGTTGAGGACGCTGTCGACTCCGGGCCGCGTCCCGAATTCGTCCTGGATCAGGGCGAAGCGATCCGGGTCCGACATCTTGATCTTGAACGACGCGGGGAAGCTGTCGGCACTCACCAGTTCGGCGAGTTCGGGCTGGTCCGCGAACACGCGGTCGGTCGCGTCGGCCACCGCATCGTCACGGCTGAGGTATTGCACCGACACGACGTCCTCGGTGTTCTCGATGTCGCTGCGCAGCGTGCTGCAGAGGTCCTGTTCGCATTCCGGGTCGAGCGAGGAGATGTCCTCGGTGAGGAAGACCTGCACCTCCACCCGGTCGAGGAAGATCTGCTGCGTCTTACCCGCCATCTGGACCACCAGCAGGCCGGCGCCGAACAACGCGAGCGAGATGGCGGTGGTGAGAATCATCGCGATCGTCATGGTGAGGTTGCGGCGCAGGCCGGTAGTGACCTCGCTGAACAGGAAGCTGGCACGCATCGGGGTGGGGATCCTTCGGTTGCCGGATGGAACGCGGAGCGGGACTCGGACTAACGGCCGACGCCGTAGACGCCGCGTGCCTCGTCGCGGACGAGACGCCCGAGATCGAGTTCGACGACCCGTCGCCGCATCGAGTCGACGATGTGGTGATCGTGGGTCGCCATGAGGACCGTTGTTCCGGTGCGGTTGATGCGCTCGAGCAGCAGCATGATGTCCTGGCTGGTCTCGGGGTCGAGGTTGCCGGTGGGTTCGTCGGCCATCAGCACGAGAGGCCGGTTGACGAACGCCCGCGCGATGGCGACGCGCTGCTGCTCGCCGCCGGACAGTTCTGCGGGCAGCCTGTCCGCCTTGCCCGACAGCCCGACGAGTTCGAGGACCTCGGGGACGGTGCGCTCGATCACCGAACGGGGCTTTCCGATCACCTCGAGCGCGAACGAGATGTTCTCGGCGACCGTCTTGCGCTGCAGGAGCCGGAAGTCCTGGAACACGCACCCCAGGTTCTGGCGCAGTTTCGGCACCTTGCGACCGGAGAGCCGGTTGACGTGGAAATCCGCCACGTGGATTTCGCCGCTGGTCGGCCGGTCCTCCCGCAACAGCAAGCGCAGGAACGTCGACTTACCGGAGCCGGACGGTCCGATGAGGAACACGAACTCGCCCTTCTCCACTTCGACCGACACGTTGTCGAGGGCAGGACGCGTGGACGTCTTGTAGGACTTGGACACATTCTCCAGCCGGATCACGACGCCATGCTAGCCGTTACCTCACGGTGACCTACTGCCCCGGCTCGCTGGTCTCGGACGTGTCGCTCTGATCCCCCACGGACGGGAGACCCGGAATCTGCAGGTCGAACGGCATCTGCCGGGTTGTGGTCGTGGTTCCGGTCGTCGGTGCCGACGGATTCTGCGGCGCCGTGGTCGTCGGAGCGCCCCCTGGATTCGGCGAAACGGTCCCCGTGGTCGTCGGGGGCCCCGGCGAGGTGGGCGCAAAGCTTTACGTG
>JAEZDV010000076.1 GCA_023417985.1 Actinomycetes bacterium | reverse complement strand
GCATATATGCAGGTCGGCCTTTTTGTTTTCGGTGCACCGTTCGTCCTGGTCGGAACCCTGGTGCCGGGCCCGCGGAACGTGCGACGGATGCGGCCGTTTCCCGCTTGGGCCGTGCCCACGCGTTCCGGGCGACGTGCGGGATCTCACAACACGAGCAGGCTCAGCGGAGGGCGAGTTTCCGGCGCGCCTGCTCCTCGAAGTCGCTGTCGACCATCAGGTCGTACCGGGCCGCTTCGATGCTCTTGCGGGAGATGAAGTCGCGGCGCCCGCCGGTACTCCAATGCGCGGCGAAACCGAGTGTTCCGCCCCACACCGCGCCGAACGCCACCGCAGCGAGCACGATCGCGGCCATGCTGGTCGCCGGGAGGAACAAGGCGAGGAGCAGGCCGAAGATCAGGCCTGTCCATACGCCGGCGCCCGCGCCGTTCAGTGCCGCTCTGCCGTTGGTCATTCGGCCGTCGATGCGCTCGATCGTGGTCACTCCCTGGCCCACGATGCGCAGGTACTCCACGGGAAAGCCCTCGTCGGAGAGGTGATCGATCGCGTGTTCGACAGCTTCGTACGTCCGATAGCTCTCGAGGAGGGTCTCCGAATCGGTGGCACAGCCTGTCGTGGGTGCGTAGATCTCGGTCATACGTTCCTCCTCCATGTGCAAGCTAACGATACGGATAGCGTAGCGTAGCGTTTCGTATCGTTTGATTCGGGTCCTTTTTTCGGAGACACTCAGGACCGTGCGGGGCTTTCTCGCCTGAGAAGGAGTGACATGGTGGCCGATACCGAGGTGGATCCGGTGTCAGAATCGCTGCGACGTCCCGCCAAGTCGCGCGGCGGAACGGATGCGCGGATCATGCGGGCGGCGCTGGAGATCCTGCGGGTGCACGGACCCCATCGCGTCACCGTGGAAGCGGTTGCGGCCCTGTCGGGCGTGGCGAAGACGACCATCTACCGGCGTTACGCGAACCGTGAAGAGATTCTCGACGCTGCGCTGGACTCGCAGGCCGTGACGCCGTGCGTCCCGGACGGACTGTGCGTCTACGACCGGATGAAGTGGACACTCGAACAGGTCCGGCGAGCACTAGCGAGCGACATGGGACTGGGTAGCGTCGGGGCGGCGCTCACCGACGAGGACCCCGACTTCACCGAATCCTTCCGCGAGATCATCAACGCGCGCAGCGACGTGGTCGCGGGGGTACTGCGCGCCGCTGTCGACGCCGGCGCGGTGCGCGCCGACCTCGACATCGACACGGCAGTGTCCATGCTCGTCGGTTCGTACCTGGGGGCATATCTCCGGCACGGCGAAGTCAGCGAGTCGTGGGCTGACGGGGTCGTGCATGCGATGTGCCCCGAACTCGAACCCGAGGCCCGGGACCGCTGAGACAGCGGGCCGACCGCGCCGCCCTGCCCGTGAGGTTGCCGCCCATGAGGTTGCACCGCCCGTAAGGTCGAGACGTGGCAGATGCTCGGGACTGCGTGGTGGCGGTCGTCGGATCGTTGAACCTCGATCTGACCGCCGTGGTCGCCCGGGCGCCGGAAGAAGGCGAAACCGTGCTCGGCCGGCGTCTCGAAACGTATCCCGGAGGCAAAGGCGCGAACCAGGCGATCGGTGCTGCGCGCCTTGCTCCAACCGCCGTCGTCGGTGCTGTGGGAACCGACAGCGCCGCCACCGCACTTCGGAGATCGCAGACCGCAGCGGGGGTCGACACCGAGCATCTCCTCACCGTCGACGTGCCGACCGGACGGGCGATCGTCGTCGTCACCGACGACGGGGAAAACAGGATCATCGTCGTTCCGGGTGCGAATTCGAAGGTCACGGCGGCCGGCGTCACCGCTGCTCTCGATGCGCTGGACCCGGTCGTCGTGCTGACCCAACTCGAATTGCCGCTCGCCGCGACCACGGCGGCGGTGGAGTGGGCGCGTGCGC
This sequence comes from Actinomycetes bacterium, assembly GCA_023417985.1. Taxonomy (GTDB): domain Bacteria; phylum Actinomycetota; class Actinomycetes; order Mycobacteriales; family Mycobacteriaceae; genus Rhodococcus. The sequence continues at coordinate 5,738 of JAEZDV010000076.1, read as the reverse complement.
ACCGCCGGCGACTCGTTCTCAACCCCAGTCCGGTCGTCGCGCTCGACGACCTGATCCTCGCCGACGCCGATCCGCTGGTCGTCAACGAGCACGAAGCCCTCTTCTATGCCGACGCCACGTCCCTCGATGATGTCGACGACATCGCCGCCCGACTGCTCGAGCGGGTGCGCAGCGCCGTGATCACCCGCGGCGGTGACGACGTGGTGGTGGCAACCGAGGACTATGTCGAACGCATCATGGTTCCCCGCGTGCGGGTGGTGGACACGACGGGTGCCGGCGACCACTTCGCCGGGACGCTCGCCGCCCGGCTCGGGACGGGAGAGGACCTCTTCGCTGCCGCGCACGAGGCGGCGAGGGCGGCAGCGACCCTCGTCGCGTCGAGGCGGGCCGAGCGTTGATTGGCGAGGCGGGCCGAGCGTTGATTGTCGATGCGGGCCGAGCGTTGACTGCCGGGCGCGCGCGAGATCACGTGGGTGGCAGTAGTTCACCCTTGCCGCCGCGCAACCACCGGCCGGGCAGCCTGCCCGCGAGATCACCGAGCGGCCCGACAGCACCCCGGAGGAGTTCGACGGTCTCCCGCAGCATGTCCACGCTCGCATTCATGCTGATGATCCCGGGCGTCAGTTCCGCGAGCGTGGTGGACAACGACACGATCTGATCGAGCGGTCCGCCCTTCGCGAGCAGGCGATCGAGGGCACCCTGCTCGGACAACAGCACTTCGAGCACTCCACCCTGCGCCAACGCCCGTTCGACGACACCGCCCGGACGCGTCGCGACGTCCACTATTCCGCCCGGTGCGGTGAGCCGCTCGACGGCTCCGTCCTGCGCCAGTAACCGCTCGAGAGGCCCTTCCGGTGCGGTCAGCCGGTCGAGCAACCCGCCGTCGGAGAGCAGTCGATCGAGTGCGCCATCGTCGGCGAGCACCCGTTCGAGCGGTCCACCGGGTGCGGTCAGGCGATCGAGCGCTCCGCCGGGTTCGAGCAGCCGGTCGAGCAGGCCGCCGGGAGCCGTGAGCCGATCGACCGGCCCGCCCGGTTGCAGCAGGCGGTCGAGGGGTCCGCCGGGCCGCATCGCCTGGCCGAGTCCGCGGTCCTCGGAGGTGAGCGTCGAGATCTGCTGCAGCAGCCCCATCGAACTGCGGGTGTCGGGCAGGCCCACGGCACCGAGCGCCGAATACGTCTGCGGCGACACCGCGAGACGGACCGTACCGATGACGGCTTCGGTGATACCGAGTGCGGTATCTGCCGCCGACAGGCCGACCCGGAACGGAAGTGCCAGCGCGGAACCGAGGTTCATGCGGTCACTGTAACCGCATCGTCACCGAGCGTCGGGACGTGAGCGGCCGGTCAGTGCACGAGCTTCAAACCCACGACACACGCCACGATTCCGGTGATCAGCAACAGCTTTACGAACGTCGCGGATTCGGTGCCGGTCAACATCGCATATCCGACGGTCAGCGCAGCTCCGATGCCCACCCACACCGCGTACGACGTGCCCACCGGCAACGTGCGCATCGCATACGCGAGGCCCGCCATGCTCGCGACCACCGTGACTCCGAAGACGACCGTCGGCCAAAGCCGGGTGAACCCTTCCGATCTGCCGAGCGCGGTCGCCCATACGGCTTCGAGTACACCTGACAGGACGAGAACGATCCAGGCCATGACGCAACGCTCCTACACCGTCTTGTCGCTCGCCGGGTACGGTGCGCTCGTCCGGGGGTCCGTCTTCGGTCCCTCGTCGCCAGGTTAGGAAAGAGTGCCGGGGGCGGCAAGCCACGACCCCCGAGTGTGAGGTGTCTGTCCGCGTGCGCGTCAGGACGCGACGAGCATCTCCGTCTCTTCGGCCACGACGGAACACGCGCATCCGCCGACGAGGTCGGCGCATTCCGCGACCAGCGAGTGCCGCACGATCGACAGATCCGTGCAGGTGTCGTCGGTGCACTCGACGTCCACCGCCGAGTGCAGGACCAGGGACCCGTGGCAATGGTCGAGTCGGTTCTCGCACTCCCTACACGTCATATCCCTTTGATAGCACTCACCGAGGACAGGGCGTTGAAGGTGGGTACCCCTGGCGTGTTGCTCGTCGCATTCGGCGATTCCCCTGGTAGCTCGTGCCGGAGACCGGGAGGGCCGTCCGCGATCACCTCACCGAAGCCGGTCGCTGTGCACCGGCCGGGTGACCAATACGATCTTCCTACCCGGAACGTTCACCGAGGACTGGAGGCATCTGATGGGTATCACGGACTCGGTGACACGGGCGGCCCACAACGCGTGGGCGTTGTTCGCAGGAGACGGTCTCGCGGCGCCCCACCGCACGGATTCGGTGGTCGTCGGCAAAGGCCCGCATCGGACGTTGCGCCGGTTCGGTCCCGACGACGGTGACCCGGTCCTCCTCGTGACGCCTCTCGCCGCGTCGCCGACCTGCTTCGATCTCATGCCGGATCAGAGCCTCGTGCGGTACCTCACCGAACTCGGGCGCAGCGTCTTCGTCGTCGAATACGGAGAGATGACTTCCGGGGACTGCGATCTGGGACTCGAATACTGGATCGACGACATCGTGCCCGAGGCGATCCACCGGGTGTCCGAACTGTGCGGCAACCGAGACGTCGACGTCGTGACCTGGAGTATCGGGGGTGCGATCACACTGCTCGCCTCCGCTGCGCATCCGGAACTGCCGGTGCGGTCGATCGCGGCCTTCGGGAGCCCGCTCGATTTCTCGAAGATCCCGGTGATGGCGCCGCTGCGGTTGATCGGCAAGTTCTGCGCCGAACCGGCGATCGGTGTTCTCAACTCGGTGTTCGGTGGAGTGCCCGCGCCTCTCGTGCAGGCTGCCTATCGCGTTACGGCCCTCGATCGGGAACTGGGCCGGCCGTGGTTCGTCGCCGCCAACATCACCGATACCGGCAAGCTGAGCCGGATGGAACTCGTCGACCGCTTCCAGGAGGAGATTTCCGGGTACGCGGGCCGGGCGTTCGCGCAACTTGCGCAGATGACGGTCGCCAACGACCTGTCGGCGGGGAAACTTCACCTCGATGGGCGGGTCGTCGATCTGGCCGATGTCACCGTGCCGGTGCTGGCGCTCGCCGGTACCGAGGACATCCTCGCTCCGCCCCGGGCCGTCGAACCGTTCACCCGGTTGCTGCCCAGCACCAGCGTGCGGTTCGTCGAGGTTCCCGGGACCCATCTGGGGATGCTCGCCGGGGCGCGCGCCCGCACTACGTCATGGGTGGAACTCGCCCGATTCCTGGAGGAACCGGGTGGCGACGCCGAGCCAGCGGTCGCCGGTGCAGGCGTCCTCGATTCGGGGTTCGTCGATTTCGGGGTTCGTCGGTGAAGGACACGACCCGTCCGGCAACACCGCACTCGGAGCGGGCGGGACTGTGACGCCGGGGTCGTGACAACAGACGGAGTTCAGGCGGAGTCGCCGGTGAAGATCCGGCGCGCCTCCCTGCGTGTCGCCCGATAAATCGCCACCAGGTCGCCGCCGTCGCCTTTTTCGATGCCGTCGACCCACGCGTCGAACGCGGTGCGTGTCGCAACGCCTGCCGCTTCCACGAGCAGTCGGGCGTAGGTCGGCGGACGGATGCCGTCCACCTTCGCCGCCACGGTCTGCGTGATGCGGCACATGGCGACGGCGTCGGTGGCGAACGCTGCTGCGCGGAGGTGATCGTCGGACGCGATGAGGCGGCGCGCTCGGAGCAGGCGGTCCTTGGCGTCGTCGGAGCTTGCCATGAGCCGGCACAGCGAGCGCTCGTACAGAGATTCGATGCCGTCGAGATCGACCTGCTCGGGCGGAACCGATTCGAGCCAGGAGAGCAGTTCGGCCTCGAACTCGCGGTCCGGTTCGTACACCGACTCTTCTTTGGTCGCGAAGCAGCGGAAGAAGGTGCTCGGCGATACACCGGCCGTGCGCGCGATCTCGTCGACTGTCGTTGCAGCCGCGCCCTGCTGTTCGAAGAGCGTCAGGGCCGCACGGGTGATCTCGCGGCGCGTCTCCTGTCTTCTGCGTTCCCGCAGGTCCGGGACGCGTGCAGGTGGGGCCGATCCGGCCGGGGGAACCATCCGATCGCTCCTTTCACTCCGGGCAGGCAAACGGGAAGTGTCCTGGCCGAAGCCGATTCAACAGCGGAACTCATGTTAACAGCAGAAATCAATTTGACAGTGACTACCACTTGGAGTGACTCTGTCAGAACTGAAGCAGTCGCGGCAGCAGAGGTCCACATCCAGAAAGTCCCACTCAGATGCAGATACAACAGGCCGACGACCGGCCGGAGACGGTCTCCGGGGACACGGTCTCCGAGGAGAAACTGGACCGCGCAAGCGTGCTGCTGATCGGTGTCCTCGTCACCGCAGCCTTCGTCATGATCCTCAACGAGACGATCATGAGCGTCGCGCTGCCGCGCTTGATGGACGATCTCGCCATCACCGCGAGCACCGCCCAATGGCTCACCACCGGCTTCCTGCTGACGATGGCAGTGGTCATTCCGATCACCGGCTACCTGTTCCAGCGATTCACCCTCCGCCAGGTGTTCATCGCAGCCATGGGCATCTTCAGCACCGGTACGTTGCTCGCGGCGCTCGCTCCCGGATTCGAAGTCCTGCTGGCGGGACGCGTGACGCAGGCCGGTGGCACCGCCATCATGCTGCCGTTGCTGATGACGACGGTGCTGCGCGTGGTCCCCGCCCACAAGCGGGGAAGCATGATGGGCATCATTTCCATCGTCATCGCGGTGGCCCCCGCCATCGGCCCCACCGTGTCGGGCATCGTTCTGAACGCGCTCGACTGGCGGTGGATGTTCTGGATCGTCCTGCCCATCGCGCTCGTCGCATTCGCAATCGGGGTGGCGCTGGTCAAGAACGTGACCAGCCCGGTCGCCGTCCCGCTCGATCTGGTGTCGGTCGTGCTGTCGGTGTTCGCGTTCGGCGGAATCGTCTACGGGCTGAGCAGCATCGGACATTCGGCCGAGGGGTCGGCGGTGCCGGTCTGGATCCCGCTGGGCGTCGGCGTCGTCGCATTGACGGTGTTCGTGCGACGGCAGATCTCGAGGCAGAGCGCAGGACGCGCCCTGCTCGATCTCCGCCCCTTCGCGACGCCCACGTTCAGCATCGGCCTCGGCATGCTGTCGATCAGCATGATGGCGCTGTTCGGCGCTCTGATCCTGCTGCCGCTGTACCTGCAGAATATTCGCGGCCTCGATACCCTGACCACGGGTCTGCTGCTGCTGCCCGGTGGTCTGGTGATGGGATTCCTGTCGCCGTTCGTCGGCCGGATCTTCGACCGCACCGGACCGCGCGTGCTGGTGATACCCGGCGCCGTCGTCGTCAGTTCCGCACTGTGGCTGATGACGTTGCTCGACGCGGAGTCCGCCCTGCCGATGGCGGTGGCCGTCCACACTCTGCTCATGGCCGGTCTCGCGACGGTCATGACCCCGCTCATGAGCTCGTCGCTGGGATCACTGCCGAGTGAGCTCTATTCGCACGGCAGTGCCATCTTCAGCACGATCCAGCAGTTGGCGGGTGCTGCGGGTACCGCGCTGTTCATCACCGTCATGTCGAGCACCGCGGCTTCGCGTGCGGCCGACGGCGCGACCGCACTGAGCGCGAGCCAGTCGGGCATCCACACGGCCTTCCTCTACGGCGGAGCCGTTTCCCTCCTCGCGGTAGCCGCGTCCTTCTTCATCCGGACGCCGAAGACGGGCACGCTCACCCACGCGTGACCTCGTCGGCCTCGCGGCCCCG
>JAEZDV010000037.1 GCA_023417985.1 Actinomycetes bacterium | reverse complement strand
GGCGACATCCTCTGCGGTGAGCGGGTTTCCGGCGGTCGATGTGGCCTCACGCAACGTCAGGACCAACCCGTCGGGCACGAGCTCGTACGACTCCGCCAGCCCGGGAACCACCTGGTCCACACTGGGGAGCACCGACTCACCACGTTCCTGGGGTTCGTACTGCAGCAGGCTGCTGAGCATCGGGAGGTGTGCGAACTGCGCGGCGACCGGCTCCATCAGCGGGTAGAGCGTGTTCGGCACCGCCGGCACGGACAAGGTGAGCTGGTTGTCGCTCGACGCTCCGTTCGTGGAGTTCGTACCGCCGGCGCTCGCACAGCCGCTCACCGCGAAGGTGAGGGCCGTGGCCACAGCGGTCCAGCGGAGCGCACGCCGGCGAGAGGCCGCCGGTCCGAGAGTTGAAACGATCACGTGTGGTTCTCCGAATCGATCTGGTGCGAGTGAGTTCCGAAGCATCCGCCTGAGCGCGGAATATCGCTCGGTACGGGTATCGGCCCTTCGACGGTCACATAGTTGAAATCTATTGGCCCACTTGTCCAGGTGAGCGCGAAGCACCCGGTCTCACTGCGTTCGCGAGCACCGTGCACCACATGAGGGGGCCGGAAAAGATAGCTTCCCGAGGTGTACACCGGCTCGTCTTCGAGGGCGACGTCGCCGGTCACGATGAACGCCTCCTCCGACACCGTGTGGAAGTGCTGCCCGGCGCGTCCGACCCACCCCGGCGGAAGCCTGAGCGCGTAGGTCTGCGATCCCGTGTCGGAATCCTCACGGAGAACGGCCATCTCGGACCGATTCCGACCCTCTCCGTGACCCCGCCACTGGAAATCGACGGGATCCGTGTGAATCACAACGTCAGCCCCGCCTCGGGGCGGCACGGCGGCCGGCGCTCGCTGGACGAGCATCACGGCGGGACCCGTAGACCGCACGACCGCAGCGGAACCCGCCCTGGAGAACCAGCGGTGGTAGCTCCCCGTCGCCCCCACCACACCGTCCCCGAAGACCAGTTCTCCTCCGAGGAGGAATACCTCGAGATCACCGTGCCCCAGGCTGTTTTCGTGATCCGACCAGCCGGCGGAGACCTCGAGGATCGAGATCGTCGCACCCTCGGTCTCGTCACGGTTGAGTTCACGGCACCGGGCGCTCGCCCCGAGATTCATCCAGGACGACTCGGTCATGTGCCGGTACTGGACGTGGGGCTTCATCGGACGGAATGGCGGGACATGCGGACGGCGTTCCTTTGCATGGGGATTCGCATGAGCATGATTCTGCACCCCGTTTTCTGGGAATCCGTTTCCTAGGAGTTAATAAACCGGGACGATCTCGCATCGCGTGTTGATAACGCCCTCAGTATGCGGGGACAGCCGTCTCAACGGTCGAGAACCGGTTCGACGGGGAGGACTATGCGTGATTGCATACTCACGTAGCTCTAACTCATTGCTGCCGAAAGGAATACAGGATGCAGGTGAAGAATCGTGTCGCCCTGGTGACAGCCGCCGGAGGACATACTGGATCGGTGATCGCACGCGTGCTGGCGGAAGGGGGTGCGGCGGTAGCCCTTCAGGTCCGGAAATCGGATCCGTCGGTCGACCGGCTCGCGGCCGAACTCGAAACGCTGACCCAGGTGCGCGTGATCGAAGGCACGATCGATCACCGGGAAGGCGCGCTGGACGTTGTATGCACGGCCGCCAAAGAACTCGGGCCCGTGGAAATCCTCGTGAACAATGCCGGCGGCATGCGCACAGGAGCCTTCGAGTCGTTGCACCCGGAGGATCTGGAGTTCACACTTGATGCGAATCTCCGGACTTCTTGGTGGTGCGCACAAGCCGTGGTCCCCTCGATGGCGGAGCGGGGATTCGGCCGGATCGTGAACGTCACCTCCATCGGCGCGACCGGCAGCACCAAGAACGCGAACTATGCCGTGTCGAAGGCGGCAACCGACGGACTGACACGAACTCTCGCTCTCGAGTTCGGTCGCCACAGCATCACTGTCAATTCGGTGGTCCCGGGTCTGATCGCGAACGAAAAGCTGAACGCCTTGGAGCCGACAACCCTCACCCGACTGGTAGCTCCGTCCCCTATGGGCAGGGCCGTCGAGTCGATCGATGTCGCGAACGCCGTACGTTTCCTCGCCTCGGAAGAGGCGCGTTACATCACGGGACAACTTCTCCACGTCTCGGCCGGGCTCTACCGCACGGTGGCCGGGATGGACACGTCCGGCGTGTGAACGACTGCCGCCCTTCCCGTCCGGGTTGTAGATCGCCCGGACGGGAAGACCGGGGTTCCACCCCGCCTATCCGATCGGCATCGCAGAGCAGACCCCCGGCCCCGAACCACACCGAGAGGTCGAGCCTCCTCGTGATTCGAGCTGGCCGGGGGCCTGGTCGATTGTCCGCTCGTCGAGTGACGGACGGTGTTGCCCGACTGTGTTCGTGTCAGGCTGCTGCCGCCTGAATACTGTTACGACACTTCATCAACGGCTGAATCCGAGTACCGAAACTCTCGATACCCTCGACGAAATCATCGAACGTCAACATGATCCCCTTGATCCCCTCGAGCCCCGCAACCTCATCGAGCATCCTCGCCACCGACTCGTACGAACCGACAAGCGTGCCCATATTGAAGTTCACAGCACCCTCCGGCAACGAAATCGTCTTCGCCGTCGAAGAATCATCCGCAGACGCATCAGCCGACGACTGATCCGCCATATACCCCAACGCCGCAAGATCGGCATTGTCGTGATAATCCTGCCACTTCGCCTGCGCCGCTTCGTCCGTCTCATCCGCGATGATCATGAACAACGTCAACGCACCGACATCACGACCGGCCCCGGCCGCCGCCTCCACAAGAGTCGCAGTCGCATCGGAAATCGCCGTCGGCGTATTGATTCCCGAACCCATGATGAAATTGAAATCCGCCATCTCCGACGCAAACTTCATCCCACTCTTGGACTGCCCCGCCGCCACGATCGGCACCCCACCACCCATCGGACTCGGCGACAGAACACACTCGTCCATCGTGTAATGCTCACCCTTGAAATTGCTGACCCCATCGGCCCACAACTGCTTCATCACCGTCACGTACTCCGTCGCCTGGGCATAGCGATACCCGAAGTACTCCTCACCCGGCCACAACCCCATCTGCGTGTACTCGTTCGGTGCCCACCCGGTCACGATGTTCACACCGAACCGGCCCGGCGCAATCGAATCGATCGTCGAGGCCATCCGCGCCACCATCGCCGGCGGCAACGTGAGAATCGGCGTCGAGGCGAACAACTTGATCTTCTCGGTCACCGCCGCAAGACCGGCCATCAACGTGAACGACTCGAGGTTGTGATCCCAGAACTCGGTCTCACCACCGAAACCCTTGAGCTTGATCATCGACAGAGCGAAATCCAAACCGTGCTCCTCGGCCTTCTGCACGATCGTCTTGTTCAGTTCGAACGACGGCATGTACTGCGGGGCACTCTTGGAGATGAGCCAACCGTTGTTGCCGATGGGAATGAAGACACCGATTTCCATGTCACTCCTGACGCGGGCGGGATGAGGTTCGGGAAGCGACGGCACCGTTGCCCTGCGCTGTGACTTCGAATGTATTCAGGCTTTATTGCCGAATCGGATGTCCGCGGTTACAGCATTGTTGCGTTGGTTAACGGTCGTTGACCGGACCCGCACTACCCCTCTGCACCCACTCGACGGGGAACAGTTTGTGCATCGGCGCATCCGTCGCCCCGCCGATGCGCGCGAGCAAAATCTCCGCCGCGGCAGCGGCCATATCCTCGAGGGGTTGCCGCACCGTGGTCAGATCGAATATTGCCCATCCGGACTGGTGCAGGTCGTTGTAGCCGATAATCGAGACATCCTCCGGAACAGAGAGATTCGATCGCTTCGCTGCGTCCAGCGTGCCGTAGGCCATGAAATCGGTGGCACAGAACACTGCGGTGGGCCGGTCCGGTCTACCCAGCAATTCGAGGCCGCCTTCGAGACCGGTTTCCGCATCCACCGCCCCGCGGTGGACCAACTCCGGATCCAGGGGAACACCGAGGTCGGCGAGCCCCTCACGAAACCCCTCTTCCCGCAGTTTGATGCTCGCGTTCTCGAGGGGACCGGAAATCAGAGCGATGCGGCGGTGTCCCATCTCGACCAGATGCTTTGCAACCAGTCGACCTCCCCCGAGGTTGTCCGACGTCACGCGGTCCACCAGATGAGCCTGTCGACCTTGCACATCCCGGTTCAAGATCACCAAGGGAATTTTCCAGTCGATCATCTCCGAGACGATGGGCGAGTCCAGGCGGGCGGAGATGAAGACGACCCCGTCCACCAGTCCGCCCCGCAGCGCCCGGACGTCCTTGTCCAGGGCCCCCTCGGTCCGGTCGCTCATCAGCAGCACGCGGTAGTCCTGCCGAGCGAAGTGATCTTGCAGCGAGTTGACCAGAGTGGGGTACGACGGGTTGCGCAGGTCGCCACTGACGATTCCAATAGTGGACGACTTCCTGGTGATCAAGCTCCGGGCCGTGATGTGCGGGACATATCCCATCTCGTGAGCAAGGGCTTGGATCCGTTTACGCGTCGCCTCGATGACCCGAGGATCGTCGCGCAGCGCCCGGGACACCGTCGACTGCGACACGCCGGCGCGCCGTGCGACGTCATAACTCGTAATCGACTTACTGCTCATTCGGCAGAGTGTATGGAGGCTGTGCCGTGTATGGAGGCTGTGCCCTGCTTGCCGGGCAGCGGAAGGCTATCGGGGTATTCGTAGTCGCACCCGATGTCCTCGAGCACCGGGACACCGGGAACGTCTCGGAACCACGACACGCACGCATCTGCTGCAAGCGTCGCATCGCGGGTGAACAGGTAGCCGTCCGTGCAGTCCTCGAAGTAGTCGTCGAAGAACCAGCGATCCGTCTCCAGTCCGTCGACACAGTGGGAGTCGCGGCGAAGCCTGCCGAGAACCCGTTCGGAGCGCCGCACCAGGAGTACACCGCCAGCCAGCATGTGGACCTGCGCTCACACAACTCTCTCGTCCCCACCA
>JAEZDV010000270.1 GCA_023417985.1 Actinomycetes bacterium | reverse complement strand
CGCCTGTGTCCGTCGGGCGCGGACGCTACGCCGGCCGCGCCGGGACCCGGCGTCATGGCGGACCACGACATTCTGGCGATGCTGTACGTGTTCACTCCCCTGGTTCCGCCTGCCGAACTCGCCGATCGGCTCCACGACTCGTTGTCCGCTACGTTCACCGACGGATTGTTCGGCATCAGTGCACTGCCGAACGACGCCGGTGTGTGGATGCGATTGCTGGCCAACGACCCGGTGTCGGTGGCACGCGCGAATCAGGCAGCGGCGGGCGCGGCCCACGAACTTCTGACCGGCTTCGCAGCGCCGGCGGTCCGCAAGGCATAAGACGCTCACCGAGCCTCGCCGGAGGTACAGAAGGAGCTGGATATGAGTACGGGAACTGCGGCAACTCATCAGTCGATGGGTTCACCTCGCTCCTGGCTGATCGGGTTCGGCCATGGCCCGTCACAGATCTACTTCCAGGCGAACATCTATACGACTCTGCTCATCATGGCGGCGTTCGTGGTCGCCAGTTGGCAGATGGCTGTGCTGGTGGCGCTCGGCTGTGTGGCACAGACCTTCGCGGGATGGGTGATCCGCACCAAGCCCGCCGACCTCACCTTCGGCATGCAGGGTTTCTCCGGAGCACTCGTCGGTGCCGCAACGTTTGCGACCCTCGGCAGCCAGTGGTTCTCGTATCCCATCGCGCTGGTCGGCGGGGCACTCGCCGCACCGGTGACGTGGCTGGTCAACGAACTCTTCGCGCAGAGGCCGCTGAAGATCTACGGACTCCCGTCGACGACTGCCCCGTTCTGCATCGTCGCGACCATCATCCACTTCGGCTTCGAACGCTGGTGGGTCGAGTCATCGGAGATGACAATCGACTCCACCACCGTCGCGGTGTTCAGATCGATACTGACGAACGTCTCGGAAGTGGTACTGGTCGACAATATCTGGGCCGGTGCCCTCATCCTCATCGGCCTCTTCATCGCGAATTGGAAAGTCGGTCTTGCGGGTCTCCTCGGCAGTGTCGTCGGCACGCTGTGTGCCCTCGCACTCGGTGAGACTCTCACCGAAACCGGAAACGGCCTGAGCGGGTATTCCGGTGTGCTCACGGCGATAGCGCTCTCGGTAACCTTCCTGAAAGAGAGCGTGACCTCATGGGTGCTCGCGCTGATCGGCACCATCGTCACTGCGATGGTCACGCTGTGGATGCACGATCTCGGGGTCCCCACCTATACGTGGCCGTACATTCTCACCACGTGGGTGTTCCTGGTGATCGCGCACTACATTCCCTCTGCCGAGCATCCCTGACGGGAGCACGCGCAACGAACACCGTTCGGAGGAACATCGCGTTGAGGCCCACGACATGAGCGCCACCGCACACCCGGGCCCATTGCTGCCGGATCGCAATCTCGCCCTGGAACTGGTCCGTGTAACGGAAGCGGGCGCTCTGGCATCGGGCCGGTGGGTCGGGCGCGGCGACAAGGAAGGCGGGGACGGCGCCGCTGTCGACGCGATGCGCACCATGTTGTCGACCGTGACCATGCGCGGTGTCGTGGTGATCGGCGAGGGCGAGAAGGACGAAGCACCGATGTTGTTCAACGGCGAGGTGGTCGGCGACGGCACCGGGCCGGAATGCGACTTCGCAGTCGACCCGGTAGAAGGCACCACACTCATGGCCGCCGGCGCGCCGAACTCGCTAAGCGTGGTGGCAGTCGCCGAGCGCGGGGCGATGTTCGACCCCTCGTCGGTGTTCTACATGAACAAGATCGCCGTCGGTCCCGACGCGGCCGACGCCGTGGACATCACGGCACCGGTGGGCGAGAACATCTCCAGGGTCGCCGACGCGCTGGGCACGTGGGTCACCGACCTCACCGTCGCCGTGCTCGACCGGCCGCGGCACATCGAGTTGATCGAGCAGATCCGCCGGGCCGGAGCGCGGGTGCGGTTGCTGCCCGACGGGGACGTCGCCGCCGCCATTGCCGCTGCGCGTCCCGCTTCCGGTATCGATATGGCGATGGGGGTGGGAGGCACTCCGGAAGGCATCCTCTCGGCAGCCGCGGTGCGATGCGTCGGCGGGACGATTCAAGCGCAACTGACTCCTCGTGACGACGCCGAACGTGCACAGGTTCGTGCTGCGGGACACGATACGGATCGGGTCCTCCACACGAGCGATCTGGTCGGAGGCGCGAATGTGTTCTTCGCCGCCACGGGTGTCACCGACGGTCCCCTGTTGCGGGGAGTGCGGTACTACGGAGGGAACCGGGCGGGAACTCAGTCGATCGTGATGCGCAGTAAATCCGGCACGGTCCGGATCATCGAGGCCGAGCACCGACTCGATTTCCCAGGTCCCCACAGTGAGGCGACACGAACCTGAACGAAGACCCGTAGGCGACCCTGTGGACTCGGATTCAGAGCGAGGTGCCGATCCACAGGCCGATTCCCGCCGCTGCCAGAGCCAGGATCAGCATCACCACGCCACTGATGAAAGAGTCACCGTACCGGCGCTGCTTGATGAGCTGCACGGTCTCGTAACTCGCCGTACTGAATGTGGTGTAACCGCCGAGGAATCCGGTCCCGATGACATAGCCGGCGTCGGTGCTGACGAGATGTTCCACCGTGAGCCCTGTGAGAAACCCGAGAACGAGCGATCCCGACACGTTGATGATGGTTGTCGCCCAAGCGAACTTGGTGTGCATGTGCGCGCGAATGAAGCCGTCGAGGACGAATCGGACGACTGCTCCGACACCACCTGCAACACTCAGGGAGATGAAGATGAGCGGTGTCACGTCGTCATCCCTCCCCCGGCGGGCGGCGCCGTTCTCGCGTTGACACTGCTGGCGACCGCGATTCCCGCCCAAGTGGCGCAGGCACCGACGATCAGGGTGCCCAAGGCGTATACCACTCCCTGCCAGATGTACCCGTCTCGGAAGAGCACCGAGGTATCGGTCGCGAGCGAACTGTAGGTGGTGAAACCGCCGCAAAAGCCCGTGCCCAGAAGAAGCTTGAGATTCTGTGCCGTGGGCTTCGCTTTGTCGAGTCGCGTGACCGCTTCGTAGAGACAACCCAGAAGAAAAGCGCCCACGACATTGACGATGGCGATGACGATCGGGACTTCGCCGAGCTTCGGGATGACGAGCGAAAGACCTTCGCGGCTACCGGCCCCGAACAAGCCTCCGACCAGGACCAGCCCGATCGAGCGCCCGTGCAGATACGCGGGCCTTCCGCTGCTCATTCCCGCGCTCCGATGCTTCGAGCGAGCGAGGACTCCGTCCGAAGATCCATGCTTCGAAGGCTATCCGAGCACGGCGGGCGCCATCGGGTTTTGTTTCCTTCCTCGAATGATCACGCTTTCCGGGCGAGCGCGTCGAACCGATCGATGTCCGAACGACGGCACACCCGGCTTCCCACGGTCAGGAGGGCCGCCGTACCGCACGCGATACCGAGCGCCAGAGCGTCGCGCAGCGTGCGTTCCTGCAGCAGTCCGACGACCAGTCCGGCGACCATGCTGTCACCGGCACCCACAGCGCTTCGCACCTCGACCTCGAGAGCAGGCACCTCGACGGCGTCGTCCGCGGTAACCATGACCGCTCCGTCGGGACCGAGTGAGAGCACCACGATTTCGGCGACGCCACGCTCGACGAGTTCGCGGGAGGCCGCGATCCGTTCGTCCATGCCGGGAAGGTCACGCCCGACCCAGTCGCACAGTTCCGGAAGTGACGGCTTGACGAGGAACACCCCCGACTCGATGCTCCTGAGGGCGTCGCCCGAGGAGTCGAGAACGAACCGTGCTCCGGCGTCGCGGGCCGTCGCCGCGACCCGGTTGACGAACGTGCCGGAGACACCGGGAGGGAAACTACCGCTGGCCACCACGTACTTCGCGTCCCGGGCCACCTCCGCGAGCACGGCGAGGCACCTTTCCTGCTCGTCGTGGGTCAAGTTCGGCCCGGGTGTGACGAAGCGATACTCGGACCCGGTTCTGCGATCGATCGCCGTAAAACACTCGCGGGTGTCGTCCGTGATGGGCACGACGTACGCGTCGACGTGGTCGTCGTCGAGCAACCCTCGCATCTGCCGGCCGCGTGCCCCGCCCACCGGATAGACCGCCGCGGCCGGGACGCCGAGCACACGGGCAACCTTCGCGACATTGATGCCGCCGCCGCCCGCGTCGTAGAAGGGCTCCTCGCACCGGAGCTTCCGGGTGGGGACGACTTCCTCGGCGAACGTGGTGACATCGAGGGCCGGATTCATGGTCAGCGTGACGATATCGGGCATACGGAAGACCCTAGCCTTGCTCCGCCGCCGACAGGCTCGGCTCGACCGGACCCCTGCGCACATACGTGTTCTGCCGGTTTCCTCACTCCACCGGTTTGCGCAGCGCGGCCATGAACATCGCGTCCGTGCCGTGCCGGTGCGTCCACAGCTGCACGCCCGGTCCGTCACCGAGATTCGGAACACCGGGCAGGAGTTCGCGCGCGTCGAGTTGTTCGACGCCGTGTCTGCGCACGGCGTCCGAGACCACCGCGACGGTCTCCGAAACGTGCGGGGAACAGGTCGAATACAGCACCACGCCGCCGGGGCGCAGCAGACCGATCGCTGCTCCGAGAAGCTCTTTCTGCAGTTTGACGAGATCGGCCACATCCTCGGGCCGACGGCGCCAGCGCGATTCCGGCCTCCTACGCAGTGAACCGAGCCCGGTGCAGGGCGCGTCGACCAGGATCCGGTCGTACCCGGGCTCGAGTCCGGAGTCGCGGCCGTCTGCGACATGCACGGTGACGGGCAGATCACGTGCGGTCTTGCGGACGAGGTCGGCGCGATGCTCCACCGGTTCGACGGCGTCGACGGTGAATCCGTCGAGGTCGGCGAGCGCGCCGAGCAGGGCGGCCTTACCGCCTGGACCGGCGCAGAGATCGAGCCAGCGGCCTTTGTCCTCGCCGATGAGCGGGGCAAGGGTGAGTGCCCGTGCGACAAGCTGGCTTCCCTCGTCCTGGACCGCGGCCATGCCCTCGCGGACCGGCTCGAGCCGACCAGGGTCACCATGTTCGATGTGCACCGCGTACGGCGACCAGGGACCGATCTCCCCACCGGTGACGAGTGCGAGTTCCTCGGCGGTGATCACGCCGGGCCGCGCGACGAGATGCACGATCGGGCGCGCGTCGTCGGCCGCGAGCACCTCCGCGAGCTCACCCGCATCCGCACCGAGAGCGTGCGCGAAGGCCTGCGCGATCCACAGCGGGTGCGGGTACCGGAACGCGAGGTGACCCACGGGGTCGCGCTCGGGGTCGGGGGCAAGACGGTCGATCCACTCGTCCTCGGTTCGCTCCCCCACTCTCCTCAGCACGGCGTTGACGAATCCGGCTCGGCCCGAACCGAATTCGGCGCGAACAAGGTCGACGCTGGTCGCCACGGCGGCGTGCGGGGCGACCCGGGTCCGCAGCAACTGATAGGTGCCCAGCCGCAGCACGTCGAGCAGTGAACCGTCGATCTCGTCGACGGGACGGTTCGCAGCGTCGGCGATGACGGCATCGAGCAGTCCCTGCGCACGTGCCGCGCCGTAGGTGAGTTCGGTTGCGAGCGCAGCATCGCGAGAATCGAGTTTGCGTTCGCGCAGGAGGGCAGGCAACACCAGGTTTGCGTAGGCGTCGCGTTCCCGAACCGCCCGCAGCACGTCCCGGGCTGCGGTGCGGGCCGGATCGGCCGCCGACTGCGACGGACGGCGAGTCTGCCGTGGCGCGGTGTTGCGCCCGGTGTGTCCGCCCGGCTTCTGCCCTGAACGTCGGGCCGGTCTGCGAGCTTCACTCATTGCGCACGTACCTTCGGGTCGAGTCGGGCGCCGCGCGCCCAATCTGCTGCTGCCATCGATTTCTTACCGGGGGGCTGCACGGCACCGAGCCGTACCGCCGTCGTGCCCGTCCCTACGAGGAGACCTTGCTTGGTGACTGCGATTTCACCGGGCCCGAGGCCCTCCTCGGCCGGAGCGACAGGGCCGACCTTGACCCGAAGATCGCCGATCATGGTCCAGGCACCGGGCGCCGGGGTGACAGCGCGGATGTGGCGGTCGACCACGTGTGCGGGCAGAGTCCAGTCGATTCGGGCCGCGTCGACGGTGACCTTCGGCGCGTGGGAAACGCCCTCTGCGGGTTGCGGTGCGGGAACGAGGATGCCGTCCTCGAGACCGTCGAGTGTCGATTCGAGCAGGGTGGCTCCGGCTTCGGCGAGTCGTTCCAGCAGGTCCCCGGCCGTGTCGGTAGGCCGGATCATTTCGGTCACCACCCCGTAGACGGGCCCGGTGTCGAGGCCCGCTTCGAGCCGAAATGTGCTCGCTCCGGTGATCTCGTCGCCGGCCGCGATCGCGGCTTGGACCGGCGCGGCCCCGCGCCAGGCGGGAAGCAGCGAGAAGTGCAGGTTCACCCAGCCGTGGCGGGGAATCTCCAGCACCGCGGGCGGGATCAACGCCCCGTAGGCCACGATGGGACAGCAGTCGGGGCCGAGTTCCTCGAGGCGCGCGACGAACTCGGGATCACGCGGCGACCGGGGCGCCAACACTTCGATACCGTGCTCGTCGGCGACCTGCCCGACTTCGGAGCGCACGGTCTTGCGGCCTCGGCCTGCCGTCGCATCCGGACGGGTCACGACTGCGACGACCTCGTGCCGGGGTGAGTCGATGAGGCGACGGAGCGCCGGTACTGCAGCGCCGGGAGTTCCCGCGAACACCACCCGCATGTCAGAGGACCGCCGATACGGGTGGGCTCACTGCGTTGCGGAAGGAAACCGGCGGGTGTGTCACGAATACTGCTCCAGGGCTCGGGCGACGATGGCTTCTTCATTCTAGGGAGTCGGTCGGCCGCATCGACACGGTGTCGCCGCGGCGGCACAGTACTCTCGCCGGGTATGCAGCAACGACGCCTCACACCCGGCCCCCTCCTCGACGACAACGGAACGCTGATCGAGACCGGATGGAGCACGAGCGAGACGCGTGTGTACGACCGGCGGAAGGTCGCCGCGTCCGGCTTGCGCATCAAGGAATGGGACTACTACTGCGTTCTGTCGGACGGCGAGGCGGGCCCGTACGGTATCGCGCTGACCATAGCGGACAACGGTTACGTGGGCCTGCTCGGCGTCAGCTGGCTCGATCTCGTCCGTCCCGGAGACGTCACGGAGAACGCGCTGATCCCGTTCCCCCGGGGCAACATGGACATGCCTTCCAGCGCCGACAAAGGCGACGTGCTGGTACATCGGCGCGGCGGGATGCGGATCGAGTACCGGAACGAGGGAGCGACGCGGCGCCTCACGGTCGACCATCCCGGGTTCGACAGCGGACGCGGGCTGGCGGGCGAACTGGTGCTGACGCAGCCGCCCATGGATCGGATGGCGATCGCCACCCCGTTTCCCTCCGCCCGGAAGGCGTTCTACTACAACCAGAAGATCAACTGCCTGCCGGCGGAGGGCAGCATCACCGTCGACGGCCGGGAGCATCTGTTCGAACCCGAGACAGCGTTCGGTGTCTTCGACTGGGGCCGCGGAGTCTGGACGTACGACAACACCTGGTACTGGGGTTCCGCGTCCGGCCTGCACAACGGGCTGCCGTTCGGCTTCAACATCGGCTACGGGTTCGGGGACACGAGCGCGGCAAGCGAGAACGTGGTCTTCCACGACGGAGTCGCGCACAAACTCGACGGGGTGCATTTCCACCTTCCGGCGGGCACCTACGACGGGGCGCCGTGGCGATTCACCAGCAACGACCACCGCTTCCAGATGGACTTCGCACCGATTCACGATCGGGCCGCGGACGTGAACGCTCTGGTCGTGCGCTCGACGCAGCATCAGGTGTTCGGCCGCTACAGCGGGTTTGCCGTCCTCGACGACGGTAGCCGGATCGAGGTCGAGAACCTTCTCGGGTTCGCGGAGCAAGTCCGCAACCGTTGGTGAGCGATCAGAAGTTTGCTTGCCGGACGATCTCCGGAATTCCGGTGCCGAGTGCAACCCGGGTGCATCGGCCGAGGGCCACCCGGTCGGGGTCGAGCGCGTGCCGGATCATCTGCAGCGCGAACCCGTCGTAGACCATGTTGAAGTGTCCGGTGAGGTTCTCGGGACACAGGTCCTGCACGACGAGATTGACCGCCCCTTCTCCCCGCAGCGCCACGCTGTCGGCGGGCTGGATCACTTCGTCGAATCTGGTCCCGATGGTTGTGTACTGCACACCGGGAACGGTGTCGGAGGGGGTGTTCAGTTCGGTGAGCAACTCGGAACCCTGGAGTTGCTCGGCGAGCGCCACGGAGAACTCGCCCTCGAGGAAATCGGTTGCGCCGGGCAGTACCGCGAACGCGGTGGCAAGACCGTAGAAGGTGCCGCCGTAACTCGGAGAGGCCACTCCCACCCACCGATCGACGACGTCGGCGCCTCCGAGTTTGTTGATGTAGTAGCGGGTGACGGTCGCGCCCTGGGAGTAGCCGACGACGTCGACTTCCGCGGCTCCGGTCTCCGCGAGAACGCGATCCACGAACTCCCCGAATTGTGAAGCGGAGACACGGATCTCACCGGTTCCGTAATCCTCCGCACCGTCCGCCAATCCATAGTTCAGGGCGAACACACAGCGCCCGGAAGCCGCGAGAAGCGGTGCGAGCGCGGCGAAATCGGAATAGCTGTTGGAATCGGTTCCGTGTGCGAGCACCACCGGACGTGGATTGCCGGCCGAGGGAACACACGTGAAGTCGTTCGTGTCAGGCGGCGCCACACCCGGGTTCTGCTCTGCATACTCCGCCGCCTCGGCGTGGGTCGCCGCCGACGGCCCTTGTGTCACAGGCACGGAGGAAGTGGACACGATGGGCAGTTGCGCGCCTGCGACGCCTGCCGTGAGTACGGCAATGCACAGCGCCACAGGGCCTGCCCATCGCACACGTCGGACCATCATGTGACGCCTCCTGTCGTAACGCGGTCGTGACCCCGTCATCGAAAAAAGGTTCGATCACAAACACTTTCCGCCCGTACTGTGACTCATACTAGTGCCATTGGTGATCTTGCGATGTCGTTCGAACAAGGGACAGCCACGTCGCGGGGTGGCCCGGCGCGACGAAACGACCACAGCGACCTCGCCCCCGGGCGACGAATGTCCCCGGGTCCGACTCGGAGGTCAGCCTCCGCAGAAGGCCGCTGCGACTTCGGGCGGGAGCCCGTCGAGCAGATCCTGCGCAGGCACGGCGAGAGCCGGATCGTCGGCGAGCCAGCTCACTGCCGGGCACTCGGCCAATTGGAAGCCGGTCTCCGGGGCGGCGGGACCACCGTCGGTGAACGCGCTCAGGACGTGCTCCGACAGTTGCGCTGCGGATCCGTACGTCGAGGCGCCCACCGAGAAGTCGGGCCCGAACGACGCGGAGGCGTTGAACGACCGATTGTCGCTCCAGCCCCACTTCGTTCCGATGACCCCCGCCAGCAGTGCAGTGCCGTAGTTCTGCGCGTAACCGTCGGCTGCCGTGTCGTAGGCGGATGCCATGGCGGCGAGCACCAGGGAGTTCGGATCGGTGCGCTTCTTCGTTTCGAGATAGGTGACCATGTCGTGCGTCGACGTGGTCCCGTTCCCCCAGTAGCCGGGCACGTAGGTATCGGTGAGCCCGAATTCGCCGGCAATCGTCGAGATACCCTGCGGGTACTTCGCATGCAGACGGTCGGCGATGCCGTCGTCCGATGCCCGGATCATCTCTGTGGCGTCGGCGTGGTCGGCAGGATCGCCGTATCGGAAGACGTACTCGGCGAGATACAGCTTGACGATCGACACACCCGCCCGGGATTCGTGCTCGTTGGCAGTACCCGCGCGGAACCCGGTGGGCGAGTGCGCAAACGAGATCTGGGTGCCGCTCGGTGCCACAATAGCCCCGTTGTCGTCGAGAACCGGTGCCGGTGCCGCGGCGGCGACATGGGCACCGGATGCGGCGAGCGCGGTCAGGGCGGTGACGGCGAGGACTCGGGCAATGGGGCGCATGGTAAGCGATGGTAGTTGCCCAAGATCGTTCCTGTGCGGTGGCCCGATGACTTCACAGCCTCACACGGGTCACACCGTGTGAAACCCGACCAGAAGGAGAGACCATGATCATCGTCGCCGGACACCTCGCCGTCGAACCGAGCGCGCGGGCGGAATACCTGGCAGGCTGCGCGGCTGTCGTCGAGCAGGCACGCCGCACCCCCGGTTGCCTCGAATTCTCGATCGCCGCAGACCTGATCGATCCGTCCCGGGTGGTCGTGTTCGAGCGATGGGACTCCCCCGCCTCCGTCGAGCGCTTCCGGGGTTCCGGACCCGACGACGACGAATCCGCGGCCATCGTCTCGGCCTCCGTCGCGGAATACACTGTCGCCGATAGCCGTTCGCTGACCTGATCGACGGGGTCAGCCGATCCGCGGCGGATCCACCTGAACACGCAGGGGGCCTTCCGCACGACGAGCGGTGCGGGTCGCCTGCGCCTCACGCAAAGCACCACCCAGTTCCCGGCCGCGATGTCGTGCGACCCGCACGATCATCCGATGCACCTCGTCGGGTTCCGGTCCTTCGGCACCGAACGGCAGTCGCTGCCCGGGAGGCAACGGGACCGGCCCGAGCACCTCGGCCCCCTCGGGTAGACGAGTCGCCTCGAGCAGTTCCGCGACGGCAGCCGAACCGCCGTCGAGAGCCGCCATGTGCACGGCGGGAGGAAAACCCACCTCCGTACGTTCCGCCACCTCGTTGCGGGCGTGGCCGACCGGATCCCACCGGACGAGGGCCTGCACGGTCGGAATCCCGGAATCGGCGACTACCACGACCTGGCCGCCCTCGCCGAACGGTCGCACCAACGCCGATGCGGTGAGCCACCGGCGCATCGTCTCCTCCGCGGCGCGGAGATCCGCGCGGCCGAGCAACGCCCACCCGTCGAGGAGCAGTGCGGCGCCGTATCCGCCCTCGGCGACCGGTTCGGCGCCGACCGTCGAGACCACCAGCGACGGCCCGGCCGGAACGGTCGCCTTGACTTCCCCGCCACCCGAGGTGATCACCGGGACGCCGGGAAATGCCCTGCCCAGTTCTTCTGCGGTACGACCGGCACCGACGACGACCGCACGCAGCGACCGGGCACCGCAGGCGTGACACCGGTGGGTGGCATCGGCGACCCCGCACCACTTGCACGCCGGTATCGCGGCACCGTCCGGTCCCGCAGCCGCCGGTAATGCCAACGGGCCGTTGCACCGCCGGCACCGTGCGGGGGCCCGGCATTTACCGCATGCGAGGGCCGGCACGTAGCCGCGTCGCGGGACCTGCACGAGCACGGGATGTCCTGCACCGAGCGCGGATCGGGCCGCGGCGAACGCGATGGCGGGCAACCGGGCGGCGCGTGCAGCAGGATCGCGAGCGATCGCCTGGTCGCTGTCCGCGAGCGCCGTGATCTTCGGCGCGCGCGTCCGGAGGACGTCGCGGGGGGCGAGCAGGTCGTGCGCCCAACCGGAGTCGACGAGGGCCTGGGTCTCCGCGGTACGCGCGTGCCCGGCGACGACGAGGGCCGCACCGGCAGCGTGCGCCCGGAGCACGGCGACCTCTCGCGTATGCGGGTAGGGCGACCGGGGTTCGGAATGCAAGTCGTCGCCGTCGTCCCAGACGACCAGTAGACCGATGTCGGGCGTCGGTGCGAACACTGCTGCCCGGGTACCGACGACGATCCGGGCCGACCCGCGGAGGGCCGCGAGCCACCGGCGGTACCGCTCGGCCGGGCCGAGTCCCGCGGTGAGACCCACGACGTGCTCCGCCCCGGCCACTTCGCCGCAGGCGGCGAGGACGCGGTCGAGATCCCGCTGGTCCGGTACGACGAGAAC
>JAEZDV010000250.1 GCA_023417985.1 Actinomycetes bacterium | reverse complement strand
CGAAGACGAGTCGTTGACATATGCGCAGTTCGATGCGCGGGTCAATCGGCTTGCGCGGTATCTGATCTCGCGGGGTGTGGGTCCGGAGACGACGGTGGGGCTGGCGGTGCGCCGGTCGTTGGATCTGCTGGTGGGGATGTATGCGATCGTGCGGGCGGGCGGTGCGTATGTGCCGATCGATCCGGATCATCCGGCTGATCGCATCCGGCATGTGCTCGATATTGCTGGTCCGGTGTGTGTGGTGACGACGGCCCGCGATGGGTTCGAGGTGGCGTCCGGGGTAGATGTCGAGACGATGGAGATCGATCGGCTGGATCTGGCGGGGGTCTCTGCCGAGCGGATCGGTGACGAGGAGCGGCGGGACGCGCTCCGCCCGGACAACACGGCCTACGCCATCTTCACGTCCGGTTCGACGGGCAAGCCCAAGGGCGTGGCCGTGACGCACCGCGCGATCGTCAACCAGATCGACTGGATGCTGCACGAGTTCGCGATGACGTCGGAGGATGTGTATTTCCAGAAGACCGCCACGACGTTCGACGTGTCGTTGTGGGGGTTCTTCATGCCGCTGAGTGTGGGTGCGAAGTTGGTACTCGCGACTCCGGACGGACACCGCGATCCGATATATCTGTCGGAGGTCATTTCGCGGGAGAAGGTGACGATCACCGATTTCGTGCCGTCGATGCTGACCGTGTTCGCGGCGCACGCTGCTGCAGAATCGTGCAGCACGTTGCGGGAGATCTTCGTCATCGGTGAAGCGCTGCCGCCGGAGACGGTCGACGGGGTGCGCCGTATCAGTGCGGCGGGGATCGACAATTTGTACGGGCCGACGGAAGCTGCGGTGTCGGCTACGTTCTGGCAGGCGCCGTCGGAGGGATCGGTCGATGTTGTGCCGATCGGTGAGCCGGAATGGAACGTGCAGGTGTACGTGCTGGACGGCCGCCTGCGTCCGGTGCCGGCCGGGGTGCCGGGTGAGTTGTACCTTGCCGGCGTGCAGTTGGCGCGTGGGTACGTGCGCCGGCCGGATCTGACGTCGGATCGTTTCGTGGCGAATCCGTTCGGGCCGGCCGGGGATCGGATGTATCGCACGGGTGATCTGGTCCGGTGGAACGGCGACGGTGAACTCGAGTACATCGGGCGAACCGACTTCCAGGTGAAGTTCCGGGGTCAGCGCATCGAGTTGGGTGAGATCGAGAGTGCCTTGCTGGCGCACGGGTCGGTCAGCCAGGCTGCGGTGGTCGTGTCGTCGTCGGGCATCGGGGATCAACTCGCGGGGTACGTGGTTCCTGTTCCGGGGGGCACGGTGGACCGCGACGAGTTGATCGCCTTCGTGTCGGGGTTGTTGCCGTCGTACATGGTGCCGGGCGCTGTGGTGGTCCTCGACCAGTTCCCGCTCAACACTTCCGGGAAGTTGGATCGAAAGGCGTTGCCTGCGCCGGTGTTCGAGACTCGGGAGTTCCGGGCGCCACGGACCCCGGTGGAAGAGATTGTGGCGTCGACGTTCGCCGGCGTGCTGGGCGTCGAGCGGGTCGGGCTCGACGACGATTTCTTTGCAATGGGTGGCAACTCGCTGAACGCCACGCAAGTGGTCGCACGGCTGGGCTCGGCGCTCGACACTCGGGTGCCGGTGCGAGCCCTGTTCGATGCACCGACCGTCGAGGCGTTGGCCGCACACGTCGGGCAACATGCAGGCTCGGGGGGAACGGTGCCTCTCGTCGCTGGGCCGCGTCCGGACCGGGTTCCGTTGTCGTTGGCGCAGCAGCGGATGTGGTTCCTCAACCGGTTCGATCCCGACTCCGTGGCATACAACCTGCCGATCGCGTTGAGACTCAGCGGACGACTGGATCTCGCTGCACTGCAGGCAGCCATCCGCGATGTGCTCGAACGACACGAAATGCTGCGCACCTCCTACCCGCAGTCGGACGACGGTGCCGTTCAGATCGTGTTGCCGGTCTCATCGGTAGCGCCCGATCTGGAGCCCGTCCGGACGGACTGGGATCAGTTGCCCGGCCTCGTTCGTGAGTTGGCGAATACGAGTTTCGACGTCACCGCCGAGGTGCCGCTCCGAATTCGCCTGTACGCGGTGGGGGACGACGAGATCATCGTCGCGTTCGTCGTCCATCACATCTCTGCCGACGGTTCTTCGATGGGACCACTGACCCGTGACCTGGTTGCGGCCTATGTGGCGCGTTCCGGCGGATACGAGCCCGGCTGGGAACCGCTTCCGGTGCAATACGCGGATTACTCGTTGTGGCAGCGTGAAGTACTCGGCGACGAGTCGGACCCGGAGTCGTTGGCAGCCAAGCAGATCGCGTTCTGGAAACAGTCTTTGGACGGCCTTCCCGATCAGCTGGACCTTCCGACCGACCGGCCACGGCCGGCGGAACAGTCCTTTGCCGGCGACAGGGTCGAGTTCGACATCGACGCTGATTTGCATCGTAAGCTGGTTGAGTTCGCACGAGCGCGGAACTCGACGTTGTTCATGGCGGTGCATGCGGCTTTCGCCGTGTTGCTCGCGCGTTTGTCGGGCACCGAGGACATCACGGTCGGCACGCCGATTGCGGGTAGGGGACGTCGCGAGCTCGACGATCTGATCGGCATGTTCGTCAACACTTTGGTTCTGCGTTCCCACGTGGATGTGAGCGGTTCGTTCGATGCTCTGCTGGAGCAGACACGCGAGCGGGATCTCCAGGCGTTCGCGCATGCCGACGTTCCGTTCGAGCGTCTCGTCGAGGTACTCAACCCTGAACGGTCCACCGCACGGCATCCGCTGTTCCAGGTGGGGTTGTCGTTCCAGAACTTGGCGACGACGAGCCTGGAACTGCCGGGTCTGACGGTGTCGGGGTTGGATGCGCAAGTGCAGACCTCGCAGTTCGACCTGCATCTGGTCGCCGCGGACCGTTACCACGAGGACGGGTCTGCGGCGGGGATCGGTAGCGTGTTGACGTTCGCGACGGATCTGTTCGACAGGTCGACGGTGGCGGGGATCGCGGAGCGGTTCGTGCGAGTGCTCGAGCAGATCGTCGCCGAGCCGGAGCTTCCGGTGGGAGAGCTCGATATTCTCGGGGTCGAGGAGCGGAACCTGGTTCTGGAGGAGTGGAACCGCACGAGCCGTCCGCTCGGTGCGCCGGTGACGTTGGTGGATTTGTTCGACACTCAGGTGCGTCGGGAGCCGGCGGCGACCGCGATCGTTTTCGAGGGCTTGTCGCTGTCGTATCAGGAGTTCGATGCTCGGGTGAACCGTCTTGCCCGTCATTTGATCTCTGTGGGGGTCGGTCCGGAATCGACTGTGGCGCTGGCTGTGCGGCGGTCGGTCGAGCTGCTGGTGGGGATGTATGCGGTGGCCAAGGCCGGTGGTGCGTATGTGCCGGTGGATCCGGATCAGCCCGCCGAGCGTACGGGCTACATTCTGTCGGTTGCAGCGCCGACGGTGGTGTTGACCACTGCGCGTGACGGTTTCGATGTTCCCGAGGGCGTGGGTTCCGGGATCGTCGTCGTTAGGCTCGACACTGCGGACCTCGACGGGTATTCGGATTCGCCGGTCACGGATGTCGATCGGGTGGCGCCGTTGCGGCCGGAGAACACGGCGTATGTGATTTTCACGTCGGGTTCGACGGGGCGGCCGAAGGGTGTGGCGGTCTCTCATGCGGCGATTGTCAACCAGATGCTGTGGATGCGGGATGAATACGGTCTCGGTCCGGATGATGCGCTGTTGCTCAAGACTGCTGCGACGTTCGATCTGTCGGTGTGGGAGTTCTGGTCGGCGCTTGTCTCCGGTGGCCGTGTCGTTGTTGCGGGGCCGGACGGTCATCGTGACCCGGCGTATCTCAACGGGCTTGTCGCGTCGGAGGGTGTGACGACTCTGCATGTGGTGCCGTCGATGCTTACCGCGTTGATGACGGACAGGGACGGTGTTCTGCCGTCGTCTTTGCGCCGGGTGCTCGCTATCGGTGAGGCGTTGCCTGCGTCTACAGCGCAGCGGTTCCTCGGAGCCAATCATGCCCGGTTGGACAATCTTTACGGTCCGACCGAGGCCGCGGTCTCGGTCACCGAGCACACCGCCGACGTGCACGATGCCGTATCCGTGCCCATCGGATCACCGCAATGGAACACCCGGTTGTATGTGCTCGATGCGCGCTTGCAGCCGGTGCCGATCGGTGTTCCGGGTGAGTTGTATCTTGCGGGTGCGCAGCTTGCCCGTGGGTATTTCGCGCGGCCTGATCTGACGGCGGAGCGGTTTGTGGCGTCGCCGTGGGGTGATGGTGAGAGGTTGTACCGCACGGGTGATCTGGTGGCGTGGACGAGTGACGGTGAGCTCGAGTATTTGGGTCGTACCGACTTCCAGGTCAAGGTTCGTGGTTTCCGGATCGAACTCGGTGAGATCGAGTCGGCGCTGCGGCGGATGGACGACATTCGTGACGTGGCTGTGGTTGCTCGTGAGAGTGAGCGTGTGGGTACCCGTGTGGTTGCGTATCTGGTTCCTCGGCCGGGTATCGATCTCGATACCGGGGAGGTTGCATTCGCGCTGGGTCGGAGTGTGCCGGCGTATATGGTGCCGTCGGCTTTTGTGGTGCTCGAGGGGTTGCCTCTCAATGCTAATGGCAAGTTGGATCGTAGGGCGTTGCCGGATCCGGTGTTCGAGGCGACAGCGTTCCGGGCGCCTGGGTCCAGGATCGAACAGGTCATCGCGGATGTGTTCGCCGAAGTTCTGGATGTCGACAAGATCGGCGCGACCGACGATTTCTTCGCGCTCGGTGGGGACAGCATCGTCTCGATCCAATTGGTGTCGCGGGCAAAGGCCCGAGGTGTGCACTTCACGCCGCGAGACGTGTTCGGCCGTCGTTCGGTTGCGGGCCTCGCCGAAGTGGCCACGTGGGAAGAGAGCACCGGGCCCGCGTCGCTCGACGAGTTGCCGGGCGGTGGAATCGGCGAGGTTCCGCTCACGCCGGGTATGCGCGAAGTGCTGAGCCGGCCGGGTGGCTTCGACCACGCCGCACAGACCGTCGCCGTGGAGATCCCGTCGGATATCGACCGGAATGCACTCGAG
>JAEZDV010000188.1 GCA_023417985.1 Actinomycetes bacterium | reverse complement strand
TCCTCAAGCTGGCGAGCCTGATCGACTCGGGTGCCGAGGCGAAGGAGGTCATCGCCGACGGCCTGGTATCGGTCAACGGTGAGGTCGACGTCCGACGTGGCCGTCAACTGCACGTCGGCGACGTGGTTGAGATCGGCGGGGCGAGCGCGCGGGTCGCGCGCGAAGCCTGACGATCTTCCCGAACGTCAGTTCTCGGCGCGCACGACCACGCCGTCGTGGTCGCTGTAGACGACCTCGCCGGGGTTGAAGGTCACGCCGCCGATCTCGACCGGCACGTTCTTCTCGCCGGATCCGGTCTGGGTGCTCTTGCGGGGGTTGGTGCCGAGCGCCTTGACCCCGATGTCGAGGGTGCGCAGGATCGCGGAGTCGCGGACGGCACCGTTGACGATGATGCCTGCCCATCCGTTGTCGACCCCCCGGCCGGCGATGATGTCGCCGACGAGCGCCGTATGGATGCTCGCGCCACCGTCGACGACGAGCACACCGCCGTTTCCGGGTTCCGACAACGTCTGCTTGACGAGAAGGTTGTCCTGGAAGCACCGGATGGTGGTGACGGGTCCCGCGAACTCGGCGCGCCCGCCGAACTGGATGAACTGCGTGTCGCAGCTGCGAATGTCCGGGCCGATTTCGTCGGCGAGGTCGGCGGTTGCGGTGAATGCGTGTGCAGTGTCGCTCATGTGCTGAGGATAAATGGGCGCTCCCGGCGCCGTCTGCACAGCATGCGACGCGACCATCCGAAACAGGTGGATGATCGCCCTCTCCGACGATGCAATGCGGTAGATCCTTGTATCCTTCGGGAGGTTCACGTTCGCCGGTGAACACAGCCTCAGGAGTACAGGACGGGGACATGCCACTCGACGGACGTTCGACGATCGTGCGTGTGCCCAAGGCAGGTGAGCTGATAGCGGCGAACCTGCGCCGGCAGATCATCACCGGCGAACTCCAAGCCGGAGAACCCCTCCCCAACGAGGCCGCGCTCATGGAGCGTTTCGGCGTGTCGCGTCCCACGCTGCGGGAAGCGTTCAGGATCCTCGAGTCGGAGGGAATCATCACCGTTCTGCGCGGTGCCCACGGCGGAGCCCGGGTGCAGGCGCCCGACAGGTCCACCGCCTCCCGCTACACGGGTCTGCTGCTGCAATACCGTGGCGTTCCACTTGCCGACGTCTATCGCGCGCGCACCGAACTCGAGGTCGCGGCGGTGGGACTGATCGCTGCCGATCCCGTCGGGAAGATCGACGCGCTCGCCGCGGTTGTCGAGCAGGCGGAGGCCGTCTTCGACGACCCGCACGCCTTCGCGAAGGCGAACACCGAGGTGCACCGCACGGTGATGGAACTCGGCGGCAACAAGACGTTGGAGACGTTGGCCGGGATGCTCCTCGACATCATGGATGCGCACGCGGCCCTGTACATCTCTTCGCGCACCGAACCCGAGCGGCCGGGAGCAGCGACGGCGCTGCGCGCGAGCCGCAAACTTGTCGGATTGCTGCGCAAGGGCGAACCGGGTGCAGCGCAAATCTTCTGGCGACGCCATCTCGACAGCGTCGAGAAGTTCATGACGGGGGACAGCGAGACCACGCTCGTCGAGGTGCTGTCCTGAGCCGGCGAACCGGTCTCGGGGGACGAAACGTCAGACCGCCCGGCCCATGCGACGCTCGTAGTCCTCACGCTCGCGGGCTGCCCGGTCGCGGGCTTTCGCACTCAGCAACTCGGGGTCGATTCCGTGCTGCTGCAGGCGATGTTGTTGCCACACGGGCATGAGTGCGGCCGAGAAGTAGATCCAGGGCAGGAACAACAGCAGCATCATCGCGAAGGGGATCCAGACCGGACCGGGGATGAGCAGGAACAGCATCAACGGCGGAATGACCGGCAGGTTCCATCGGAGGAGGTAGCGACGCGCGCCGCCCGGGCCGAGAATGTCCTCGCGCACCCACTCCCGCAGTTCGGGCGGCAACGTGCGGCCGACCATGTATCCGACACGCTGAAACAAATTAGGTCGTGCGCTACTCATATCGACAGCATAAGCCTTCAGTCGTACAGACCCACCAGGCTGTCCGAGAAGGTGTCCACCACCACCTTCCGGCGCAACTTCATACTCGGCGTCAGGTCGCCGGATTCCACCGACAGTTCGCGGTCGACGATCGCGAACTTCTTGACCTGTTCCCAGCGGTTGAGTCGACCGTTGAGCTCGTCGATGTAGGTGGAGACGAGCCCTCGTGTCTTGGCATTCCGAGCGATCTCGGCGAAGCTCGAGCCCTCCAGGCCGTTCCTCCCGGCCCATTCGGTGATCGCCTCCGGGTCCAGGCCCACCAGTGCCACGCAGTACGGCCGGCCTTCGCCGTACACGACGATCTCCGACGCGTACGGGCAGATTCCCTTGAAGGTCGCGGCGGTTGCGGACGGCGCGACGTACTTGCCCTGCGATGTCTTGAAGATGTCCTTCTTGCGGTCGGTGATCGTCAGGTAGCCGTCCTCGAGATTGCCGATGTCGCCGGTGCGGAACCAGCCGTCGTCGGTCAGCGACTCGGCGGTCGCATCGGGGCGGTTGTGATAGCCGGTCATGACACCGGGACCCTTGATCAGCACCTCGCCGTCGTCGGCGATCGCGACCTCGGTGCCCGGCACCGGGCGGCCGACGGTGCCGATCCGGTAGGAGTTCGGCCGGTTGACACACGACGCTGCTGCGGTCTCGGTGAGGCCGTACCCCTCGAGCACCGGAATGCCTATCGTGTCGAACCACTTTCCGATATGAGGATCGAGTGGAGCGGATCCCGAGATGAAGAACCGCATCCGGCCGCCGAAACGTTCACGGACAGTGGAGAAGACCAATCGATCGGCAAGCGCGAGCGTGAGCCTGGCGCGCATCCCCGGTGCCTTACCGTCCCGGCGCGCCTGTCCCGCCTTCGATCCGACGCCGACGGCCCAGTCGAAGATCCTCTTCTTGGCACCGCCCTCTTCCTCCATCATCGACGCGATCCGGGCGTAGGCTTTCTCGAATATCCGTGGCGCAGCGCCCATGAAGGTGGGGTGCACGACTGCGAGGTTCTCGACGATCTTGTCGACGCGGCCGTCCACCGCGGTGGGAAAACCGATCTGAAGCGGAAGGGTGAGCAGCACCTTTCCGAAGACGTGCGAAAGCGGCAGCCACAGATACTGGAGATCTTCGGGACCGAGGATTCCGATGGCGTCGATTGCGGCAGCCTCGTACGTCCAGGCCGAGTGGGGCAGACGAACACCCTTGGGTTTCCCGGTCGTGCCCGAGGTGTAGATGAGCGTCGCGAGGTGGTCCGGCCGGATTCTCCCGATGCGGTCGGACACCGCGTCGGGATTCTCGGCGAGCAACGTCCGTCCGAGGTCTTCGAGGTCGTCCCAACCGATGATCCAGTCGCCGTCCCCGTGACCGTCGACGACCACCACTTTGAAGACGCCGGGCAGTTCGTCCCGATGCCGGATCAGCTTGTCGACCTGTGTGGTGTCCTCGGCGATCACGATGCGGCTTCCCGAATCCGCCACGATGAACGTGACGTCCGGTGCCTTCGTCGTGGGGTAGACCGCGGTCGTGGCGGCGCCGGCACACATGACGGCGAGATCGGCGAGCACCCACTCGTATCGCGTCGCCGAGAGGAGGGCGACGCGGTCCTCGGGTTCGATGCCGAGCGCGACGAGGCCCGCTGCCAGCAGACGCACACGGTCGCCGGTCTCCTTCCACGTGACCCCGATCCATTCCCCCGCACCCATCGGGAACCGGAACGCCTCGACGTCGGGAGAGGAGGTGACGCGGTCGATGAACAACCGGGCCACGGACGACGCACGATTCTCGAGCTTGTTCCAATCGACCTTCTCATCGGATATGCCCTGTGATGTGGTCATATCCGCAAGTCTAGGAAGCCGGGACGTGAGACATGCCCGATTTCGGGCGACGAGCGCAAGTGCCTGCGCGTGCGGGCGGTTGTGACAGCGGCCACTGCGCAGGGGTACGTTTGGTGTAACTCCGAGAACTACTCACCGGTAGGGGTGTCCTATGCCTGCTCCGAGCGCTGCGATCTTCGCGCGGCTCGCCGATCTGATCGCCATTCCCGATGCCGCGGACCGGCCCACTCGGCCCGTCGTCGAAGCGTTCACCGGACGGGAGATCGCGACCGTTCCCGTCGGGACGGCCGACGACGCGAAGGCCGCCATCGCGCGCGCCCGGCTCGCGCAGGCGGCGTGGGCGCGGATGCCCGTCGCCGAGCGCGCCGAGATCATCCTTCGCTACCGCGACCTGGTCTTCGAGCGGCGCGCCGAGTTGATGGACATGGCTCAGGCGGAAACCGGAAAGTCCCGCACCTCCGCCCAGGAAGAAGTGCTCGACATCTCGATGACTGCGCGCCACTACGCGCGGGTCGCGCCGAAACTGCTCGAGCCCCGGCGTGCGACCGGCATGCTCCCAGGTCTGACGAAGACCACCGTGCTCCACCATCCGAAGGGCGTCATCGGCGTCATCGCGCCGTGGAACTACCCGATGACCCTGGCGGTGTCCGATGCAATTCCCGCGCTGCTCGCGGGTAACGCGGTGGTGCTCAAGCCCGACAGCCAGACGCCCTACTGCGCGCTCGCAGTCGCCGAACTGCTGTACGAGGCAGGTGTGCCGCGCGACGTGTTCGCGGTGGTGCCCGGACCCGGATCGGTGGTGGGCACGGCGATCGTCGAGCACACCGACTACCTGATGTTCACGGGTTCCTCGCAGACCGGCCGGCTGCTGGCCGAACAGGCAGGCCGGCGCCTGATCGGGTTCTCCGCCGAACTCGGTGGCAAGAACCCGATGATCGTCACCGCAGGAGCGAACCTGCGCAAGGTCACCGACGCGGCTGTGCGGGCGTGCTACTCGAACTCCGGGCAGCTGTGCATCTCGATCGAACGCATCTACGTCGAGAAGTCGATCGCGCCGGAGTTCCTGCGAATGTTCGGTGACCGGGTGCGTGCGATCACGCTCGGCCCCTCGTACGACTTCGACACCGAGATGGGCTGCCTCGTCAACGAAACCCAGGTCAAAACGGTCTCCGGCCACGTCGACGACGCGGTGGCGAAGGGTGCGACGCTGGTGGCGGGCGGCAAGGCCCGTCCCGACCTCGGCCCGCTGTTCTACGAACCGACCGTGCTCACCGACGTCCCCGAAGACGCCGAGTGCTACCGCGACGAAACCTTCGGTCCCGTCGTGTCGGTGTATCAGGTGGACGACGTCGAGGACGCGATCCGGCGTGCGAACGACACGGAGTACGGGCTCAACGCCTCCGTATGGGCGGCGTCCAAGGCGCAGGGTGAGGCGATCGCGGCAAAGGTGCGCGCCGGAACAGTGAATGTCGACGAGGGGTATGCGCCGGCGTGGGGCAGCATGGATGCGCCGATGGGCGGGATGGGAATCTCGGGCGTGGGCCGTCGCCACGGTGCCGAAGGGCTGCTCAAGTACACCGAGTCGCAGACCGTGGCCGTCACCCGGATCCTGAACCTCGACGGCCCGCGTGGTCTTCCGAGGCGGGTCTGGGCCAAGATGCTGCCCCCGCTCGTCAAGGCGATGGGCTGGCTGCCGGGTCGCTGAGCACCCGGTCCGTACGTCGCGTGACGGTCGTCGCGAGGGGCTTCTCGACGACGAAGCACAGCAGTATCGCCGCGACCGACGCGAGCGGGCCGATCACCAGGTAGATCGGCGTCAGAGCGTCGTTGTACGACTCGATGATCGGCTGCTTCACGGCGTCGGGCAACGCGTGCACGACGGTCGGTGTGAGGGAGTTGGCGCCCTCTCCCGAGATCTGTCCTTCCGGGACGCGCTCGAGGAGAAGGACGCTCAGCCTGCTTGCGAACACGCTGCCGACCACGGCCGAGCCGAGGGTCGCCCCGATCTGACGGAAGTAGTTGTTGCCCGCCGTCGCGGTACCGACCTCTTCGACCGGGAAGGAGTTCTGCACGACGAGCACCATGATCTGCATGGATGCGCCCAGCCCGGTTCCGAGGACGGCAAGGAAGCAGCAGAGCACCCATATCGGCGTGTCGACGGTGAGCAGGGACAGCAACATCATCGCGACCGCGACGAGCACGGAGCCGACGATGGGGGTCACTTTGTAGCGTCCTGTGCGGCTCACCAGGCGTCCCGTCAGAGTCGAGGTCGCCAGCATCGAACCCATCATCGGAAACATCAGTAGGCCCGCGACCATCGCACTGCGGCCCGCGACCATCTGCAGGTAGGTGGGCATGTACGCCGCGACGCCGAACAGCGCGACACTGTTGAGGAGCCCGGCGAGGGTGGTCACGTCGAAGTTGCGGTCCCGGAACAGGTGCAGCGGCAGGATCGGTTCGGGCACCCGGCTCTCGATGAACAGGAACAGAACTGCCAGGGCGAGTGTGGCTGCGATGAGACCGAGCACGACGGGCGAACTCCACGGGTACCGGGACCCGCCCCACGTCGCGACGAGGACGAGAAGAGTCGTGGCGAGCGAGAGCACGGTCATCCCGGCGATGTCGATGCGGGGATTCGATCTGCGAGTCGCCGGAAGCCGGAGGAACACCGCCACCGCTATGAGGGCGAGAACGCCCAGCGGGAGGTTGATGTAGAACACCCAGCGCCATCCCGGGCCCTCGGTGAACCATCCGCCGAGGAGGGGGCCGGCGACCGAGGACACCGCGAAGACGCTGCTCATGATGCCGAGGTATCTGCCGCGTTGCCGCGCCGGAATGACGTCGGCGACGGTGGCCTGCGACAACACCATCAGTCCGCCACCACCTGCGCCCTGGACGGCGCGACCGACGATCAGCCAGGTGATGTCTCCGGCGAACGCGCTGATGGTCGAGCCCACCAGGAAGATCGTCAGGGCGGTCATCAGAAGGGGCTTGCGGCCGAACAGATCTCCGAGCTTTCCGTAGATCGGCATCGTGACAGTGGACGCGAGGATGTACGCCGTGACGATCCACAGCATCTTGTCGACCCCGTGGAGTTCACCGACGATGGTGGGCAGCGCCGGGTTGAGGACGGTCTGGTTGAGCGAGGCGACGAGCATGGTCGCCATCAACCCGGCGAAGATGAAAGCGATTGTCCGGCGGTCGAATGCGATGCCGTCGCGCGATGGTGAGACGCCGGCTCTCATGGGCGCGTGACCTGCCTGAACAGCGCGCAGGTGCGACGGAGGATCGCATCGGCGTCGCCTTCGGTGCCACCCTGTAGGTCGAGCACGGGCCGCATCGCGGTGCGCATCACGGCACCGGCGACCGTCACGAGGAGATGCGCGGTCTCCTCGATGGTCCGACCCGTCTGTCCTGTGCTTCCCGCGTGTCCGGGCAGGGGGAAACTCCGAACCTGCGACTCGGCGAGCCGCGCGGTGACGAGGTCTGCAACGAGCGCCTCCACGGCATCGATGTGCTGGAGTCGCCGGCGTGTCAGTTCGGGGTGGCGGTCGAGCAGCGTGACGTAATCGCTGTAGGTGATGAGCCGGTGGACGGAAGTGCGGAACACCGCGAGCAGGAGAAACGCGACCTTCTCGACGAGGTCGTCGCCCGCTTCGATGTGGAAGCCGTCGGCGATCTCGTCGTGCATCACCGGTGACTGCTGGCCGAGGACGGCGTCTTCCTTGGACTTGAAGTAGTTGAAGAAGGTGCGCGGGGAGATCTCGGCCTGCTCGGCCACGGCTTCGACGGTGACGTCTGCGAGCCGGTCGTGCAGGGCAGCGGATTCGGCTGCCGCGAGATGGATCGCGGCCCAGGTGCGTGCTCGCTTGCGCTCGCGATGGGAGCCTTTCGCATCCACGGCCCGAGGCCCCACTGCAGTCATGAAGAATTACATTAGTGCAAATATCTTCCGACGCAAATATTATTCTCTTTTGATGAGAATGTTGTTACCGAGTCAGTCCTCGACGGTGATCTCGGCCGCGTCATCGTAGAAGCACAGGTAACCTTCGATGTCCGCGACGGCGGCGAACGGTTCGGGATACGACCACGCGACGTTCTCCGCGTGAGGCTGCCCGACGAACGACCAGTACCGCGCGGTCCCCTTGTAGGGGCAACTCGTCCGCCTGTCGGACTCCTCGAGGACCGAGAAGTCGACGTCGCCGGGTGGCAGGTAGTAGCGGGTCGGTAGGCCCGTCTCGAACACGAGCACCGGATTGCGGGTGTCACCGACGGTGGTGCCGCCGATTCGGACTCGCACGTGACGCCCGCTGCGCAGGGCATCGACCCGATGGTGCGGATCGCGTGGATGCGTGAACACTTCGGTTTCCTCCTCGAACCAGCGTTCGCCCTCGTCCACGTCGTCACCCGGCCCGGTCTCGCCGTGGCGGAACCACTGGAACACCAGACGATCGTCGAGGCCCTCGACGTCGAGCTGGTAGACAGCCGAGTACGCGCGAAGATCACCCACCGTCACGTCGTACCACTGCCACACGTCCGGGCGGCTCCGACTCGGGGACCGCGACGCACCGATCAGATCGAGACGGACGTCGTCGCGGGGAAACGCATAGAACGGCACCGGCTTGCCCGGAGCCCACACCAGCAGTGCACGGTCGCTGTCGACGATCGTCCGATCGAACCATTGCCCCCGGATCCTGCGCTCGGTCGGCTCGTAGAGGTAGTTGTCGGACTCGGGTTCCTGACGGCGGACAGCGGTCTTGCGTGCCATACTCCGACCGTATCGCGCATGGCGCCCCTCCGGCACGCCCGGGTCGATACGCTCGTCTGCGATGATCGACGACCCCGAGGTACTGCTCCGCACACTGATCGGTGTCCTCGCGCTCGCCGCGGTGACCACCTCCGTGTTGTGGCTGTTCGGGGTGCCGCACAGATTCGCGTCGCTGTACGCCCTGGCGCGCGGCGGACTCCAACTCGCGGTCATCAGCGTCGTGCTCACCGGAGTCATCACCGACGCGAGGTGGGTGGGCGTCGTTCTCCTCGTCATGTTCTCGGTCGGAGGATGGACCGCGGCGCGCCGCGTGGGGAGCAGTGTGCGGGTCGTGGCTATCGTCGCAGGATCCATGCTGCTGGGGGTGGGTGTGGCCCTCGCCGTGATCTTCGTCAGCGGCGCGGTGGAGGCGACGCCCCGCTACGCGCTGGCGTTGGGCGGGATCGTCGTCGGCAACGCGATGACCGTCGCGGCTCTCGCGGGACGGCGTTTCCACGAGATCGTCGCCGACCGATGGCTCGAGGTCGAGGGGTGGCTCGCGCTGGGCGCGACGATGCGGCAAGCCACCGCCGAGCATGCGCGACTCGCGGTGCATGCGGCGATGATTCCGCCGACCGATCAGACGAAGACGACGGGCCTGGTGACTCTCCCGGGCGCCTTCGTCGGCGCGATCTTCGGAGGACTGTCACCTGTGGAAGCGGGAAGATTCCAGGTGGTGGTGCTCGCCGCCATCATGGCGGCCGGATCGATCACCGCCGTCCTGGTCGCTCTCGGTCTGGGTCGTACCGTCGGTCATCGACCGGTCGTGCCCGGGTGATGCGCCGATTCGGCAGAGCGCCCGTTCCACCCCCCTCGTACGGCGGTCGTGGACCTGCACCGGGAGGGGGGATTCCGTCGGCGTGGTGATCTATCCCGGTGCTCAGGAGTACCTCCCCGATACCCGAGAGCTGCCCGCCCTCGCGGCCGCGGCACGCAAGTGCCGCGGGTGCGATCTGTACAAGGCGGCCGATCGCACCGTGTTCGGCGCCGGACCGGAGGGCGCGCGCCTGCTGCTCGTCGGTGAGCAGCCCGGCGACCAGGAGGATCGCGCCGGAGAGCCGTTCGTCGGACCGGCGGGCTATCTGCTCGACAAGGCACTCGAACAGGCAGGCATCGACCGCGATTCGGTCTATACGACCAACGCCGTCAAACACTTCCGCTTCGATCGGTCGGCGAACGGCCGACGCCGGATCCACAAGAAGCCGTCCGGTGGTCAGATCGCGGCGTGCCGACCCTGGCTGCTTGCCGAACTCGACGCGATACGCCCCGAGGTGGTCGTATGCCTCGGTGCCAGTGCGGCGCAAGCGTTGCTGGGAAACGGGTTCAAGCTCACCGAACACCGCGGCGAGATATTGCGCCTACCCGGCGAGTTCCACGCCGGCCGGGATCCGTCGGTGGTGGTCACCATTCATCCGTCGGCGGTTCTGCGCGCCCGGTCGGGCCG
The DNA here is from genome assembly GCA_023417985.1 of Actinomycetes bacterium. GTDB lineage: Bacteria > Actinomycetota > Actinomycetes > Mycobacteriales > Mycobacteriaceae > Rhodococcus. The sequence continues at coordinate 7,735 of JAEZDV010000188.1, read as the reverse complement.
TGACGATGCCCTGCGGTCACTCGTCGGCGACCTGCGGCGAGCTGCGGAACTGACCCGGGGTGGGTGACCGCGGAACCCCGCCGGATCGCGGACGGATCACGGCGCGGTCGCGAGTGCGGCGGCCAGTCCGAAGGCCACGGCGATACCGCTGACTTCCACGACCGCGTTCCGCAGCGAGACCTCGGCGGTGACGCGATGTGCCGCAGCGGCCGACACCCACGTGCGCCGCCAGATCCACGCCAGCACCAGGAGCGTCGCGAGCACGGCGGCCTTCGCCAGCACGATGCGGCCGTACCCTGTGCCGAACAGGGCGGCAGCCGAGCCGAGCCGGACGGCAGCATCGACGATCCCGGTCACCGCGAGAACGACCACACACCGCAGTGCCAGCGTCGAGTAGCGCGGAAGCAGGTGCGCCCATGTGCCGCGTCCGCGCGCGAGGAGCGCCAGGGCTGCCAGCACACCGAACCACACGGCCGCGGCCAGGACGTGAATCGCATCGAGCAGCGAGCCGAGGGTCTGTTGCGCCATGTGCCCGGTTGCAGGTCGCGCGATCAGGGCGAGCGCCGCGCACACCAGCACCGGCGCGGTGGACCACGACGCCGACCGCCGGTACGCGACCGTCGCGGCGATGCCACAGACAGCGATGCACAACCACGCCGCCGCTTCGACCCGTCCGGAACCGGGAGTCGATAGGTATTCGGTGAACAGCCCGGCCCGCAGGCTGACCACCGGAACGCCGACCGCCGACGCGGCCTCCCGCACGAGGTGGACGGATTCGAGTGCGAGCCACGCCCCGCTCAGCGCAGCCGTCGCGCGCCACACGTCGTCGGCTTCGATTCCGGGACGGCGCTCGTCGCGGATCATCGCGGCGAGGACGGCGATCCCGAGCACGGTCGACCCTGCTGCCGTCGACAGCGCCCGAATCCAGCTCGACGCCTCCGGTGTCGCGAGCGCCCAGCCGCACGCCACCCCGGCGACGGCGCCGACGAAAACGCCGGCGACGGCCCCCAGGAGCCATCGCCGGCGTACCGAGATCATCCGATCAGGCCTTCGGCTTGCGCAGTGCGAAGAACAGACCGCCGGCGATCACCACCACACCGGCGACGACGAACCACCACACTGCGGGTCCGCCCGTGTCGCCGTCGTCGTCATTCACCCCGGCGGTCTCCGACACGCCCGAGGCAGGTTCACCGGAGGTCCCGGTCCCTTCCTGGGTGAGGGTGAAGACGCGGGTGCCGCTGACGGGATGTCCGTCGGTGGACGTGACGCGGAATGCGATCGTGTACTCGCCGGCGGGCCCGAGGCCGTCCAAGGCGACGCTCACCGTGGCGCCGTCGACAACCGGGTCGCCTTCGGACCAGAGGTTGCCGTCCGGGCCGACCAAGGTCATGCTCGCGAACTGCTCCTGGATGGACTCGTTGAACGTCACGCTGACCCGCTCGGGTGCCTGCGCGATCTGTTCGCCGTCTTCCGGGGAACTCGACAGCACGACGGAATGCGCCGCCGCGGGACTTGCCGACAGCGTCAGCGCGGTAACGAGCGCTGCAAAAAGCACGAGAGTGCGTTTCACGAGCGCAGGAGTGTCGCCCGCGCCGAGGGCGCGGGTCAGGGAATTCGTCATGGGTGGAGCTTTCTCGAGAGGGGACTACGGTCGGGGATCACGCCGCGACGGGTGGACCCCTCCGAGAAATGGCCGGGGGAGCGCGGCCCCAGACCAGCGGTCCGGTGGTCCTCGTCGGAACGAGGGACGCCGGAGCCCGAACAGCTCCGAGCCGCAGCGTCACGGCACGAATCGCACTGCTGCATGCCCCGAAGAGCCGGGACGCGGCGACCAGGAGCATCGCGCACCCCGCGACGGCGACGAGGTGCGCGGCGAACATCGTCCCCGACGTGTGGGGGTGCCCCACAGTCAGAGCGGAGAGAACGGCGTGGGTACCGAGTTGCCCGAGCGCGAGAAGCACGACGGGCGGCAACGCCGGGACATGCGCTCCCACGATCCCCACCCCCGCCGCGACGGCGACCAGCCGCGCCGAGGCGGGGCCCGACGGCACACCGCCTCCTGCCGCGCCGTGCGCAGCCGCCGCCAGCGCCGCGGTCGTGATGCCCGCGGTGCTGCCGAGGAGGGCGGGGTTTGTGTTCACTTCTGTATCAGCGGACCCCGAGCCGGGCGAGCAGATCGGCCTCGATGCCGTCGAGCTCGGAGGAAATAGCGGCGTGAGCCGACTTGCGACGCGCGCCCGGCATCTGCTCGGCCGCCTGCACAGCCGCGGTGAGGTCGGTGAGACGACTGCGGATCGCCGTGGCGAACTTCTGCGTCTCGGGATCCTTCTGGTGCAGGGATTCGATCTTGGCGAGGGACTGCTCGGCTCCGGCGATGCGGGCGCTGAGACGTGCGCCGTGTCCGGTGTACGTACCGAGCGCGTCGACGGGGACACCCAGTTGCTGGGCGCGTCGCGCGTCGAGCTGACCGCGCAGTGCGGTCACAGCCTGATACACGATGGGCACGAGCACCGGCGCGAGCAGGCGCGCCACCCCGAGGTACCGGCGCACCTTCGCAGCGTTCAGGCCCTGACTCTCCGCGGCCTTCTTCTGCGCCCTGAGTGTTGCGATCTGTTCCTTCTCGATCTTGGACTGCGAGTTCAGCAGTTCCTGATCGAGCTTGACCTGCGACTTCGCGAGTTTCTTGCTCAGCTTCTGCTGCGCTTTCGCTGCCCGCCGGTCGTTCTTGAGCTGGTTCTTCGCCACCAGCTTCGCTTCGAGCTTGGCCCTGTGCTTGAGAGCTTTCGCTTCCGCCTTGCGAGTGGCGCGACGTTTCCGTGTGAACAACCCCATCGAACAGCACCCTCCATTCGGTACGACACGACGCTCCGGCGCCCCGCGTCAGCCTAACGTGACGGTGCTGGTGCGAGGCGATCCGTGCGCAGCGAATACCCTGGAGCGTTGTGGAGCCAACCGGTGATTTGCGGCGAACACCCGTTTCCGTCGAAGCGAGTGCGCTGACGCGGTGCAGGCACCGGGTGTACCTCGACGCGACCTACCCTCACGAGCTGGCAGGTGCCGCCGAGAACTCGGGTGCGCGTCAGCGGCAGGAAGCCGCCACTGCGCACCGCGAAGCGATCCGTCAGAAGTTGTTCGACGCCGACCCCGAGGGCTGGGTGCTCATCGGACCCGAGGGCTCGATGTCGCAACGCGCCGAACAGACACTGGCGGCATGCCGCGCCGGCGCCGGCCGGATCTGGGGTGGGGTACTGCCCGTCGAGGTCGACACCGGCCGCCGGGGCCGGTCGGAGATTCTCCTGCGCGATACCGTCCGTGGCGGCTACATCCCGGTGATCGTCGTCAACCACAAGGTCACCGATCCGGGTCAGGGTGCCACGACCAGCGGATTGTTCGAGTGGAAGCCCGCGGTCGACGAGACCCGCAAGGTGCGCAGCCAGGTCCGCGACCAGATGCGTGTGGCACACCTCTACCGGATGCTCGAGCGTCACGGTCTCGCCAGTCCCGCCCGGGTCGCGGGCGCGATCGGGTACGCAGGGGACTGCATTCTGGTCCACGATCTGACGACCGTGCTCGACGAATACGATGCGCGGTTGGCCGACCGGGTGGATATCGCCCGGGGCCGCACGCCGACGAAACCGTCGCAGATCGGGGAATGCCGGACCTGCCCGTGGTGGGACCGTTGCCACGCCGAACTCACCCGGGAACGGGACGTGTCGCTGGTGGCGTCGGGACAACGCGCCGAGGTGCTGCGCGAACTCGGGGTCCACACCATCGACGGCCTGGCCGGCTGGGAGGGCGAACCACCCGAAGTCTGGCCGCAGGGACCGTTCGAGGATGCCGTCGTCATCGCGAAGGCGTGGCTCGCAGACGCTCCGCTCGTCCGCCGCTACCGGCATGTCACCGTGCACCGCGCCGACATCGAGGTCGACGTCGACATGGAGAGCTTCCACGAGCACGGCGCCTACCTGTGGGGAACGTTGCTCAACTCCGGATCGCAATCCGAGTACCGGCCGTTCGCGACCTGGGACCCCGTCCCCACGGACGACGAGGCGCGGTCGTTCGCCGAGTTCTGGAAGTGGCTCTCGGACCAGCGGCGGGCCGCCGAACGTCGCGGGAAGACCTTCGCCGCGTACTGCTATTCGAGGTCGGCCGAGGACAAGTGGCTGCTCTCGTCCGCGCGGCGCTTCCGCGGATTCCCGGGCGTGCCGCCGGAGGCGGAGATCAAGGCCTTCATCGGATCACCGGAGTGGGTGGACGTCTATCAGGCCGTCACCGACCAGTTCGTGTGCCCCAACGGCAAGGGACTGAAGAAGGTCGCCCCGATCGCCGGCCACCACTGGCGTGACGAGGAGGCCGGGGGAGAGGCCTCGATGAGCTGGTACCGCGAGGCCGTCGGACTGGACGGCGAACCGGATCCGAGCCAGCGCACGCGACTGCTCGAGTACAACGAGGACGACGTGATCGCGACGAAGATCCTGAGGGAGTGGATGACCGATCGAGCGGCTCTGGAGATTCCGCACATCGACGATCTCTGACCCCCGGCGCGACGACGCGGTCGGCCACGAGGGAACGTGACCGGCTGCGTCGCCGTCGGGCGGAGTGAGCAGAAGGTCAGCGCGGAGCCATGCGCAGCGCGCCGTCCATGCGGATCGTCTCGCCGTTGAGGTAGTCGTGCTCGACGATCATCTGCACGAGCTGCGCATACTCGGCGGGCTGCGCGAGGCGCGACGGGAACGGCACACCGGCCTCGAGGCCCTTGCGGTACTCCTCGGTGACACCGGCGAGCATCGGGGTGTCGACGATGCCCGGCGCGATGGTGTTGACGCGGATGCCGAACTGCGCGAGGTCGCGCGCGGCAGGGACGGTCATGCCGTGCACGCCGCCCTTCGATGCGGAGTAGGCGATCTGCCCGACCTGACCCTCGAAGGCTGCGACGGACGCGGTGTTGATGACGACACCGCGCTGGCCCGACTCGTCCACCGGGTCGGTCTTGGCGATCGCATCGGCGGCGAGGCGCATGACGTTGAAGGTGCCCAGCAGGTTCACGGTGATGACCGTGCGGAACAGCTCGAGGTCGTGCGGTCCGTTCTTCGACAGGATCCGCCCGGCCCAGCCGACGCCGGCGCAGTTGACGACGGTGCGCAGCGGCACACCCGACTCGACGATGCGGGCAACCGCGGACTCTACTTCCTCGCCGCTGGTCACGTCGGTGGGGATGAGCGTGACGCCCTCGGGCGCCGCGTCGCCGACGCGCTCGATGGACTGCTCGAGATCGAGACCGAAGACGGTCGCTCCGGCGGCGGTGAGGCGGCGGGCGGTGGCTGCACCGAGGCCGGATGCGGCGCCGGTCACCAGTGCGGCAGATCCCTGAATTTCCACTGTTCGTACTCCTCTTCCGAGCCTTGCGGCACGTGTGTGTGGTCCGTCACGAACCCTAGCGTGCAGGTATCGGCTCGGACGCAGCCCGTCGGCGCAGCACGGCGGCGCCCATCGCAGCGGCTACGAGACACGCCGCCGCGCCGAGCAGGAGACCCGCTCGTCCGCCGCCCTGTTCGCACACCCAGCCGGCGATCGGCCCGCCGATGGCGGTGGAGCCGAGGAAGGCGACCGACCAGAGAGCCATCACGCGGCCGCGCATCGTCGGTGCCGCCGTGAGTTGCAGCGAGCTGTTGGTGGTCGACGTGAACGTCACACTCAGAGCGCCGACGATCACCATCGTCGCCACCAGGACGGGCATGTTCGGTGCCGCCGCGGCCACGGCCATGGCGATACCGAAAGCGAGCGACGTGACGACGAGGGGCTTGGTGCCCGTGCGGCCCCAGGTCGCGACGAGCAGCCCACCGACCACCGAACCGGCTCCCATCGCCGCGGTGAGCAGGCCGTACGCCTCGGCACCCGCATCGAAGGTCTGGTCCGCGAGAACTGGGAGTACCACCTGGAACTCGAAGGCGAGGCAGCCGACCAGGGCCATCATCAGCAACGGCACCGCGAGGTCGGGGGTCTTGCGCACGTACGCCAGCCCCTCGCGCAACTGCCCCCGAGCCCGCGCAGCCGGAGGCGAGGGAACCAGCTTGGATTCGTCGAGCGTGAGCAGGGACGCCACGACGGCGACGAAGCTTGCGGCATTGAGCAGGAAGCACAGGCCGATACCACCGGCGGCGATCACGACTCCCGCGACGGCCGGGCCGATCATGCGGGAACACGATGCGAGAACCGACTGCAGGCTGACGGCGTTGCGGAGGTCCTCGGGGCCGACCATCTCGAGCATGAACGACTGACGCGCCGGATTCTCGAAGCACTGATTGAGCCCGAGTAGAACGGCGAGGACATACACGTGCCACAACTCGACGTTGCCCGTGACGACGAGGAGGCCCAGTACGAGCGCCTGGACGCCCATGAGGCTCTGGAGTCCGATCATGAGCCGGCGCTTGTCGGTCCGGTCGGCGACGACGCCGCCGTACGGGCCGAGCAGGAGCATCGGCACGGTTTGCAGCGCGAGGACGATGCCGATGGCCGTCGCCGAGCCGGTCAGCTCGAGGACGAGCCAGGACTGAGCGATGGTCTGCATCCAGGTGCCGACGAGCGACACGGCCTGGCCGCTGATGTAGCGACGGAAGTTGGGACCGCGAAGTGCGGCGAACGTCTGTCCGCGGATGTCGTCGAGGACAGTCACTCACGCACCTCGCTGCTCCGGCACATCCGCTCACCGAGTGCTTCGAGGGCGGGCAAGGCGTCGTGGAGCGCGTCGAGGCGGTCGTCGTCGAGTTCCGCCAGATGCCGGGCGAACATCGCTGTCCGTCGCGTGCGCAACTCGTCGGACAGGCGAGCACCGGTGGCGGTGATGTGGATGCGGACGACACGCTTGTCGTCGGCGCCGGACGACCGTGTGACGAGGCCGGCGTCTTCGAGCTTGCCGACCATCCGGGAGCACATCGTCGGATTGAGTCCCTCGAACTCCGCGAGTTCGCGTACCCCGATGGTTTCGTGTCGCGCGACCGTCGTGAGCAGCAGCGATTGGGAGCGGGTGAGCCCCTCGTCGGCGGCCGAGCGGTCGACGCTCCGAGCGATCCGGCCCAGGGCGATCCGCAAGCGGTGGAGGTCTTCGTCGTCGAAGCGGTTACTTCCGGCCCGTGGTGTCATTCAGCTCCTCAAAGTATTTGCCTGTCGGCAAGCATACTCTTCGGAAGCAGGTGGCCAGGGGGCCGGGGGAGCGGGTGCCCTGCCGAAATCAGGATTCGGCGCGTGCCGGAACGTCCGTTGTGGTCCGCCGGGCCGACCGCTTGCGGACGACGACGAGACTCACGGCGGCCACAATCAGGGTGACGACGCCGGCCACCGGCCCGACCACGGGTGAGTCGGGCGCGAGTCCCTCGCCGAGCATCCACGCGCCGAACCCGAAGAACAGGGCGGACGCCCCGAACCGGATCGCGGTCTCCGGCAGATGGCGGCCGAGCACGACGCCGGCGACGATCGCCAGCGCGTCCGCCGCGACCATGCCGACCGTCGAGCCGATCCACACACCGATCCAGTCGTTGTCGGCGGCGAGGGTGATGGTTGCGAGCATCGTCTTGTCGCCGAGTTCGGCGAGGAAGAACGCGGAGATCACAGCCAGGAACGCGGAACGTACGATCCGCCCGGCCTTGGATTGCTCGCCGTCGTCGAGCGAATCCCCTCGCAGCGTCCAGAACCCGAAGAACAGGAACGCGAGGCCGCCCACGATCGACATGGCCACGGC
>JAEZDV010000145.1 GCA_023417985.1 Actinomycetes bacterium | reverse complement strand
GGTCTACGCAAGATCTCCTACACCGACGACTCGGGCGTCGAGGTCACTCCCACCATCCGGCTCGTTTCCGTCGAACCCGACGACAACGACTGGTTCGTCGCCAACCAGGTCACAGTGATTCGCAGCGACTACGAGCGTCGCTTCGATCTCGTGTTGTACATGAACGGTATGCCGGTCGCCGTCGTGGAACTGAAGAACGCAGGCAGCCAGTACGCGAGCCTCACCGACGCCCATGCCCAGCTCCAGACCTACCTGCGCGAGTTCCCTCTGGCCTTCCGATACGCAGTGATGGCCTTGGTGTCGGACGGAATCACCGCGTCCTACGGCACCCCGTTCACGCCCTTCGAGCATTTCTCACCGTGGAACGTCGACGACGACGGTGCCCCCGTCGAACCCAGCGGCGAGCACCATCCCCTCGACACCGCACTGTACGGGTTGTTCAACCAGGAGCGGTTTCTGCAACTTCTCCGCAACTACACCGCGTTCGACGAGAGCGAGAACGGCCTCGTCAAGCGAATTGCCAAACCGCACCAGTACTTCGCCGTTGCCAAAGCCGTGGGATCCACGGTGGTCGCCGTGGGCTCCGGAGGCAAAGCCGGGGTCGTGTGGCACACGCAGGGCTCCGGAAAATCGATGGAGATGGAGCTCTATGCGAATCAGGTGATCCGCCATCCAGCGCTCGCCAATCCGACAATCGTTGTGATCACGGATCGCAACGAACTCGACGGTCAACTCTACGAAACCTTCGCACGCTCGCAACTGCTTCCCGAGCAGCCCAAACAGATTCGCCGCCGAGAAGAACTCCGCCAGGAACTCTCAGGACGTACGACCGGCGGCATCTACTTCACGACCCTCCAGAAGTTCGGGAAGAGCCGCGACGAACGCGAAGCGGGGCTCAGCCACCCCGAGTTGTCCGCACGACGCAACATCATCGTCGTCGTCGACGAAGCGCACCGCAGCCACTACGACGATCTCGACGGATACGCGCGCCACCTGCGCGACGCGCTTCCGCACGCCACTCTCATCGCCTTCACCGGAACACCGATCTCGTTCGAGGACCGCAACACGCGAGCCGTGTTCGGTGACTACATCGACATCTACGACCTCACCCGCGCCGTGGACGACGGGGCGACCGTGCCCGTCCATTTCGAGAGCCGTCTCGTGAAGGTGGCGTTCGCGGGAGAGATCACCGAGGAGCAGATCGACGCGTCGGCCGACGAACTCACGGCCGGTCTCGACGACACCGAACGCACCCGCATCGAAAAGTCCGTGGCGGTCATCAACGCCGTGTACGGCACACCGGCCAGGCTGCAGATGCTCGCGGCGGATCTCGTCGCGCACTGGGAGAATCGCCGCTCCCAGATGGCGAAGTTCGTGGGGTCGGAGGAGAACCCGACTGCACCCGGAAAAGCGATGATCGTCTGCACGACACGAGAGATCTGCGCCAACCTCTACGGCGAGATCACCAAGCTTCGCCCCGACTGGCATTCCGACGATCTTTCCGCGGGCCGCATCAAGGTGGTGTATTCCGGTGACGCCAGTGACCGGCCGCCGGTCAGCAATCATGTGCGACGCGACTCCGAGAACGCGGCAATCAAGAAGCGGCTCAAGGACATCGACGACGAACTCGAACTGGTGATCGTCAAGGACATGATGCTCACCGGTTTCGACGCACCCCCGCTGCACACGCTGTATCTCGACCGTCCGCTCAAGGGGGCGTTGCTGATGCAGACACTTGCCCGCGTCAATCGCACCTTCCGCGGCAAGAGTGACGGTCTGCTCGTCGCCTACGCGCCGGTCGCCGACAATCTTGCGGATGCACTGGCCGAGTACACCGCGTCGGACCGCACCACCAAACCTCTCGGCCGGCCTGTCGAAGAGGCGGTGGACGCTGTCAAGAACCTCATGACGGTACTGGGCAACATGCTTCACGGTTTCGACTGGCGCGAACGCCGCCGGGCACCGGGGCCACGCGGATGGCTGGACGCGGTGCTGGCAACCGTTGCCTACCTTCGCGATCCGAAGAACCCCGAGAACAAGGTCGGCGAAGGGCAGAAGACGCTCGCAACCCGATACCGGGAGAACGCGTCACAGTTGTCGCGGGTGTGGGCCATCTGCGGTACGCACGAGGAGGTCCGGCCACTTGCGGCCGATGCACGCTTCTTCGAAGAAGTGCGCGTGTACATGGCCAAGTTCGACGCTGCGGACAGGCAGGCGAGCGGGGCCGCGGTGCCCGAGGATGTCAAGCGTGCTCTCCGCGCACTCATGGCTGCATCGGTGGAATCCGGTGAGGTCCTGGACATCTACGACGCGGCAGGTATGCCGAAGCCGTCGCTCGCCGATCTCAATGCCGACTTTCTCGATCGCGCCGTGCAGGCGAAGAACCCCGTCCTGGCGATCGAGGCGCTGCGCAAGCTGGTCTCGGAGGAATCCCGCAAGGTGGCACGCCACAACCTGGTTCGTCAGCGGGCGTTCTCACAGAAGCTGCAGGAACTGATGATCAAATACACCAACAGTCAGCTCACTTCGGCCGAGGTGATCGCGGCGCTCGTCGAGGTTGCCAAAGAAGTGCAGGCCGAGTCGCAGCGTGGGCAACGCTTCGATCCGCCTCTCGGCGATCACGAATTGTCCTTCTACGACGCAGTCTCCCAGAACGAATCGGCACTGGAGGGGATGGGGGAGGACACCCTCGCCCAGATCGCGCGCGAACTCGTCGGCGTCATGCGGCGTGACGTCAAGACCGACTGGAAGGTGCGCGAGGACGTCAAAGCGAAGTTGCGGTCGCAGGTGAAGCGACTGCTGACGCGCTACAAGTACCCGCCGGACAAGCAGACCGGGGCAATCAAGTTGGTGCTCGAACAGATGGAGGCGATCGCCCCGACGATGGCGGCGTGACCGGGCCGGTACGAGCCCGCATGCCGCTGAGTCCCTCGAATTACCGGTGACGCCGGGGCGCAGTCGTGGTGGTGACGAGAGTCGCATGTGTAGATTCGGACTTATCGGGGGTAACCCCTGACGTGCCGATCCTGACAAAAGCCCACGACGCCCTCCGTCTTCGCACGTCACCGGGCGTCTTCTTCACTTCCGCGCTGATATCGCTGCTGTTCGTCGTGGTGACGGTTGCGTTCACGACCACCGTCGACGACGTGTTCAGCACTGCTTCCGGTTGGATCATGACCAACCTCGGATGGTTCTACATCCTGGGCGTCACCACGTTCCTGATCTTCCTGGTGGTCATCGCGCTGACGCACTACGGACGCGTCCGGCTCGGAGGTGACGACGAGCGTCCCGAGCACTCCACCCTCGCGTGGTTCTCGATGCTCTTCGCGGCGGGAATCGGCACGATCCTGATGTTCTGGAGCGTTGCGGAACCGATCTCCCACTTCGCGAATCCTCCACAGCAGGACGTGGCGCCGGAATCCGAGGCGGCCGCGCGTGAAGCAATGGGCTTCACGCTCTACCACTTCGGATTCCACACGTGGGCGATCTTCGCTCTGCCGGGTCTGTGCTTCGGTTACTTCATCTACAAGCGCAAGCTCCCACCCCGTGTCAGCTCGATCTTCGCGCCCCTGCTCGGCGGGCGGATCTACGGTCCCATCGGCAAGACGATCGACGTGGTTGCGATCATCGGCACGATCTTCGGCGTCGCGACGTCCGTCGGCCTCGGTACGCTCCAGATCAATGCCGGCCTGGCTCAGCTCTTCGGACTCGAGGAGTCCGGCATCATCCAGATCGCGCTCATCGCCCTCGTCACCGTCATGGCGGGCATCTCGGTGGCTCTCGGTCTCGACAAGGGCATCAAGCGGCTGTCGAACTTCAACATCGGCCTCGCGGTGATGCTTCTGATCTTCGTCCTGGTCACCGGCCCCAGCCTGTTCCTGCTCAAGGGAATGATCGAGTCGGTCGGCATCTATGCCGACACCCTGCCGAGCCTCGCGTTCTGGAACGACACGTTCGCCGACTCCGGCTGGCAGAACACCTGGACGGTGTTCTACTGGGCCTGGACCATCACCTGGTCGCCGTTCGTCGGCATCTTCATCGCGCGCATTTCGCGCGGCCGGACCGTCCGCGAATTCGTCGCCGGTGTGCTGGCTCTGCCGGTGCTCTTCTCGGTCATCTGGTTCAGCATCTTCGGTATGGGGGCGTTCCACATCGAGTTCGAGGGTGACGGGGGTCTTGTCGAACGTGTCGTCGACGCAGGGGACATCCCGGGTGCGCTGTTCGAATTCCTCGGCAACTACCCTCTGACAGGGCTGGTGTCGGGCATTGCGATCCTGCTGGTGGTGATCTTCTTCGTCACTTCGGTGGACTCGACGGCGATGGTCCTGGACATGATGTCCGGCGGCACCGAAGGGAAGGCACCCATGCATCAGCGGCTGTTCTGGGCCGTGATCATGGGCCTGGTCGCTGCCACCATGCTCGTCGCGACCGGCAAGGACGGTCTGGACGCGCTACAGCAGCTGATCACTGTGGTCGGTCTGCCCTTCTTCGTGATGGGCTTCGTCATGATGTACAGCCTGGTGCGCGGAATCCGTGAGGATCTCGGTGAACTTCCCGAACCGGTCACCCGGCAGTGGACCGAAGTGAACACCCCCGAGGACCTCGAGGCTGCGGAAAGCCGGCCGGCGCCGGAGGTCGTGGTCGTGACGCGCGCGATTCCGGACGAGATCGACGGAGACGACGACGGACGAGACGAGCGGGAAAGCTCTTCGGCCGTCGCGGGCAACGGATCGGCGCCCGCGACGGAAAGCCGCGCGGGCGCGGAAGCGGCTCGTTAGCCGACGTGGCGTGCGAGCCGCGCAGACATGCGCGGCCGCATGTCGCCGTCCGCGGTGACGCGTTCCTCGACGTAGGCGAGATCGCCGCCTTCGACGATGCCGTACAGGCGCTTGGCGCCGCCCACGACTTCGCCGGACCGGGTACGAATCACCACGTCGGTGGCGAGTTCCCAGGACGATTGGGTCAGCGCCGTGCCGTAGTACAACTCCACGACACCGGAACTGTGGGTGAGCAGCAACTCGAGGGTTTCGGGATCGTCGCTGTCCGGTCCACCGGTGCCGGCGACGCGCCAGAACCCGCTCTCCCGGCGATCCTCGGCGACGAATTCGCCGTTCTCGTCGAGACGCCACGAGCGGGCCTCCCATACGAGATAGTCGCCGCCGTTGTGTGCGACGACGATCTGCTGCCCGAACGGGTAATCGGTGGCGGTCTCGGGGTCGTGTGCCTCACCCTCGCCGCGCCACACGCCCACCAACGGGAGGAGCGCGAGCAGGGCAGGGTTCAGATCGGCGCCGTGCCGCAGATTCGCGGTGTCGTCGGCGCCGGGCAGACCCGACAGCACGGGGATGTTCAGCTCGGAGGTGACCTGCGCCCGCTCTGCTGCGCGCGCAATCGCCTCGTCGCCGCTACGCCGAGTGCCGCCGTCCGGCTGGTCCGTCATGACCCGTCGGAGACCAGGCGGTAGATGGTGTACAGCGCGAACCAGGTGATGAGCACCGCTGCCAGGACCAGCAAAACTTCGAAGAAGATGACCACGGCGCCATTCTAGACTGCACGCCCTCCGCTCCACGACAAAGGGCCCCGCTCCCGGCGATCGGGGAGCGAGGCCCTTCGTGGCTCGTGCCGGACGCGCTACTTGGCGACCGTCACGTCGACGTTGTGCACGCCGGGAGCGGTCGGGCTCACGGTCGAGGTGCCGTTGCCGGTGCTCGACAGAGCGCGAACCTTCCACTGCCCGGGTGCGGCGAAGAACCGGAAGTCGCCGGTCGCGGACGCGACGACCTCGGCGGTGAACTCGTCGGTGCCGTCCAGCAGACGCACGAAAGCGCCACCGACCGGCTCACCGTCGCCGTTGAGGACCCGGCCGGTGATGACCGTTTCCTTCTCGACATCCACGCCTGCGGGCAGGCTCTGGCTCTGAACAGGTGCTCCGCACATATTTATGCTCCCAATTCGATCGGTGCGCCGACGAGCGAGCCGTATTCCACCCAGCTGCCGTCGTAGTTCTTGACGTTCTGCTTGCCGAGGATCTCCTGCAACACGAACCAGGTGTGGCTCGAGCGCTCGCCGATCCGGCAGTAGGCGATGGTTTCCTTGCTGTCGTCGAATCCCTTCTTCGCGTAGAGCGCGGTGAGTTCGTCGTCGGACTTGAAGGTGCCGTCCTCGTTGGCGGTGGTGCTCCACGGAATGTTGACGGCGCCGGGGACGTGGCCGCGCTGCTGGGCCTGCTCCTGCGGCAGGTGTGCCGGGGCGAGGATCTTGCCGGCAAACTCGTCGGGCGACCGGACGTCGACGAGATTCTTCGTGCCGATTGCGGCGATGACCTCGTCGCGGAAGGCGCGGATCGAGTTGTCCGGCGCCTGGGCCTTGTACTCGGTGGTGGGGCGGGTGACCTCGTCCTTCGACAGTGGGCGGCCGTCGAGTTCCCACTTCTTGCGGCCCCCGTCGATCAGCTTGATGTCCTGATGGCCGTACAGCTTGAAGTACCAGTAGGCGTAAGCCGCGAACCAGTTGTTGTTGCCGCCGTAGAGCACAACGGTGTCGTCGTTGGCGACACCCTTGGCCGACAGCAACGCCGAGAACTGTTCCTGGTTCAGGAAGTCGCGGCGAATCCCGTCCTGCAGGTCCTTGCGCCAGTCGAGGCGGATGGCACCTTCGATATGGCCGCCGTCGTAGGCACTGGTGTCCTCGTCGACCTCGATGAACACCGTCTTGGGGGCATGGAGGTTCTGCTCAGCCCAATCGGCGGAGACCAGGACGTCGGAGCGAGCCATGGATAGTCCTTTCGGTGGTGGAACGTGAAGTGGATGAAGCGGGGGAGGAATCAGGCGGCGACCGGACGGAGCCGGGCGACGAGCGGGTAGATCTGGCAACCGAGGCAGAAGCCGAAGGCGGCGTTCAGGAGAGCCGCGAACAGCGCGAAACCGGTCGCGACGATGCCGACCGTTCCGGCCCCGAGCAGAAACGCGACCGTGCCCACCGCCGCGAAAACGAATCCGACCAACTGCGCAAAACGCAGGGGCGCAACAGGTTCGACGTCGGTAGGTGCGTTCAGGCGGGGCGCGACGAGGCGAGCGAACACTGCTCCGTAGGGGCTGCGTCGCGGACCGAACGCTGCACCGAGCGCGAAGACGACGGCCTGCACTCCGAGCACGAGGCCCGCGGCGGTGTTCGCAACGGTTGCGATGAGCAGCACGACCGTCAGTACGGCGGTGGTGACCCACGCGGCGAAACGCGGTCCGCGGACGTCGACCTGGTTGCCGGCACGGGTGGAATCGGGAACGGACATGAGAGTGCTCCTGCTGTAATCCGAGAATGTCGAGCGGAATTCGGGTTCGCAAAGGCGAACGGCCGTGGAAGAACGCATCAGAGACGACGGCAGCGGAAGACCGGGACGGAGTCCGTCGATGAAGGGACGGACAACCTTGCGGTCAGCGGCTACAGGTCAGCAGCAGGGACAACAACACGCGCCGAGGCGGCACAGATCGACTGCGCGGCGTCGGGTGAGCATCAGCTCCTGGCGTGTGGACACGCGAGGAGTTTAACCGAAGATCCGGGGAAATAGGACCACCCGGTTCTACAACTCCGCCAGAGCGGTACGCAGATCGGCGGCTTCGGGCACTCCCGAGACCCGGAAACGCTCGCGACCGGCAGCGTCGAACACGAATGTGGTGGGCAACGACATCACGCCGAGTTGCCTTGCGGGAACGGGATTGTCGTCCAGATCGAGCTCGACGTCGAGTGCACCCTCGGGCCGGTCCTCCAGAACGCGGGCGATCACGCGTCGCACCGACGCGCACGGTCCGCACCAAGGGGCGGAGAAATGCAGGATCACGGGAACCCCGTTGCCGACCCCGACCGCCGCGAGGGTGGGGTCGACGCCGCGCCCGGGATCGGAGTCTGCCGAGTCGGTCGCGCGAACCTTGCCGGAGCGTGTGCGCAACGCCACCCCGACCACAAGTGTGGCGACGATCACGATGAACAGGACGACGAGAGCGATCATTGTGCGGTCTGTACCTCGGTGAGATCGATGACAACGTCGGGGGCTTCGCCCTCGATGACGATGCGCGACCCCCGGGCCTCCACGAACGTCGGCTTGACGCCGAAGGGAAGATCCTGCGGTTCGATCGTCGTGGTGAACAGGCCGAGCACGACCGGCTTCAGTGCGTCGGGCACGGTGAAGTCCGCGCGCCCTTCCCGGCCGAAGTAGAGGTCCGACGCCACGATGTGCACGCGGTCACCGTCGAGGACCAGGTCGGCCTGCACGCTGACCGTCGCGGGTTCGGGCCCGATCGGCACGGTGCCGGTGAGAACGACACCTCCGGCCGTCGTCGGGCCGGAGCCCCCCGAGCCACCGGTGCCGTCGGACTTGCTCTCCGGGGGAGCGGAAATCTGCAGGTCAGGGATGTTGTAGAGCTGTCCGAGTTCCGTCGCGTCGATCAGGACGCGGCCGTACAGCAGGTCCACTGGGACGGTGCGGATCGACCCGTCGAGCAGTTCACCCGCGGCGGCGTGCGCGCCGATGAGGTTCGCTTCGACGGTGATGTCCCCGAGCATGTCGGTGTGCACCCCGTCGGCGACGATCTCGACGTTCTCGTAGTGCCCGTTCCGGGCCTGCAGGAGGAACGGGAAACCGTGGATGGTGACCGCGGGATCGGACTCGAGCACTCCGCCCTCGCGCAGGGCACGGGAGACGCGGTACTCGGACCATGCTGCCGCGCCGAAGTCGGTGAGAACGGCGACTCCGAGCAGGACCACGAGACCGAAGATCAGTTTGCGCACGCCCTCCATTGTGGCCGACGGAGCGGTGGGCACGGCGTCGCGCCCACGCGCAGCGTGTCCGGAATGTGGGAATCGATCCACCTGCGACGTCGTGCTTACATGTCGGTAACAAATGGGGCGCTAATCTGTAGCACGTCGTTTACGCACCCGATCCGCGCTGGTAGCGCGAGGAACTGGAGGCCCAGTGGAGCTTCTCCTTCTGACCTCCGACCCCAATCCGGACGCGGTCCTGCCGGCGCTCGCATTGCTCGCGCACTCGGTACGGCCGGCCCCGACGGAGGTTTCGTCACTGCTCGAGGCCAGTTCTGCCGACATCGCGATCGTCGACGCTCGCAGCGACCTCGCGGCAGCACGCGGCCTGTGTCGCCTGCTGGGCAGTACTGGGTCGGCGGTTCCGGTCATCGCGGTGCTCACCGAGGGTGGGCTCGTTGCCGTCAATCCTGAATGGGGTCTCGACGACATCCTGCTGACCACCACCGGACCCGCCGAACTGGATGCGCGGTTGCGGCTCCTCGTCGGGCGGGCAGGCGGCCTCGTCAGCACCGAGAGTTCCGGCAAGATCACGCTCGGCGAGTTGTCGATCGACGAAGGCACCTACACTGCGCGGTTGCGTGGCCGTCCACTCGACCTCACCTACAAGGAGTTCGAGCTACTCAAGTACCTCGCTCAGCATGCGGGCCGCGTGTTCACCCGCGCGCAACTCCTTCAAGAGGTGTGGGGCTACGACTTCTTCGGCGGCACCCGCACCGTCGACGTGCACGTCCGGCGATTGCGCGCGAAGCTCGGTCCCGAGTACGAATCGCTGATCGGCACGGTGCGCAACGTCGGATACAAGGCCGTTCGGCCGTCGTCCCGCAACAAAGGCGGGGGTATGACTGTGGAGCCGGAGGGGTCCGAGGCAGAATTCGCCGAATGAGCATCGTCTCCGAGTTCACCGGTCGTCCGTCCTCCGAACGAGCACAGGCGGTGCGCGACC
>JAEZDV010000126.1 GCA_023417985.1 Actinomycetes bacterium | reverse complement strand
CACCCACCCCCCCGCCCGCGGCCGACACAACGACGCCGGCCACGCCGGCCGCGGACGTCGATCTCGAAATCGACGTCGAGCCCGGTGATTGTGTCGCGCTGGGCGGCACGGTGGACGCCGCCACCATCGACAACGCGGAGTGTGGCAGCAGCGCCTCGAACTACAAGGTCATCGACGTCGTCGAATCGGCGGAGCAGTGCGCCGGAGACATCGACCAGACGTACTACGAATCGTTCGGCGGCATCGAGGTCGGCGCTTTGTGCCTCGACGTCGACTGGGAGGTCGGCGGTTGCATGGATGTCGGTGGGGAGGACCCCCGGCGGATCGATTGTTCCGCGACGGCGATCCAGGGCGAGAAGGTCACCGAGATCCTCACCGGTACATCCGATGTGAACGATTGTTCGTTGTCGGATGCGGGATACGAGTACCGGGAACGCAACTTCGTGGTGTGCAGCGACTCGTTCTGACCGAACGTTCGTCGCCGACGTAACGGATTGCGCTCCAGCGACTCTCAGCTTTCGACTCGCCGACCGAGAACCTTCTGCTCCGAGCGCGATGTGCCGGCCTCAGCGGCACGCTCCGGTCGGACCTTCGAAGCCCACGGGAGCGCGCCGGCGAGCCGGTCACACCTCTGCCGAACAATCGGTCAGAAGATCCCGATCGCGTCGGCGGTATCGAGGACGACCTCGGAGGCACTCCACTCGGCCCACATCGCGGCCGTTCCGGCAGGCCTGGTGGCCGGGTTCATCAGCGCGCGGCTACTGGTCCATGCGACGGCGCGCACGGTCTGGAAGAAGATTCCGGCCGCTCGCTCCTCACCGATGGCGTCGCCGACGATCGACACCGAGAAGAGTTCGGTGAGATCTGTTCCGTAGTCGGCCTCGACCTCGCGGATGATGTCGGGCGTGGCCGTGCCGAGCACCTCGCCGTACCTGTTGAAGTCGTCCCACCGCTCGGCGGGGGTCTCCACCGCAGCGAGGGCGGCCGGCAGGTCGAGCAACAGGTGGGCGCTCATCCCGCTGGTGGCGACGCGTCCGCCGGAGTGCTCGCAGTCGGTGGCCGAGCGGTAGTAGCGGTCCCACTCTGCGGGGACCCGGGTGCCGGTGGCGTGCGCGTGCACACCGTCGAGGTAACGGTCGACGAAGTCGAATGCGAGCCGCTCGGCCCACCCCGAGTCCTCGTAGTCACCGCGCTCGATGGACGGCACGGTGGTGTCGAGGATCTCTTTGTAGACCACTGCGAATGCGCCGCGCGGGTCACCGGCGTCACCCCACAGTCCGGCGATTTCGGTGACGCTGTCGCGGGCGTCCTGCAGATCCTGGTTGTTCTCGGGTGCGGAGACCTCGGCGATCTGCTGCAGCACCTCGGTGCTCACGCTCGGCGGGCAGGTCTCCGAGGGGGCGGCTCGAGCCGCAGGTGCCGACGCGAGGCCGATGACGACGGTGGCGACAAGAGCCGTTGGTACCGAGACTTTCAGGGGGCTGAGTTTCACACCTGTGAGCTTCATCCGGGTACTTTACGGCCGGCCCGAGGTAACAGGCAAGTAACGAACGGACCTTGGCTCGGCAAACCCCGAGTGATGCCTCGAGTGTGCTGACGAGAGCCGGAAGCACCCGCCGTGAGATCGAGGGCGCTGCGCTCGCCCGTGCACTCCGCCGACACGACTCCCGGCTGCGTGGCCTTCCCCTTCCAGCCTTCGCACACGGTCGTGTCGGTGCCTCCGGCAACAATGCGGACTGTAGGCAAGCAGTGACCGAACACAGGAACGTGAGGACCGGATGACGCATTGGCCCGACAGACCCATCTGCGCATTCGACCTCGAGACCACCGACCGTGATCCCCGTTCCGCGCGCATCGTCGCTGCGTGTGTGGCCACATTCGACGGCGACAGAATCGATTCGCGCTCCTGGTTGCTCGACCCTGGGATCCCGATTCCCCAGGAAACTACGGCTGTGCACGGCATCACCACAGAACGCGCCCGAGCCGAGGGCATGGACTACCTCGCCGGGTATCGCGAGATCCGGCAAGCAGTGTGCGACGCCTGGGAGCGTGGCCACATCGTGGTCGCGTTCAATGCGAGCTACGACCTGACGATCCTCGACGCGGAAGGCCGTCGACTGGGATTGCAGGAACTCGATATCGGCACGGTCGTCGACCCGTACGTCATCGATCGGGAGATGGATCGCACGCGCAGCGGCAGGCGCACCCTCCAGGCGGTGTGTGAGGCGTACGGCGTCGAACTCGCGAACCCTCACGAAGCGGAGGCCGACGCCCTCGCCGCCGGGCACCTGACGCGAGCGCTCGTCGACCGATATCCGGATTTGGCCGACCTCGACATCATGGCCGACCAGGCCGCGTGGCACGCGGAGCGGCAACGCAGCTTCGCGGAGTACCTCCGGGGTCTCGGCCGCGACATCACCGATGTGGACGACGGCTGGCCGGTGCGCCGACCCGAACCTGTCGGGACAGGCGTTCTCGAGGCACCCCCGCGGGTGGCACGGCATCGGCGCATCCTGTTGCGCCTGCGCGGCTTCTTCCGCCGCACGTCGTCGAGCACGCACGCGACACGGTGACATCGCCCCAGGTCACGATTCGGCGATTTGTCACCTCTGCACCGTTCGGGGTTTGCGACGATTACGGGCAAGGCCGCGTGACCACCCGGAGGTGTCTGTGTCCCCCGTGCCCTCTGCCCACGCCCGAGCCGATGCTCCGGTTTCACGTCGTCGGCCCGAGGTAGTGGCCATCCACGACGGACCGGCACTGGATACTTGGCTGTCATGACGTCAGGCACCGGCACCCCGCGCCGCACCGAACCTGCCGGTCCCGACCCGGCCCAATTCCGTGTGCACGTCGTGACCCAGGCGATCCGCCTGTTCTCCGAATTCGGATACGAGTCGACCACCGTCGAGCAGATCGCGGCGGCGGCGGGAGTGTCCCGCAGAACCTTCTTCCGCCAGTTCCGGTCGAAGGAGGACGTGATCTTCGCCGACCACGAGTCGCTGCTCGAACAGGTCGCCGAGTACCTGTCGGGCAGTTTCGGGGATCCCTGGCTCGCCGCCTGTGATGCCGCCGAACTCGTGTTCGGTCACTTCCGCGACCGGCGGGAATTGGCGGTCTGGCGATATCGCGTCGTGCAACGGGTGCCGGCGCTGCGCGAACGCGAACTCGTGACGACCTACCGCTACGAGCGACTGTTCACCGATTTCCTGCGCGCTGCGGTGCCCTCGGCCGAGCCCGTACACATCGTGAGCTTCGCGGCGGCGATGACGGCGACACACAACTATCTGCTCCGGGCGATGATCCGCGGGGACGAGACCGCGACTGCCGAGCGACTGCACCGCGCTCTCTACGACGTCCGGCGGACCTTCGGCGTGGTGCCGTCGGCCGCCACCTCGGGCTCCGGCCAGGACATGGACCCGCCGCAGCGCGCGGTCACCGTGGTGACCTTTCCGGTGGGGTCGTCACCGGCCGAGGTGGCCGAGCAGGTGCGACGACAGTTGGAGGAAAACCCGCCGTCGCCGTGACGAACCTCCCTCACCATTGCTTGGCACTCAGTGCCGGGGGTAAAATAGGGCAATTCCGTGACGTCGCACACCCTTGAAGCCGATAAGGTTGTGCAGATCCGACCAATTAATGGCACCGCGTGCCGTTAGGAGTTTGCCACCGTGGCCCTCAATCCCGACTTCGATCTCTTCAAGCTCGGAGACGAGCACGACGAACTGCGCGCCGCGATCCGCGCCCTCGCCGAGAAGGAAATCGCGCCGCACGCGAAAGACGTGGACGAGAACTCTCGCTTCCCGCAGGAGGCACTCGACGCGCTCAACCGCTCGGGCTTCAACGCGATCCATGTCCCCGAGCAGTTCGAGGGGCAGGGCGCCGACTCCGTCGCGGCCTGCATCGTCATCGAAGAGGTCGCCCGCGTCTGCGGTTCCTCGTCGCTGATCCCGGCCGTCAACAAGCTCGGCACCATGGGCCTGATCCTCCGCGGCTCCGACGACCTCAAGGCGAAGGTGCTTCCCGACATCGTCAACGGCGCGATGGCCTCCTACGCGCTTTCCGAGCGTGAGGCCGGCTCCGACGCCGCGTCCATGCGCACCCGGGCGAAGGCCGACGGGGACGACTGGATCCTCAACGGATCGAAGTGCTGGATCACCAACGGTGGCAAGTCCACCTGGTACACGGTGATGGCCGTGACCGATCCCGACAAGGGTGCCAACGGCATCTCGTCGTTCATGGTCCACAAGGACGACGAAGGCTTCGTCGTCGGACCGAAGGAGAAGAAGCTCGGCATCAAGGGCTCGCCCACCGCCGAACTGTACTTCGAGAACTGCCGCATCCCCGGCGACCGCATCATCGGCGAGCCCGGCACCGGCTTCAAGACCGCGCTCGCCACGCTCGACCACACCCGCCCCACCATCGGCGCCCAGGCTGTCGGACTGGCGCAGGGTGCACTCGACGCCGCGATCGAATACACCAAGGACCGCAAGCAGTTCGGTACCTCGATCTCCAACTTCCAGTCGGTCCAGTTCATGCTCGCCGACATGGCGATGAAGGTCGAGGCCGCTCGCCTCATGGTGTACACCTCCGCAGCCCGCGCCGAGCGCGGTGAGCCCAACCTCGGGTTCATCTCGGCAGCAGCGAAGTGCTTCGCGTCCGACGTCGCCATGGAGGTCACCACCGACGCCGTCCAGCTGTTCGGTGGAGCCGGCTACACCACCGACTTCCCCGTCGAGCGCATGATGCGTGACGCCAAGATCACCCAGATCTACGAGGGCACCAACCAGATCCAGCGAGTCGTCATGTCGCGCGCGTTGCTCCGCTGAGCAGCACGCGTAGTTTGACACCGCTGAACCATCACACCGATCAGGAGTACTCGTAGTGACAGTGGAAAAGGTAGGCGTGATCGGCGGCGGCACCATGGGTGCCGGTATCGCCGAAGTCTGCGCGAAGGCCGGTAGCGACGTCCTCGTCCGGGAGACCACCGAGGAATTCGCCGCGGCTGCTCGTGAGCGCCTCGCGAAGTCGGTCGGCCGTGGCGTCGAGTCGGGGAAGATCACCCAGGACGACGCGGACGCGGTGCTCGCACGAATCCGGGTCACCACCGACATCGAGGAGTTCGCCGACCGCGACCTCGTCGTGGAGGCGGCGCCGGAGATCGAGGCCCTCAAGGTCGAGATCTTCGCCGAACTCGACCGGATCGTGAAGCCCGAAGGCATCCTCGCCACCAACACGTCGTCGATCCCCGTCATCAAGGTGGCGCAGGCGACGAAGCGGCCCGGCAAGGTCGTCGGCGTGCACTTCTTCAACCCCGTGCCGGTGATGCCGCTCGTGGAGATCATCTCCGCGCTCACCACCGATGCCGACACCGCCGACACCGTTTTCGACTACGCACAGAACACGCTCGGCAAGACCGCCGTGCGTGCGGGCGACCGCGCCGGCTTCATCGTCAACGCGCTGCTCATCCCGTACCTGTGTTCCGCCGTGCGCATGCTCGAATCGGGTTACGCCACAAAGGAAGACATCGACGCCGCGATGAAGGGCGGCTGCGGATACCCGATGGGCCCGCTCACCCTCATCGACACCGTGGGCCTCGACATCACCCTCAATGCCGCGCAGTCGCTCTACGAAGAGTTCGCCGAGCCGCATTACGCTCCCCCGGCACTCCTGCGTGGCATGGGCGAGGCGGGCCGGCTCGGCCGCAAGACCGGTGAAGGTTTCTACAGCTACAAGTAGACACCCACGGCAGCACGTACGACGCCCCCTCGGTTCGATCCCGGACCGAGGGGGCGTCGTCGCCTCCTGCCGGACGGGCTCCCTTGCGATTCTTGCGATTCCACGGAATCCGCCGAATTCGGGCGAGAGCCGTGACTCGCAATCGGGTGGAGCGTGAGGCGAACGATCCCCAAACCGGAAAGTACGCGAGCGACGTACAAATCTCGTCGTCGCTACTACGATCGGTCTATCGGCCGACATTCATCGAACCCCGGATCAATGGGCGAATCCCTGGACCCGAATACACTGCACCGCTGGTGACTGTCGGAAATTGAGGTCCGAACACCGTGGAGTGAAGATGACCGACAGCTGGATTTCGCGCGATCCGTTCGACGATATCTTCGATCGATTCTTCGGGCCCGGCGGGTTGCGCCAACCACCGGTCCAGCGCGTCGATTTGAGTCGACTGCTCAACGACGACGCCAAGAGACTCGTCGCAGATGCCCGAAATGCCGCAGCCGAATGGGGCAATTCGGAACTGACTCCCGAGCATCTGTTGTATGCCGCAACCCTCAACGACCCGACCCGCGGCGTGATCAGCAGTCTGGGACTCGATCCCGACAATGTCGCCGATCAGATGCGTTCGCTTGCGGGCAAGAGCGAGAGCGACGGTGCGGGCGAGCCGCCGGTCCTGAGTCCGGCGGCGAAGCGTGCGTTCCGTGTCGCCCAGCAGCAGGCGGGACAATCGGGCACCAGCTATATCGGACCCGAACACATCCTCTACGGGATTGCGGAGAACAGCGAGAACCCCGCCGCGCACGTGCTCGCGGGCGCAAAACTCGACACCGGCGGTAAGCGCGACACTTCGTCGAGCACGACCCCCACGCTCGACCAGTACGGCCGGGATCTCACCGCGGAAGCACGCGCCGGCAATGTGGACCCGGTGGTCGGCCGCTCCGACGAGATCGCCCAGACGGTGGAGATCCTCTCCCGGCGCAGGAAGAACAACCCTGTGCTCATCGGGGATCCCGGGGTGGGTAAGACCGCGATCGTCGAGGGCCTGGCCCAGCGGATAGTCAACGGAGATGTGCCCTCCACCCTCGCCGACCGTCGAGTGGTCGCGCTCGACGTGGGGTCCGTGGTCGCGGGCAGCAAGTACCGTGGCGAATTCGAGGAACGCCTGACGAAGATTCTCGACGAGGTACGCGATCATTCCGAAGAATTGGTGCTGTTCATCGACGAGTTGCACACCATCGTCGGCGCAGGCAGCGGCGGCGAGGGGTCGATGGACGCCGGGAACCTGCTCAAGCCCGCTCTAGCCCGCGGGGAACTGCACGCGGTGGGCGCGACCACGATCGACGAATACCGCCGGTACATCGAAAAGGATGCCGCGCTCGAACGCCGGTTCCAGCCGGTCATGGTGGTCGAACCCTCGGTGGACGACACCATCGAAATCCTGCGGGGGCTCGCCGACGTCTACGAAGAACACCACCAGGTGCACTACACCGACGAGGCGCTGATCGCCGCGGCCGAATTGTCGGACCGGTACATCACCGACCGGTTCATGCCGGACAAGGCGATCGACCTGATCGACCAAGCCGGCGCGCGCGTCCGTTTGCGGACGAAAACTCCCGACGCGGACACCCGTTCCCACGAAGAGGAACTGGCACGACTCGAACGCGAGAAGGACTCCGCCGTCGCTGCCGAAGACTATGCGAAGGCCGGGGAACTGAAGAAGGCGATCACCGCGCTGGAGGAGCGCACCGGAGTCGGGGAAACCGAGTCCACGCCGCAAGTCGAAGTGATCGACATCGCCGAGGTGATCTCCCGGCAGACCGGCATTCCGGTGGCCGATCTGACGGCGGAAGAGCGGCAGCGACTCCTCGACCTCGAGGACGTACTCCACTCGCGGGTCATCGGCCAGGAGAAGGCGGTCACGGCGGTCGCCGAGGGCGTCCGCAGGGCGCGCGCCGGACTCGCCGACCCGAATCGGCCGATCGGGTCGTTCCTGTTCCTCGGACCCACCGGCGTCGGCAAGACGGAACTGGCCAAGGCTTTGGCAGAAGCTGTATTCGGTGACGAAGACCGGATGATCCGCTTCGACATGAGCGAATTCCAGGAGAAGCACACCGTGTCGCGCCTGGTGGGTGCTCCCCCCGGCTACGTCGGGTACGAAGAAGCCGGGCAGCTGACCGACAAGGTGCGGCGCCAGCCGTACTCGGTGATCCTGTTCGACGAGATCGAAAAAGCGCATCCGGACGTGTTCAACGTGCTGCTGCAACTGCTCGACGACGGGCGCGTCACCGACGCCCAGGGCCGCACGGTCGATTTCAAGAACACCATCGTGATCCTCACCAGCAATATCGGATCGGACATGATCCTGTCCCACGCGAGTGACGACATCGAATCCCTGACCCCGCAATTGATGGAACGCCTGCACGCGCACTTCCGGCCCGAGTTCCTCAACCGGATCGACGAGACGGTGGTGTTCCACCGGCTCGCGAAGGAACAACTCCACCAGATCGTCGGCTTGCTGCTGGGCGGAACCAAGCGGCTGTTGCGAGCGCAGAACGTCGAGTTCGAGATCACCGACGGCGCGGTGGACTGGCTGGTCGATACAGGATTCGCACCGGAGTTCGGGGCGCGTCCGTTGCGGCGCACAATCCAGAAGGAACTCGACAACAAGCTCTCCAATCTGCTGCTCGCCGGCACACTGTCCGGTGGTGACACGGTGCGCGTCGATGCCGGAAAGGACGGCCTGGTCATCGAGACGGTCGGCGGAGACGATCACGGAGCAGACGGCGGGGCGACCACCGACGGCGATAGTCCTGCGGAAAGCGGTGCTCCTGCGGAGACAGATGCGGACTCGGGTGGAGATGGTAAGGGCGCCGAGGTCGAGAAGGACTGAGCCGCGTCAGTCGTCGAACCGGCCGTGAACCCGCTCGTGCAGCGCTTCCATCCGCACGTCGAGCGCACGCGCCGTTTCGGCGGCGAGCCGTAACTCCTCGCGGAGGTCACCCGGAACGTCCCGGTCGTGCTTGTAGTAGAACTTGTGCTCGAGGCTTGCCCAGAAATCCATCGCGACCGTACGGATCTGCAGTTCGACGAACACCGGTTCCACGCGATCCGACATGAACACCGGAACCTCGACGATCACGTGCAGGCTGCTGTATCCGTTCGGTTTGGGGTGCGCGATGTAGTCCGTCACCTCGACGACCCGGACATCGCGCTGCCGGGTGATCATGTCCGAGATCCGGTACACGTCGGACGTGAAACTGCACGAGATCCGGATGCCTGCGATGTCGCGCACGCTCGCGCGGATGCCGTCCACCGTGGGCTCGATGCCCTTGCGCGCGACCTTCGAGAGGATCGACTCGGGAGTCTTGAGGCGCGACTTGACGTGCTCGATCGGGTTGTAGTCG
>JAEZDV010000092.1 GCA_023417985.1 Actinomycetes bacterium | reverse complement strand
CACTCCGGGTGCCGGCGGTCGAGCCTGTGGATTTGGTAAATACATGAACAATAGTTTGGCTACGGTACTGTAACCGCATGTCAGCTCCCCGGGATCTCGACTACTGGTCCTTCGTCGAACTCGCGCGAGAGCGTCTGAACAGCAAGTTCGGCGACCACCATCGGAGTGCGACCGAGGTGCTCCTCACGCTCAACCGCGCCTCGGACATCGTCACCTACGATCTCGAAGCCACCATCCATCGGCCCCGAGGGAGGTCCTGGTCGGCATACCGGCTCATGTTCGTGATCTGGCTGGCCGGACCCATCGAGCCGAATGCTGCGGCACGGCTTACCGGGATGAGTAGAGCAGCCGTCTCCAATCTCGCAAAGCCGCTGGCTGAGGCCGGTCTTCTGCAAAAAACCGCAGTCGCGCACGACGCGCGGTCCGTACAGTTGTCGCTCACTCCCGAAGGCGAGGACGAAATCGTCGAGGTCTTCGCTGCGCAGAACGAACGCGAAGCGGCATGGGTGGGTGTGCTGTCCGAAACCGAGCAACAGATTCTCGTGTTGCTACTGAACAAGCTGATTACGAACCGCAGTCAGTTCGACGTGCGCGGACGTAACTGAGAGAAAATCCGAACCTCATTGTGGTTGCGCCCACGAGCTGCATTTAGTTAATGTGTTTACTAATAGCGATGCGGGTCGCCCGCAGCAGCTCAGAACCTACGAGGAGTGCTCGAACCATGGCGTTCTACCGGCAACTCGGCGTCATACCACCCAAGCGTCACACCCAGCACCGGGACGATGACGGCAATCTCTACTACGAGGAACTGATGGGCGAGGAGGGATTCTCCTCCGACTCGTCACTGCTCTATCACCGATATATTCCTTCGGCGATCGTCGAGGCCACGAAGTGGGAACTCGGCGACCAGAGCACGACGCCGAACCACCCGCTCGAACCACGGCACCTCGAACTCCACCGACTGTTCCCCGCGGAGGCATGGTCGGAGACCGACGTGGTCACCGGGCGCCGCCTGATTCTCGGGAACGCGGACGTCCGCATCTCGTACGTCGTCTCGGCGAAGGAATCGCCGCTCTACCGCAACGTGGTCGGCGACGAGACGGTCTACGTGGAGTCCGGAACCGCCGAGGTGCAAACAGTTTTCGGAACACTCGCGGCCAAGGCCGGAGACTACGTCTTGCTCCCGATGGCTACCACGCATCGCTGGGTCCCGACCGGCGACGAACCGCTGCGCGCCTACGTCATCGAGGCGAGCAGCCACATCGTTCCGCCGAAGCGTTACCTCTCGAAGTACGGACAGTTCCTCGAACACGCCCCCTTCTGCGAGCGTGACCTGCACGGTCCCACCCGATTGGTGCAGATCGAGGAAGAGAACGTCGAAGTTCTCGTCAAGCACCGCACGTCGCACGGCATCGTCGGTACGCGTTACGTGATGCCGCACCATCCCTTCGACGTTGTGGGGTGGGACGGGTGCCTGTATCCGTACACGTTCTCCGTTCACGACTTCGAGCCGATCACCGGCCGGGTGCATCAGCCTCCACCTGTGCACCAGGCTTTCGAAGGCAACAACTTCGTCATCTGCAACTTCGTGCCGCGAAAGGTGGACTACCACCCGCTTGCGATTCCGGTGCCGTACTACCACTCGAACGTCGACTCGGACGAAGTGATGTTCTATTGCGGCGGCGATTACGAAGCCCGCAAGGGCTCGGGTATCGGCCAGGGCTCGGTCTCCGTCCATCCCGGAGGTCACGCCCACGGCCCGCAACCCGGTGCCTACGAGCGCAGCATCGGTGTGGAGTTCTTCGACGAATTGGCTGTCATGGTCGACACCTTCCGGCCACTCGAACTCGGTGAGGGGGCACTGGCCTGCGAGGACCGGTCGTACGCGAGCAGCTGGAATCGAAACGGTGGAGCGTCGACGTGACCGGATACGGCCCGCTCCTGACCCGGTTGTGTGACGATGCCGCGATGTTTCCGCCGGGCAACGCGCCCCTCTCCGAAGCCGTTCCTGCGCACGCGGAACACAGAAGAGCTTCCCATGCAGAGCTTGTGGGTTCGTTCGTGTTCCCGGCAGGGCGACTCGGGGAACTCGAAGAGTTCCTCGCGCGGTCCCCGTATCCCGGTGAGCTGGTTCTGAGCTTGACGGCACCGCAGCCGACTGCGGTGCCGTCCGCACTCGATCACGCCGGCGCGCTGGAAGCAGTGACTGTGGCCGCGGTCGAAATCGCGGTGCCCGGTGAGTGCGGCGTCGACGAGTTGTTTGCAGCGCTCGAGCAAATCTCGACTTTGCGGCCTGAGGTCGCCCTGATCGTGGAGGTTCCCCGCGACGGACGGCGTACGGCGATCTTGGAAAGGCTCGCAGGGAGCCCGTACGCGGCGAAGTTCCGCACCGGAGGAGTGGTCGCCGAGGCATATCCCGACGAGGCCGAACTCGCAGATGCCATTACCGCGGCGGTCACCGCCGGGATCCCGTTCAAGGCGACCGCGGGGCTGCACCATGCGGTCCGTAATACCGCGTCCGTCACGGGTTTCGAGCAACACGGATTCGTGAACGTCCTGGCAGCAGTCGCGGCGGTGCTCGACGGCGCGGACACAGAGGTCGTCGCCTCTGTCCTTGCAGAGAGGGACGGTGCGGCGCTCGCGGCCCGGTTGACCGTACTGCCGGCGGAACGAGCCGCCGAGGTGCGCAACCGATTCCTCTCCTACGGGACGTGCAGCATCGCCGAACCACTCGCCGACCTGCGTGCACTCGGCCTCGTACCGTCGATCGACTCCCCGACCACAGAAGGAACTCCCGTATGACCGCCATTGCAATCCCGGAGGGCTCGCTCTTCGGACCGGACAACCTGCCTTACGGCATCTTCTCCACCGAGGACACCGAGCCGCGTGTCGGTGTCCGCGTCGGTGATTCCGTTCTCGATCTGAGCCGGGTCTTCGACGACATCGTCTTCGCCGAACCGTCGCTCAACGCGTTCATGGCTCAGGGGCGCGCGCGGTGGGATGAGGTTCGTGCTGCGATCCAGGACGTGATCAACGGCGATCTCGACGACGACGCGGTGTTCTCTATCGGCGACGTGACGCTGCATCTACCCATCGAGGTGGCCGACTACGTCGACTTCTACGCCTCCGAGAACCACGCCTCGAACCTGGGCAGGCTGTTCCGCCCACAGAACCCCGACCCGCTCATGCCGAACTGGAAGCACCTGCCGGTGGGGTATCACGGCAGGTCGAGCACCGTCGTCACCTCGGGGGTGGACATCGTGCGCCCGTGCGGTCAGCGCAAGGGGCCGAACGACGAAGTTCCCGTGTTCGGCCCTTCCGTGCGCCTCGACATCGAAGCGGAGATGGGATTCGTCGTGGGCGTCGGATCGCCGATGGGCTCGAAGATCGCTCCCGACGAGTTCGCCGACCACTGCTTCGGGGCGGTGATCCTCAACGACTGGTCGGCCCGCGACATCCAGGCATGGGAGTACGTGCCGCTCGGGCCGAACCTCGGAAAGTCGTTTGCGACGTCCATCTCTCCGTGGGTGGTGCCGCTCGCCGCACTCGAGGCCGCGCGGATCGATACGCCGGTGCAGGACCCGGAGCCGCTGCCCTACCTGAAAGGCAACGAGAAGTGGGGGCTGGATATCGATCTCGCCGTCGAATGGAACGGTCACATCGTCTCGCGGCCACCGTACGCCCAGATGTACTGGTCGCCCGCACAGATGCTCGCCCACACGTCGGTCAACGGCGCAGCGACGAGGACGGGTGACCTGTTCGGTTCCGGCACCATCTCCGGAACGGAAAAGGACCAGCGTGGCGCGTTCATCGAACTGACCTGGGGTGGTGCAGAACCTGTTCGGGTCGGTGACGAGACGCGCACGTTCCTCGAGGACGGTGACGAAATCGCCATCTCCGCTACGGCTCCGGGTCCGAACGGCTCCCGAATCGGATTCGGGGAGGTCCGCACGCGTATCCTCCCGGCGGCGGGCACGGTGAGCTGACCGGCTCGTCAGCCGGCGTGTCCGGTCGCGTCCGGTTCGTCTTCAACGGAGAGTAGTTCTCCGACAGTGCAGTTCAGTGCGCGGCACACCGCGGTGAGCGTGGAGAATCTGATCGCTCGCGCACGCCCGTTCTTGAGCACCGACAGATTGACGACACTCACGCCCACTTGATCCGCCAAGTGTGCCAACGTCATTCCGCGTGAAGCGAGCAGGTCGTCCAGATGGCACCGTACGGCGTGGTCGGGTTCGGGGGGCATCAGACGAGTCCCGCGTTGTCGCGTGCCATGCGACTGCCGAGGCGAAGCGCAACCGCCACCGCGGAGAGGGCCATGCAGAAGACGTAGCCGTACCACCACTCGGGGCCGAGTTGCGCGTAACCGAGGTCCTGCCACGCCAGATCCCGGACGACCAGATTGGAGCCGAGCACACGCGGGAAGGTGGGGGCGATGATCGTGACGATGGCGGCGATGGACGCAGCCCACACCCCGCGGACGGCGCCCCGGTCGAACAGCCTTCCGCGCAGGAACCGCACCATGACCCAGGTGAGTAGGCCGAGAACCGTGAGATAGCCGATCGTTTCCAGCACATCTGCGCTGCGGAGGAAGCCGACGGCGACCGGCGAGACGGTGTCGGTTCGGAGGACGATATCGGTCGTCGATGCGATCCAAACTTCGGTCCCGTTGGGGGAGAGCATGTTCGGGGGTGGAACATCGCCGAATGCGATCCGTGCGGTCACTGTCCCGCTCTTCAGATCGTCGAGGAGTCCGACGAGATAGTTGGCGACTACAACCACGGTGACCATCGCGAACACCGTGATCGAGGCCCAGAGGTCCTTGCGATCCTTCTTGGATGCCTCCACGGGCGTGACCACTTCCAGTTCGGCGGTGTCCATGGTGCCTCCCGATATAACGAATGTCGATATTATCGACATTCGTTATACACATCGAAAAACGATATGTCTAGGGTCGGTCCTACCGGAATTCGATCGCATCTCCCACCGCGATCGGCCCACCTTCGGCCACGTCGGCGTAGATGCCGATGCAAGCACCCGTTTCGTCGCCCGCGATCCCGGTGGCGACGGGCCGCGACATCACCGTACGCAGCATGTCGCGACGCGCGGGTACTTCCTGATGCTCGAGCGTCACCATCACGCACCGCGTGGTGAGCTTGCTCGGTTCCACGACCGTGGAACCGATCCCGACGCGTGTGCCGACCCACTCGT
Organism: Actinomycetes bacterium; assembly: GCA_023417985.1. Taxonomy (GTDB): domain Bacteria; phylum Actinomycetota; class Actinomycetes; order Mycobacteriales; family Mycobacteriaceae; genus Rhodococcus. Next base: position 5,322 of record JAEZDV010000092.1, on the reverse strand, counting down.
CCTCGGGAAACCCTTCGTATCCGGGAGTCTCGACGACGATCTGGGGCCGGAACCGGCGCAGGGCGACCGCCGGCGCGTCACCGGTCCCCAGTGCCGTCACCGCCGACGTGGACAAGAGGTGAAGCGGCGCTTCGTCGTACGTACGTGGTCGCGCCTCGAGCCTGACGGGGCGCCCGGTCGCATCCGACAGCAGATCCGTGACAGCGGCGTCGTCGCCGTGGACGACGGTACCGTCCGGGAGGGTGATCTCGAGTGCGGCAGGGTCGCATGGGTCGGTGTCGTCGAGCAGTCGCGCCCGGCACGACAACAGGGCACCCCACCGCCGGAACCGTTTCGCACTCGCGACATCACCTGTCTCCGGATCCACGATCGCCCACACGTGGTCGCCGCGGAGACCGTCCGATTCGACGGTCGACGTGTTCAGTCGCTCGCCACCGAACGACTTCACCGGATAACGCCACAGCTGACCGATTCGCACAACGTGCCAGCATACGGCGCGGCCGTGGTAACCAGGGAGGACAGCGCGCCGGGGTGACCCGGCCCACATGATGACTAAGGTGTCCGCCATGACGGACAACACGACACGGCGCTGGGGCCTCACCATTCCGCTCGACGGTATTCCCTTCGATCAGCAGCGGCGGGTGATAGAGGAACTGCCCGACCTCGGTTACACCGACGTCTGGTCGTCCGAAGCAGGCGCCGGGGACGCCTTCACTCCCCTCGCACTGGCGAGCGTCTGGGCACCGTCGCTCCGCCTGGGCACGGCGATCGTGCCGGTCTACACGCGCGGGCCCGCGACGCTCGCGATGTCGGCCGCAACTCTGGCGGCCGCGGCACCGGGCCGGTTCGTTCTCGGCGTCGGTACCTCCTCCAACGTCATCGTGGAGAAGTGGAACGGTATCCCGTTCGAGGAGCCGTTCAAGCGCGCCCGCGACACCCTGCGCTTCCTGCGGTCCGCGCTGGCCGGCGAAAAAGTGAGCCACGAATACGACACGTTCTCCGTCCAGGGCTTCCGGGCCGGTCTCGTCCCCGACCCCGCCCCGCCGGTGCTGCTCGCGGCCTTGCGTCCGGGCATGCTCCGGTTGGCCGGCAAAGAGGCGGACGGAGCGATCATCAACTGGCTCTCCGCCGAGGACGTCCGCACCGTCGCCCCCTACGTGAACGAAGCCGGTGCCGGTAAGGAGATCGTGGCGCGGATCTTCGTGCTCCCCGGACTCGATCCCGACACCGCCCGCGCGATCGGGCGTCGAATGATCGCCGCGTACATGAACGTGCCGGTATATCGCGCGTTCCACGAATTCCTCGGACGCTCCGATGATCTCGCCAAGATGTGGCAACTCTGGGCAGAAGGCGACCGGAAGGGTGCGCTCGAGGCGATCCCGGATCATGTGGTCGACGATCTCCTGGTGCACGGTGCCCCGGAAAAGTGCCGCGAGCACGTCGAGCGCTACATGGACAACGGCGTGACGACGCCCGCTATCGCGCTGCTGCCGTCCGAGGATCCCGCTCCGATGATCCGGGCCCTCGCGCCGCGCTGAGTGTCCTGCGCCGATTCCACAGGTCGCGTCGACGGATCACCCTGGGTGTCGCGGTGGTGCAGTCCGGTCCGGTCCGGCAGGCTGGGACCATGACCGACACCAGTACCGCACCCGTGCTCGTTGCCGTGGACGAAGCCAGTGGAATCGGCGTACTCACATTGAACGATCCCGGACGGCGCAACCCGCTGTCCGTCACCACGATGCGCGAGGTGATCACGGGCCTGATCGCACTGTCCGCGGATACGAAGGTGATCGTGATCCGTGCGGAGGGCCCGGTCTTCTCGGCGGGCCACAACCTGCGCGACATGATCGGGCGCACCCTCGAGGAGGAGCGTGCCATCTTCGACACGTGCAACGAGATGATGAAGACCGTGCAGGCGATCCCGCAGCCCGTGATCGCGTCGGTGCAGGGTCCGGCGCTGGCGGCGGGCTGCCAGTTGGTTGCCTCCTGTGACCTCGCGGTAGCTGCCGAGGATGCGGAGTTCGGTACGCCGGGCGTGCGGATCGGCCTGTTCTGCTCGACACCGATGGTCGCGGTCAGCCGTGCCGTGGGACGCAAGCGTGCGCTGCAGATGCTGTTGACCGGCGAGACGATCGATGCCCGGACGGCGGCGGACTGGGGGCTGGTGAACTTCGTCGTGGAGGCGGGGGCGCTCGACACCGAGACGACGGCGCTTGCGGCGAAGATCGCGGCGGCTTCCCCGGCGACGCTGCGGATCGGCAAGGGCGCTTTCTACCGGCAGATCGACCTCCCGCAGGACGCCGCCTACGAGGCGATGGCGGAGACGATGGCGAGCAACGCGGTTCTCGACGACGCGCAGGAAGGCATCTCCGCGTTCCTAGAGAAGCGCGCGCCGGAATGGAAGGGACGGTGAGCGCGCCGCTTATCGAGCGTTAGGTCTCGACCAATTGTTGGACGTCCTATAACGTGACCGCATGAGTTCCGATCCCCGTGCCGACACCGTCGACGGCGTACTCCACCGTTCCGCTGCCAGGTTCCCCGAACGCGTCGCGCTTCGGTTCGCAGACCGAAGCCTCACCTACCGGGAACTCGACGACGCGGTGTCCCGTACTGCGGCGGAGTTGCTGGCCCTCGGCCTCACCACGGGCGACCGGGTCGCCGGATACGGCACCAACTCCGACGCGTACGTCCTGGGTTACCTGGGTGCGGCGCGGGCCGGTCTCGTGCACGTGCCGATCAACTACGCGCTGCGCGGCGAGGAGTTGTCGTACCTCCTCGGCCAGTCCGGGGCCGCGGCGGTGCTCGTCGACCCCGCCCTACGGGGCGAACTGGACCGGGTGCTCGGCGACTTGCCGGCCGAACACGTACTCGCGCTTCGGGACGCGGACGCTTCCCTGCTCGACCGGGCCACGAGCGGACCCGTGCCCGAACTGGACGCGGCCGTCACGGCCACCGATCTGGTGCAGTTGCTGTACACCTCGGGAACCACCTCGAAGCCCAAGGGCGCCATGATGACTCACGGTGCGCTGGTCCACGAGTACACGTCGTCGATTGTCGCGCTCGACTTGCGTGCCGACGACAACCCGCTGATCTGCATGCCGCTGTACCACTCCGCGGCGATGCACGTGTTCCTGCTCCCGTACCTCGCAGTCGGCGCGACGATCACCTTGATGCCGGCCCCGGACATCCCGGAGATCCTGCGGTTGATCGAAGCCGAGCGGATCGGCTCGCTGTTCCTCGCGCCCACTGTGTGGGTCCCGTTGGCGAACCACCCCGACCTCGACACACGCGACCTGTCGTCACTGCGCAAGGCACAGTACGGGGCGTCGATCATGCCCGTCACGGTGCTGAACCGGTTGCGTGAGCGGTACCCCGATCTCGGTTTCTACAACTGCTTCGGTCAGTCCGAGATCGGCCCCCTGGCCTGCGTGCTGGGACCGGACGAGCACGCCGACCGCCCCTCGTCGTGCGGCCGCGCTGTGCTGTTCGTCGAGACTCGTGTCGTCGACGCCGACGGAAACGATGTTCCCGACGGAGAACCCGGTGAGGTCCTCTACCGCTCGCCGCAGTTGTGCCTCGGCTACTGGGAGAACCCGGACGCGACTGCTGAAGCCTTCCGCGACGGCTGGTTCCACTCGGGCGACCTGGTCACGCGTGATGCCGAGGGATACATCACCGTCGTCGATCGAATCAAGGACGTGATCAACACCGGTGGCATCCTCGTCGCTTCCCGCGAGGTGGAGGACGCCCTCTACACGCACACAGCCGTCGCAGAGGTGGCCGTGATCGGAACCCCCGACGAAAAGTGGATCGAGGCAGTCACTGCAGTGGTCGTACTCAAGGACGGTCACACCGTCACCGAGCGCGAACTCGTCGACCACGTCAGAAACCGGCTCGCGCCGTTCAAGGTGCCCAAGATCGTCCGTTTCGTGGATACTCTCCCGCGCAACCAGAGCGGCAAGCTTCTCAAGCGGGAACTGCGCGCCGTGTGACCCGATGCCGACTGTCCCCCGACAGCGACCGGCACCAGGGCATCGGGGGACATCAGGGCATGAGCAACATCAGGCCGCCTCGGCCGGAGATCGACGAAGGGAACCCATGAAGAACAAGCACGTGCCGTCATGGCACGACGACGAGGTGCGGGCACTGTCGGAACTGGCCGGTGACTTCTTCGAACGCGAGGTCATGGCGCACGCCGAGAAGTGGGACGAGCAGCGTCGCATCGACCGTCATGTGTGGCTCGAGGCAGGCAAGTTGGGACTGCTGCTGTGCTCGGTGCCGGAAGAGTACGGCGGCGGCGGCGGCACGTTCGCGCACGACCTCGCAGTGTTCGAGGCGCAGGGTTACGCCGGTGACCTCGCGCTCGGCATCTCCGTGCACAGCGGCATCGTCGCTCACTACATCCTGGAATACGGGACCGAGGAGCAGAAGCGGACCTGGTTGCCGGGCATGGCAACCGGCGAGATCCTCGGAGCGATCGGCATGACCGAGCCCGGCGCCGGCTCCGATCTCAAGGCGATCAAGACCACGGCGATCCGCGACGGTGACGAGTACGTCGTGAACGGCTCGAAGACCTTCATCACCAACGGCTCGTCGGCCGACATGATCGTCCTCGCCGTCAAGACCGACCCGAAGGCCGGCGCCAAGGGCGTCTCACTGCTCATCGTCGACCTGCGCGACTGCGAGGGCTTCGCGGTCGGGCGCGTGCTCGACAAGGTGGGCCAGCACGCCGCCGACACCTCGGAACTGTCCTTCACCGACGTGCGGGTACCGGCGTCGAACGTGCTGGGTGAACCAGGACAAGGCTTTTCGCAGCTCATGGCGCAGCTGGTGCAGGAACGCCTGATCATCGGCGCTCAGGCAGCGGGTGCCATGCAGCGGGCTGTCGACGAGACGGTCCGCTACACCAAGGCGCGACAAGCGTTCGGCCACAGCCTCTTCGAGTTTCAGAACACGGCTTTCGAGCTCGCCGAATGCCAGACGATCGCCCGCACCAGCCGCATCTTCCTCGACCATTGCATCGAGCAGCACCTGCGCGGTGAACTCGACCCCGCCGACGCCGCGATGGTCAAGTACTGGCTCACCGACAAGCAGTGCGAGGTCGTCGACCGGTGTGTCCAGCTGCACGGCGGTTACGGCTACATGCGCGAGTACCTCATCGCGCGGATGTACGAGGACGCCCGGGTACAGCGCATCTACGCGGGCGCGAACGAGGTCATGAAGGTGCTCATCGCCCGCTCCCTGTAGACGGCACCCGCCGGATCCTGCCTGTTCAGGCGGCGAGATGTGGCGCGGCGTACCTCACCACGGCCGGCTCGTGGT
>JAEZDV010000071.1 GCA_023417985.1 Actinomycetes bacterium | reverse complement strand
CTCGCGAACCGGCCGCCCCACAGGGAACCTTCGTTGGTGCCGTGGGTGGCCATGACTACAGGCCCAGATCGCGCTTCGCCGCGACCTTCGACGACAGGCCGTGGATCTGGACGAAGCCCTTGGCGTTGGACTGGTCGAAGCTGTCGCCCTCGTCGTAGGTGGCGAGATTGAAGTCGTACAGCGACTCGGCACTGCGACGGCCGTTGACGGTGATGTGCCCGCCGTGCATGGACATCCGGATGTCGCCCGTGACGCGTTCCTGAGTGTTCTGGATGAACGCATCGAGCGCGTACTTGAGCGGCGAGTACCAGAGGCCGTCGTAGACCAGCTCGCTCCAGCGCTCTTCGACGCGGCGCTTGTAGCGGCCGAGCTCGCGCTCGAGGGTGACGTGCTCGAGTTCCTGGTGTGCGGTGATCAGGGCGATCGCGCCGGGAGCTTCGTAGATCTCGCGGCTCTTGATGCCGACGAGGCGATCCTCGACCATGTCGAGCCGGCCGACGCCCTGGGCACCGGCGCGCTTGTTGAGTTGCTGGATCGCCTCGAGCACGGTGACGGGCTTGCCGTCGATCGCGACGGGGCGCCCCGCCTCGAAGGAGACGATGAGTTCGTCCGGAGCCTGCCAGTTGAGGGTGGGGTCCTCGGTGTAGTCGTAGACGTCCTTGGTGGGGGCGTTCCACAGGTCCTCGAGGAAGCCGGTCTCGACCGCGCGGCCCCACACGTTCTGGTCGATGGAGAACGGGGACTTCTTGGTGACGTTGATCGGCAGGTTGTGCTCGCCGGCGAAGGCGATGGCCTTCTCGCGGGTCCAGGCGTAGTCCCGCACGGGCGCGATGACCTGGAGGTCGGGTGCGAGGGCGCCGAAGCCGACCTCGAAGCGCACCTGGTCGTTGCCCTTACCGGTGCAGCCGTGGGACACGATCGTGCCGCCGTATTCCCGGGCAGCCTTCACGATGTGCTTGACGATCAGCGGGCGGCTGATCGCCGAGACCAGCGGGTAGCGGTCCATGTACAGCGCGTTCGCCTGGACGGTGGGCAGGCAGTATTCGTCTGCGAACTCGTCCTTGGCATCGACGACCACCGATTCGACGGCGCCACAATCGAGGGCGCGCTGACGCACGACCTCCATGTCCTCGCCGCCCTGACCGAGATCTATGGCGACGGCGACGACCTCCTTGCCGGTCTCCTTGCCGATCCAGCTGATGGCAACGGAGGTGTCCAGCCCGCCCGAGTAGGCGAGTACGACGCGATCGGCCATTGTCTTGTGCTCCTTCTGTTCTTCGTTTACGTCGGTGACGTGTTGGGTCAGGCCAGTGATTCGAACAGGGCGGCCAGTTCGGCCCCTGTCATCGGTTCCCGGGCGATCACCGCGATGGTGTCGTCCCCGGCGATCGTGCCGACCACCTCGGGTAATGATGCCCGATCGAGTGCGCTGGCCAGATAGTGCGCCGCCCCTGGTGGGGTGCGGAGCACCGCGATGTTGCCGCTGGCGTCTGTGGAGACGAGCAACTCACCGAGCAGCCGGGAGAGCCGATCTGTTCCGCCGGTCACTCCGCGAACGGGGCTGCCGTCCTCCGGCACGATGTATACACCCGCTCCCCCGTCTGCGCCGCGCAGCTTGACGGCACCGAGTTCTTCGAGGTCACGGGACAGTGTGGCGGTGGAGACCTCGATGCCTTCGGCAGCGAGCAGCGTCGCGAGTTCGGTGTGGCTGCGTACCGCGCGGGTCGCCAGGAGCGCGGTGATGCGCGCCTGTCGTGCCGCCCGGGTGGGTGCGGCGCCGCCGGCCCGTTCGGGGGCTCCCTGCGCGGTGGTGTCCACGGTCAGTTCCTGCGCTGTTCGAGCAGCCAGACGAGCAGCGCCTTCTGGGCGTGGAGGCGGTTCTCGGCCTCGTCCCACACCACGGAACGGGGTCCGTCGATGACCTCTGCCGTGATCTCCTTGCCGCGATAGGCGGGCAGGCAGTGCAACACGATGGAGGCGGGGTCCGACAGTTCCAGCAGATCGCTGTTCAGCTGGTACGGCCGGAACGGCGCCTCGCGGTCCTTGCCGTCGACTTCCTGGCCCATCGACACCCAGGTGTCGGTGACGAGGACGTCGGCGCCGGTCGCCGCCGCGCGGGGGTCGTCGACGACCGTCACGCTGCCGCCGGTCTCCTCGGCGCGCCGGCGGGCGGCCTCGACGATGCCGGCATCCGGCATGAATCCGGCGGGCGCCGCGATGGTGACGTGCATGCCGGCGGTGACGCCGCCGAGCATCAGCGAGTTGGCCATGTTGTTGGCCCCGTCACCGAAGTACGAGAGCTTCAGGCCGTGGGTGCTGCCCTTGTGCTCGCGGATGGTCTGGAGGTCGGCGAGCACCTGGCACGGGTGGAAGCTGTCGGTGAGGGCATTGACGACGGGCACGGTGGAGTGCGCCGCGAGCGTCTCGACTCGGTCCTGGCCGAAGGTGCGCCAGACGACGGCCTCGGTGAACCGGGAGAACACGCGTGCCGTGTCTTCGAGGGTTTCGCCCTTGCCGATCTGGGTGGATCCCGCGTCGACGACGATGGCGTGCCCGCCGAGCTGAGCGATCCCCGCGTCGAACGAGAACCGGGTGCGCGTGGAGGTTTTGTCGAACAGCACCGCCACGCTGTAGGGGCCCTCGAGCGGGCGCCGCGACAGCGGGGCCTTCTTGAGTTCGGCGGCGAGGTCGAGGATCTCGTTCTGTTCGGCGGGGGTCAGATCGTCGTCCCGCAGAAGATGTCGGAGCACGTTCTTCAGTTCCCTTCGCGGACAGCGGTATCGAGGATGGTGGGGAGGGCGGCGACGAAGCTCTCGGCCTGACGCTCGGTGAGGACGAGCGGCGGCGCGAGCCGGATCACGTCGGGTGCCGGGGCGTTGACGAGGAAGCCGGCGTCGCGGGCGGCCGCTTCGACGGCAGCGGATTTCGCGTCGGTCAGCACCACCCCGAGCAGCAGACCCGAGCCCCGCACGTGCGAGACGAGGGGATGTCCGAGGGATTCGATGCCCGTGCTCAACGTCTTGCCGACGGTGTTGACGTGGTCGAGCAAGTTCTCTTCGTCGATGGTGCGCAGGACGGCGAGCGCCGCGGCGGCGCACACCGGGTTGCCGCCGAACGTCGTCCCGTGTTTGCCGGGCTGGAACAGGTCGGCTGCCGGTCCCGTGGCGAGGACGGCCCCGATGGGCAGGCCGCCGCCGAGTCCTTTGGCGAGGGTCATCACGTCGGGGACGACACCGACCGCCTGGTGGGCGAAGAAGGTGCCGGTGCGGGCGACGCCCGTCTGGACTTCGTCGAGGACGAGGAGCGCTCCGCGTTCGCGGGTGATGCGGCGTGCTTCGGCGAGGTATCCCTCCGGGGGTACGACGACCCCGGACTCCCCCATGATGGGTTCGAGGAACACGGCAGCGGTGTCCTCGTCGACCGCCGCGTCGAGGGCGGCGATGTCGCCGTAGGGAACGAATTCGACGCCGGGGGGCATCGGTTCGAACGGTGCCCGCTTGTCGGGCTGGCCGGTGAGAGCAAGGGCGCCCATGGTCCGCCCGTGGAACGCCTTCTCGCAGGCGATGATCTTCCGCCGTCCGGTGAGACGGGCGATCTTGAAGGCTGCTTCGTTGGCTTCGGTGCCGGAGTTGCAGAAGAACGCGCGGCCGGGGTGCCCGAAGTGCCCGAGCAGTTGCTCTGCGAGTTCCACGACAGGCGCGGAGGCGTAGAGGTTGGATACGTGGCCGAGCTGCCCCAGTTGAGCGGTGACGGCCTCGAGGATCGCGGGATGCCGATGACCGAGGCTGTTCACGGCGATGCCGCCGAGCAGGTCCAGGTATTGCATGCCGTCGGCGTCGGTGACGACCGCGCCGTCGCCGGCGACGAGCGCCAGTTTGGGGACTCCGTAGTTGTTCATGAGCGAGCCTGCCCAGCGTTGCTGCAGCTCGGACGTGCCGGTCATGCGTTTCCTTCCGTCGCGGGGAGCACCGTCGAGGGGTGTGTGGAGGTTCCCTGGCTCGGGGTGACCATCGTGCCGATGCCTTCCTCGGTGAACAGTTCGAGCAGCACCGAATGCGGCTGGCGGCCGTCGATCACGTGGGCGGTCGGCACCCCGCCTTCCACGGCCCGCAGGCACGCTTCCATCTTCGGCACCATCCCGGAGTCGAGGGAGGGCAGCAGTTCGGCGAGCGCGGCGGCGTCGATGGCGGAGGTGAGCGACGAGCGGTCGGGCCAGTTCGTGTACAGGCCCTCCACGTCGGTGAGCACCACGAGTTTCTCGGCGCCGAGCGCTTCCGCGAGCGCGGCGGCGGCGGTGTCGGCGTTGATGTTGTGGACGATGCCGTCGATGTCGGGTGCGATCGTCGACACCACGGGGATGCGGCCGGCTGCGATGAGGTCGAGTACCGCGGCCGGGTTCACGGTGGTGACATCGCCGACGAGCCCGATGTCGGTGTCCGTCCCGTCGACGACGACGGTGCGCCGGGTCGCGGTGAACAATTGCGCGTCCTCACCGGAAATACCCACGGCGTAGGGGCCGTGCGCGTTGATCAGACCGACGAGTTCGCGGCCGACCTGACCGAACAGCACCATCCGCACGATGTCCATGACTTCGGGCGTGGTGACGCGGAAGCCGCCCCGGAATTCGCCTTCCATCCCGAGTCGGCGGAGCATCGCGTTGATCTGCGGGCCCCCGCCGTGCACGACGACGGGGTGGATGCCGACGGTACGCAGGAACGCCATGTCGGCTGCGAAGGCTGTTTTCAGCCGATCGTCGATCATCGCGTTGCCGCCGTACTTCACGACGACGATCTTGTCGCGGAATTTCTGCAGCCACGGCAGTGCTTCGGCGAGGACGAATGCCTTCTGGTGTGCGGTCAGGCTCGCGATGAGGTCCGGAGCCGTACCGTCGCCGGTCGCGGGGGCGCTCATGACGAGTACGCCGAGTTCTCTTCGACGTACGCGTGCGACAGGTCGGTGGTGCGGATCGACACTTCGGCGTCACCGATCCCGAGATCGATGTCGAGGGAGATGTCGACGCCGGACAGGTCGACCTCGCGGGCGCCGGGGGCACCGACTCCGCCGATACACACGGGCTGACCGTTGAACATGACGGTGATCGTGTTCGGGTCCAGTTCGATCGGGGCGATGCCGATGGCGGCGAGCACCCGCCCCCAGTTGGGGTCCGAGCCGAACAGCGCCGTCTTCACGAGGCTGTCGCGCGCGACGGTCCGAGCGCCGATGAGGGCGTCGTCCTCGCTGGCGGCGCCCCGGACGGTGACGGTGACACGCTTGGTGCCGCCCTCGGCGTCGGCCATCATCTGGGCGGCGAGGCGGTCGCAGACGGCGAGCACGGCCGCGTCGAGTTCGTCCTGCGTGGGGCTGACTCCGCTGGCGCCGGAGGCGAGCAGCAGCACGGTGTCGTTGGTGGAAGTCGCGCCGTCGATGTCGAGCCGATCGAAGGTTTTCCGGGTGGCGTGGCGCAGTGCCCGGTCGAGTTGCTCCGGGGTTGCCACGACGTCGGTGGTGAGCACGCACAGCATGGTGGCGAGTGCGGGAGCGAGCATGCCGGCGCCCTTGGCCATGCCGCCGACGTTCCAGTTGCCGCCGTGGTGGAGCGCCGCCTGCTTGGGAACCGTGTCGGTGGTCATGATGGCGTGAGCGGCATCGGTGCCGCCGGAGATGCCTCCGGCGAGTTCGTGGACGATCTCCTGCACGCCGGCGAGGACCTTGTCCATCGGCAGGCGGTCGCCGATGAGCCCGGTCGAGCACACGGCGATCTCGCCCGCTCCGGTGTCGGTCCCCCAGTTGCTCAGGGCGTCGGCGAGGGCTTCGGCGGTGGCGTGGGTGTCCTGGAAGCCACCGGGTCCGGTGCATGCGTTGGCACCGCCCGAATTGAGGATCACGGCGCGCAGTGCCCCGCTGGTGAGGACCTGCTGGGACCACAGCACCGGAGCAGCCTTCACCTTGTTGGTGGTGAAGACTCCTGCGGCGGCGAGTTCGGGGCCTTCGTTGAGGACGAGGGCGAGGTCGGCGTTGCCGTTGACCTTGATTCCTGCCCGGATGCCTGCGGCGCGGAAACCTGCGGGCGCCGTCACGCCCTGTGTGCGGATGAGCCGTCCACCGGCGACCTCTTCGGCGTGCGCGTAGGCGCCGTCGACGTTGTGGTCCGTCGTGCTGTCGGTCAGGTCGGTCACGGCGCCACTCCTACGGTGGACAGGCCGGCGCCTTCGGGCAGCCCGAGCGCCAGGTTCATGGACTGCACCGCGGCTCCGGCGGTGCCCTTGGTCAGGTTGTCGAGCGCGGCGATCACGACCAGCAGTCCTGCGTCGGGATCGACGGTGACAGAGAGCTGGACGGCGTTGGAGCCGATCACCGAACCGGTGGTGGGAAGCACGCCCTCGGGGAGCACGTGGACGAATGCTTCGTCGGCATACGCCTTCTCGTAGACGGCGCGAGCCTCGTCAGCGGTGGCCTTCGTCGGTGCCGTGCAGGTTGCGAGGATGCCCCGGGGCATGGGTGCGAGAACGGGAGTGAACGACACGGACACGTCGGTTCCGGCGAGCGCCGAGAGGTTCTGCTTGATTTCGGGCGTGTGGCGGTGGGCGCCGCCGACACCGTAGGCCCGCACCGACCCCATCACTTCGGAGCCGAGCAGGTCGACGCGCGGCGATTTGCCGGCTCCGGAGGTGCCGGAGACCGCGACGATCTGCACCGACGGTTCCACGATGCCCGCCGCGACCGCAGGCGCGAGGGCGAGCGAGGCGGACGTCGGGTAGCACCCGGGTACTGCGATGCGGGTCGCGCCGACGAGCTTGTCGCGTGCGCCGGGGAGTTCGGGCATGCCGTACGGCCAGGTGCCCGCGTGGTCGGTGCCGTACCAGCGCTTCCAGTCGTCGCTGGAGGTCAGCCTGAAGTCGGCGCCGCAGTCGATGACGACCGTGGTTTCGGGAAGTTGCTCGGCGATGACCGCGGAGTGCCCGTGCGGCAGGCCGAGGAAGACGACGTCGTGCCCGGTGAGGCTGTCGAGGTCGGTGGGTGCGAGGACCCGGTCGGCGAGGGGAAGCAGGTGCGAGTGGAACTCGCGGAGGGTGGACCCGGCGTTGCCTCCGGCGGTGAGCGCGCCGATGACGAGCGAGCCGTCTGCGTACGCGGGATGGCCGAGGAGGAGGCGCAGGATTTCGCCGCCCGCGTAGCCGCTCGCTCCCGCGACGGCGACGCGTAGCGGCGACTGCGGAGTCGCCGTGAATGCCGGTGAATTACCCATACGATTGATTATGCACGATGATGCAAATCATTTCATCGAGCGGTAGGTCACTCCGAGCGCAGCGACCGCCGGATCTCTGCGAGCTTGTCGGCCGCGGCCGCCTGCCGCGCCTCGTACTCGTCTTCGAGACTCCGGCCGGACGCACCGTCCCGCGCCAGTTCCTCCGCACCGATCGCCGTGGCCGACCGGTGCTCGATCTTCGCCCGCACAGTGTCCAGCGTGGGCACGCCGTCGCGGGTGTAGCCGGTGATCTCCTCGATCGTCGGCGCCCGCACTCCCGAACCGACAGGACCGGGCTCGGTCTCCGGCTCGGGCTCGATCGGTGGCACATCCGGGATGGCCGGGCCCGGCGGCACGTCGGGCACGGTGGGCGTGCCCGGTTCGGCCGGTGTGACGTCCGGCGCGGGCTCGTCGGGCGCCTCGGGCTCCGGAATGCGGCCGTGGTTCCGCTCGTCGGTACTCATATCTCCAGGTTACGTGCCGCAGACCTCCACCGGGGGTGCCGTCCGGCATGCTGGGCCGACACCCCGGCAGCGATGGCTCAGCGACGCAGTTCCGCGCCCACCGCTGCGGCAGCAGCAGTGACCGCAGCGTCACGGGCGGCGCTTGCTTCGTCCTCGGTCAGCGTGCGGTCCGGCGCCCGGAACCGCAGCGCGAAGGCGAGCGATTTGCGGTTCTCGCCGACCTGCGCACCCTCGAACACGTCGAACAACCGGATGTCTTCGAGCAGTTCCCCGCCACCGGAGCGCAGCGCGGATTCGACCGAAGCGGCGGGCACGGCGGCATCGACCACCACCGCGACATCCTGCAGGACCGCCGGGAACGGCGAGACCACAGGAGCGGGCAGCGACTCCACGATCGGGAGGGCGTCGAGATCGAGTTCGAAGGCACAGGTGCGCGGCGGAAGTCCGGCCCGTTCGACCACGGCAGGGTGCAGTTCACCGGCGTAACCGACGACGACGTCGTCGACGACCAGCTCCGCGCACCGTCCCGGGTGCCACGGGAGGTGTTGTGCAGCACGGCGTTCGAGCTGCACACCCGCAGCGCGCGCGATGGTCTCGGCGGCGGCGAAGGCGTCGGACGCGTCCGCGGCGCGGCCCGGTCCCCACGGCCCGGCGGGCTCACGCAGTCCCGCGAGCACACCTCCGACGTGCATCGGCTGCGCCGGCAGCGACTGTTCGAGGGCCGCGATCTCCGTGTCGCTGGGACGCCGATCGACAGGCAGCGGCGCGACGGACACCGTCTCCGGTCCGGGCTGCACCACCTGTGCGATCGAGTACAGCGCCAGGTCGCGCTGGCCACGCGAGACGTTACGGACCATCACCTCGAGAAGGCCGGGCAGCAACGTCGTGGCCAGCTCCGGGCGGTCCGCTTCCAGCGGGTTGAGCACCTTGGTGGTGACGCGACGCGGATCGTCGGCGTCCAGCCCCCAGACATCGAAAACGCCGGTGGGCAGGAAGACGGGCGCGAGCACCTCGACGTACCCGTCGTAGGCC
>JAEZDV010000182.1 GCA_023417985.1 Actinomycetes bacterium | reverse complement strand
CCCCCCCCCCCCCCCCCCCCCCCCCGCTTCTTGTATTCCGGCGTTCTCGCGTTAAAGTTTGCCTAATTGATTGATCGAGCGATCAATAGCGGAAACTACTTCGAGGGAGGACGCCCGTGTCCGGCGTATCCGAAAGCCCCCAGTCCGTGCTGGGACGAGTCACCCTTCTGCTCGAGCCGTTTCGCACCGCGGAAGGGCTCACTCTCACCGAGTTGGCCCAGCGAACCGGATTCCCGCGCTCGTCGACCCACCGGATGCTGCTCCAGCTCGTCAAGGTGGGGTGGATCAGCCGCTCCGGCACCACATACCGCCTCGGTCCCAAGATGATCGAACTCGGGGCCCTGGCCCGGATACACGACCGGATCCACCGGGCCGCCCTGCCTGCGTTGTACGACTTGCAGACCGAGACGGGTCTCGTCGCGCATCTCGCCGTTCTGGACGGCGAGGATCTGCTCTACCTCGAGAAGATCGGGGGTCGCTGGACGTCCGAAACACCCTCACACGTGGGTGAGCGCCGCCCCGCCTTCGAGACGGCGGCCGGTGTCGCAATGCTGCACCATCGCGACGGCTCCTACACGCCGGCTACGGATGCGGATGCATTCCTCGTGTCCGGGGGTGTGGTTCGGGGCGGAAACCCGGCCAGGTCCGTTGCGGCGGCATTCGACGCGGGGAACGGCGAGATCGGGGCGATCGCGCTGGCAGGGCCCCAAGGCCGGCTTCCCGAAGGAGTCGGCCGTCTCGTTCGCCGTGCGGCCGACGAGGTGTCGTCCCGACTCGCGTGACCAGGGCGAGCGGAACGAACAACCGGAACTTTCTTCTTCACGCGGAGGCCCCGCCCTGCTACAGTCACGTAAATATTGATTGATCGCCCGATCAACGGGAGCCTCTGCTGTGAGCAGTCCCGATCGGATCGAAGATGGAGGCCTCGTGAGGAACCGTGACGACTTTCCCGCGGCTGTCGTCGACCGTGTCGCCGGTTTGCTCGACGCGTTCCGGCACAGCGACAAGCTCACCCTGTCCGAGTTGTCCGCGCGGACAGGACTTCCCAGGTCCTCC
Organism: Actinomycetes bacterium; assembly: GCA_023417985.1. Lineage (GTDB taxonomy): Bacteria > Actinomycetota > Actinomycetes > Mycobacteriales > Mycobacteriaceae > Rhodococcus. The sequence goes on along the minus strand of JAEZDV010000182.1, from coordinate 6,318 downwards.
ACGCACCGGCTGCTCACCCAGTTGATGGCGTTCGGCTGGGTCCGCCGGGAGGGCCACTCGTACGCGCTGGGCCGCACCATCTTCGAGTGGGGCGCGCTGGCCCAGCACCACGACGGATTGCATCGGGCCGCCCACCCTGTTCTCCAGGAACTGCATTCCGTCACCGGCCTCGTCGTCCACCTGGGCGTTCTGGACGGCAACGAGGTGCGATACCTCGACAAGGTCGGGCGCGAACCGATTCCGATCCCGTCCCGCATCGGCGGACGCCAGCCCGCTCTGCGTACCGCGCTGGGCAAAGCCCTCATCGCCCACACACGGTTCGACCCCGCCGGAACCCCGGTACCGGGGCTCGACGATGCCCCGACGGGAGTCGACGCCGTCCGACTGCGCAACGAGATCGCCTGGATCCGGGAGCGGCACGTGGCGCACGAGCGCGGCGAGTCGGTTCCCGGAATCGCCTGTGTCGCCGCACCGATCGGTGACGGCCGCACCTACGTCGGCGCATTGTCCGTCACCGGCGCGGCCGACAAGGTCGATGCCGTCCACCTCGCGACGCCGGTCCGTGTCGCCGCGCGCACGATCTGGCGCAGCCTCTCCCGGTGCACTCCCCAGCGTCGCGTGGGATGACGATCCCGCCGGCCCGTCGTGCCACGGTCATCGCACCAGTGCTTGACCTCCGTCGACGGGCAAGGCATGCCCGGTGATGTAGCGCGCCGCATCGCTGCACAAGAACACCACGGCCGGACCGATATCGGTTTCGGGGTCTCCGAGCCTGCCGAGCGGCACGGTGCTGAGATACCCGGCCGCAGCATCGGGATCGGCGCGCGCCCAGTCTTCCATCGGCTTCGAATTCGCCAGGGGAAGAATGGCGTTGACGCGAATACCGTCTCCCGCCCATTCGCACGCCGCGGTACGGGTCAGCACGCGGATCGCTTCTTTCGCGGCGGCGTAGCCACCGGTCCCCGACGGGTTCCACCGGATCCCCGCCGCCGAGCCGAGATTGACGATCGACCCGTGTCCTTGCAGATACGGGTGGCATGCACGCATGAGTCGCCACGTCGCGGTGGGGCCCGATTCCATCGCCTCCCGGTATGCGGACTCATCGAGCTCGAGCAGCGACCCGGGTGCGGCCGTCTGAGCATTGTTGACGAGCACGGTGATTCCGCCGAACTGCTCGGCGACCGCGGGGACGAGACGCTCCACCGCCGCAGCATCCGTCACATCGCATACGTAGGGCCGTGCGACCCCTCCGCGGTCGCCGATTTCGCCGGCGACCTCCTCGATCGGCGCAGCCGTTCGCCCGACCACGGCGACCTGTGCCCCCGCGGCGGCGAGTGCGAGAGCGATTCCTCTGCCGATCCCTTGACCGGCACCTGTGACGATGGCGGTGCCGCCTTCCAGGGCAGAGTTCGGGACCGGCGCGTGCATGGGCGAAGTTTTCATACATACTCCTGGTGATCGGGATGAGGACAGGCCCCATTGATCAACTGATCAATGAGTGTGGAACAATGAGCTGCTGAGGTGCACCGGCGCCGTGCCACACACGCCAGGAGGCTCAGAGTGGATCCACAGGAACGCAAAAGGCAGATCCTCGACCGATCTGCCGAGATATTCGCGCGAAAAGGCGTCACCGCCACCACGATTCGCGACATCGCCGAAGCCGTCGGCGTGTATTCGGGAGCGCTCTACCACTACTTCCCGTCGAAGGAAGCGATCGTCACCGAACTCATCCGCGAGTACCTGGAGGACCTCACCCGCAGGTGCGCCGACGTGATGGCACGGTCACTCCCGCCGGTCGAACGACTCGAGGCGCTCGCCGAGATAGCGCTGACCACCAGCGAGGACTACCACGGGGCCACCTCGATCTGGCGGCGCGAAGGCGAATACATGCGCGAACGAGTGGTCGAAGCCGACATGGTCGAGACGGCCGATGCCATGCAGGTGGCATGGCAGAACACGATCGCAGAGGGCGTCGCGGACGGCGTCTTCCGCACCGATATCGATCCCGAGATGTTCCGGGAACTGCTCTACGACGCCGTCTGGCACGCCTCGCGCTGGTTCCGGTCCGGACCCGGGCAGACGACGGCCGATCTCGCCCACACCGTGATATCGGTGTTCGTCGACGGATTCCGGCGCCGAGACCACTGAGCCGCCCCACCCTCGTGGGGTGGGACGGCTCGGCGCGTCACTCTCCGGTAGCGGCGAGGTTTTCCTTGACCTCCTTGTGCCACGACTCGAGGGCACGGCTGGTGTCCACCTCGAACTCGAAGCGCTGGGTCATGTCGGGCGTGACATCCTCGACGTCCACGTAGAACTGGCTGTACCAGCGGCGAAGCTGGTAGACCGGGCCGTCCTCCTCGGTGAGGAGCGGGTTCTCGATGCGCGTCTTGTGCTTCCAGATCTCGATGTCCTGCTGGAACTGCTCTTCGAGACCGTCGGTGAACAGCGTCGCCATCTCGGACATCTGTTCGTCGGTCATGCCGTCGACCTTCTTGACGATCGTGCCGAACTGCAGCACGAACGAATTCGACGTCACCGGGTAGTGGCAGTTGATGAGCTTGGACTCGATGGTCTGGCCCTCGGACACCGTGTAGATCGTGTCGAGCATGAAGGACGGACCGTAGTAGAACGCGTCCGAAATCGTCTGCGCCTCGGGAAGATCCATCTGCACGCCGGTCTTGATGTCATCGCGCCCGTACGAACGCATGTGCTGGCCCGCGATGTGGCCGTCGAAGACGTTCTTGAAGTACTCGGGCATCTGGTAGTGCACGTAGAAGAAGTGCGCCATGTCGACGACGTTGTCGACGATCTCGCGGCAATGCGAGCCCTCGACGAGGATGGTCGTCCAGGTCCAGTCGGACCACTGGCCGTCCTCGTAGCCCTCGATCTCGGGGATCGCGAGTTCCGGCGTCGGCTCCGTTCCCTGCGGGCAGTGCCACACGAAGAGCACGCCGTTGCGCTCCATCGTCGTCCACGCCTTGGTGCGGGCCACCTTCGGGGTACGGCGAGCGTAAGGCACCTCTACGCAACGGCCCTGACCGTTCCAGCGCCAATCGTGGAACGGGCACGAGATAGTGTCGCCCTTGATCTCGCCGCGAGCGAGGTTGCCACCCATGTGGCGGCAGTAGGAGTCGAGCACGTGTAGTTCGCCGGAGGTATCGGCGAAGACGACCAGGTCGGTGCCGAACACCTTGACCTGGTGCGGCTTTCCATCACGGAACGACTTGGCGAGGCCGATGCAGTGCCATCCCCGCGCGAAGCGTTCGGGATTGGTGCCGGTGTCGATGTTGCGGATCTCGATACGATCCTGCGGGACGGTCATACTTGTCTCCAAGAGGTTTACGGGCGAAGCGAACGGAACCTGACACACACGGGAGTCACCGGGCTGTGGTGACGGTGTCCTCGGAAGCGAGGGGCCGGACTGTCGGCTCGACCCTCGTTGTCGCACGGATCTTTCCCTCAGATACGGCCTCGTCGACCGTGCTGTCCAGGTCGGCACACCGCATCACGTAGGCGGCGGGGTCGAGCGCACGCGCAGCGGCGAATTCTCGGCACGCCTCGCGGGCGGAATCGGACCATTGGATGCTCGTGTGAGCGGGGCTGTACTTGGCGACGTGCACGCGGGCGTCACAGGTGCGACAGGCGAGCGACTGCATGGGGACGTTTCCCTTCCTCGGATGCGCCGAGAATAGGAACCTCGGTGTGGCGGCGGCCACAATGCTTCAGCCCAGTGGAACGGCACGCCGGGAAGACGTCATCGGCGACGGGACGACCCGGCGATAGTTACGCTCCGCAGAACCAGTCGAGTCCGTCCAGCGGAGGAACACCATGACCGAGCCGATCCTGCTCACCAGGCAAGACGGACCCGTCCGCACGCTCACCTTCAACCGCCCGAAACAGCGCAACGCCCTGAGCGCAGCCCTCATCGACACGCTTCGCAACGAACTCACCGCGGCGGACGCCGACGAACAGACCGACGTCGTGATCCTGACCGGCACCGACCCCGCGTTCTGTGCGGGATTGGACCTGCAGGAACTCGGGACCTCCGGCGGCAACCTCGGGCGGCTTGCGGACGACGGGATTCCTGTCGGGCATCCGTGGCGGCCACTGACCAAGCCGGTGATCGGCGCGATCAACGGCGCCGCGATCACGGGTGGCCTCGAGATGGCGCTCGCCTGCGACTTCCTGATCGCTTCCGAACGCGCACGCTTCGCCGACACCCACGCGCGTGTCGGCGTCCTGCCCGGCTGGGGCCTGACGGCGCGGCTGCCCGCGGCGGTCGGCGGGGCCTTTGCGCGCCGAATGAGCCTGTCCGGCGACTTCGTCGACGCCGAGACCGCCCTGCGTGTCGGATTGGTGACCGAGGTGGTGGCTCACGACCGGCTTCTGGACGCCGCACTCGGTCTCGCGACGACCATCGCCGGCAACGATCGCGCCGGCGTCCGCACCCTGCTCGGCTCGTACCTCCGCGCGGAAGAACACGTCACCGCCCCGGCGCTACAGACGGAGCAGGAGACGTCGCAGCGGTGGATGAAGGATTTCACTCCCGCACGCGTCGCCGAGCGTCGTGCCGACGTCATCGGTCGTGGACGCACACAGAATTCTCCGTAGGCGTGCCCCGGCGATGAGTTGGCACGGACGGCCGGGTCGATACGGAAGTACCGACTCGAACGGAGCACCATGACTCAGCCCGACACCCGCACGCTGGACGTGCCCGGCGCATCGCTCGTCTACGACGTGCGCGAGCCCTCCGGCGAACGGCAGTACCCGACACTCGTACTCGCCGCCTCCCCGATGACAGCCGACGCATTCGGCACGCTGGCGTCGCACTTCACCGACCGGACGGTGGTGACCTACGACCCGCGCGGCACGGGTCGGGGCGTGCGCACCGACACCACCGTCGGGTCGACGCCCCGCCGGCACGCCGACGACCTCGCGCAACTCATCGACACACTCGGCGCCGGTCCGGTCGATCTGTTCGCGACCAGCGGCGGCGCGGTGAACGCCCTGGAGTTGGTGACGCGCAGTCCCGAGCGGGTGCGCACTCTCGTGGCGCACGAGCCGCCGCTGGCGAAGATCCTTCCGGACCGCGACATGCTGCTGAAGGCCTGCGCCGACATCCACGACACCTACCTGCGTAGCGGAATGGGGCCGGGGATGGCCGAGTTCATCACCCTCGTGGGGTGGAAAGGCGAACTCTCCGACGCGTATTTCGGTGCACCGGCACCTGACCCCGCCGCTTTCGGGCTCCCTGTCGAGGACGACGGCTCGCGCGACGATCCGTTGCTGGCGCAGAACCTGCTGTCGTGCACGGGGTACGACCCGGATTTCCCTGCTCTCGCGGCCGCCTCCACGAGGATCGTTCCCGCGGCGGGTCGTGAGTCGGCCGACGAGATGGCAGCGCGGGGCGCATCAGCCCTCGCGGCCCGGCTCGGGCTGGACACGGTTTCGTTCCCCGGCGGCCATGGTGGATTCATGGGAGACGAGTACGGCATGCCGGGTGATCCGGAAGGATTCGCCGCCGTACTGAGGGAAGTGCTGCAACCCGCCCGGGTGTGAGCGGACCGGTCAGTTGCGGTCGTGGGGTATTCGCCTCGACGACCGCAACTGCCACGGCACACTGGTGACCATGACGCCGGGCTGGAACAACAACCGGCTCTTGATGCGCAGCGCACTCTGGTTGTGCAGCAACCCTTCCCACCAGTATCCCATGACGTACTCGGGAACGAATACGGTGACGACCTCTCGGGGCGAGGCGCCGCGCCGCCGCTTCACGTAGTCGAGTACCGGCCGGGTGATCTCGCGGTACGGTGACTCGATGACCTTGAGCGGAACGTCGATGTCGCTCTCCTCCCACGCACGGACGAGTTGCCGTGTCTCCTCGTCGTCGACGTTGACGGTGACCGCCTCGAGGGTGTCCGGATTGGTCGCCCGGGCATACGCGAGGGCACGGAGCGTCGGCCGGTGCAGCTTCGACACCAGCACGATCGAATGCGTGCGGCTCGGCAGCACTCCGTCCCACCGAGTGTGCTCGAGTTCCTCCGCAACCCGCGAGTAGTGGCGGTGGATGGCCCGCATCATCGCGAACACGACCACCATCGCGACGATCGCGATCCAGGCTCCCGCCGCGAACTTGGTGATCAGCACGACCACGAGAACACTCGCGGTCATCGCGAGTCCTACCGAGTTCACGATCCGGGACCGGCTCATCCGCCGTCGTACCTGCGGATCGGTTTCTGTCGCCAGATGCCGCGTCCAGTGCTTGATCATGCCCGTCTGACTGAGCGTGAACGAGACGAACACCCCGACGATGTAGAG
>JAEZDV010000175.1 GCA_023417985.1 Actinomycetes bacterium | reverse complement strand
CCCCCCCCCCCCCCCCCCCCCCCCGCAGTGGCGTAGAGAATTCGCTCAGTGCTTCTCGGGACCGATGTGGTACTCGAAGACGAGACCGGCAGAGGCCGCGAGGATGAGCACCACAGCGCCCGCGATCATCCAGGGCTGGAAGAACGCCAGCGAGATGGCCGCGAAGGCTGCCGAACCCGCCAGCAGGATCGGCCAGAAGCTGCCCGCGCTGAAGAAGCCGAGGTCGCCTGCGCCGTCGCTGATCTCGGCATCCTCGTAGTCCTCCGGACGGGTGTCGAGGCGACGGGCCACGAATCGGAAGTACGTTCCGATGATGAGGGTCAGCCCGGCCGACAGCACGATGCCGGTGAGACCTGCCCACTCGATACCCGTACGGGACAGACCCGTGAAGGTTCCGTACACGATCGCGACGAGCACGAAGAACACCGTCGTCACTTCGAAGAGCTTGGCTTCGATTTTCATATCAGCACTTGTCCTTGTCGATGAAAGGCGAAGAGACGGGTCACTCGCCGGCGGCGACGGTTGCGGAGCGGTCGGTGCGGTCGGTCTTGAACGGCACGGTCGACGTGGCGACCGGGCTCTGACCGATGGCTTCCAGCGCGGCGGCGTTGGACAGACCCTGTCCGCCGTCCTGGACCGGCTTGCGCAGTTCGATGAAGCGGGCGAAGTCCTCAGGGCTCACCGCGCGGACCTCGAAGTTCATCATCGCGTGGTAGGTGCCGCACATCTCGGCGCAGCGACCGACGAAGGCGCCTTCACGCTCGATCTCCGTGATCTGGAAGATCGGGTCGGAGTTGTTCTGGATCGGGTTCGGGTTCACATCGCGCTTGAACAGGAACTCGGGGACCCAGAAGGAGTGGATGACGTCGGACGAGGCGAGCTGGAACTCGATGCTCTTGCCGGTCGGGAGAACCAGGACCGGAATCTCGTTGCTGGTGCCGATCGTCTCGATCTTGTCGTAATGCAGGTACGAGAGGTCCTCGACGGGTGCGCCGTGGATGGGGCCCAGCTCGGCGTGCTCGTCATCCGCATTCGGGATGTCGAACTGCACTGCGTCCTCGGCGGCCTGGTCGATGCCGTTGTACGGCTCGCTTCCGTCCCGGAGGTCGATCGTGCGGTAACCGAACTTCCAGTTCCACTGGAAACCGGTCACGTCGACGACGACGTTGGGGTTGTCTTCCTTCTCCAGAACGTAGTTCTGCACCACGACCGTGAAGTAGAAGAGGACACACACAGCAACGAACGGTGCTGCCGTGTACGCGAGCTCGAGCGGCACGTTGTATGCCGTCTGCCGCGGGAACTCCGGAGAGTCCTTCCGTCGCCGGTAGGCGATGATCACCCAGAAGGTGAGGGCCCACACGAGAATTCCCATGACGAGGGCGGCGACAACCGACCACGTCCACAGGTCACGCATACGCTCGGCTTGGGGGGTCACGCCCTCCGGCCAGCCGAAACGAAGGACTTCTTCGCTCGAACACCCGGTCAGCACCAAGGCTGCAATGCCGAGTGATGCTGCGAGCCCGAACCGCCGAAGGATCCGACCTTGCGCCACGTTCACGCCTTCCTGATCGCTGCAATTTCAGTAGGGCACACCAAGAGGGCCAGCCCAATTACTACGCAGCGTAGACCAAACCCGGCCGCTATCCATCCTCGGGGCACGAAGAAAGTGTCGCGCCGGGGGATTCGCCCGGAGCGCACGGACGTGACGACGGTTTTTGTTCGATGCCGCCGACTCGACCTCTCTGCCGTCTGCGGCATACTCCAGAGAGAACAACGACGAACGCCGGAGAACAGTTCCCGCGGTCCTGCGCGGCGCTCGACGTCTGGTTCGCTCCTGACACCCCGACCGGAATGAGGTACCGAACGCGTGTGCGGCTTGCTCGGGTTTCTGACCACCGACGGCACCAGCGACGAGGCCGTCGCTCAGGTGGCGTCCGCAATGCACTGCCTACGGCATCGCGGCCCGGACGAACACGGCACCTGGAACGATGCCGACCTCGTCTTCGGCTTCAACAGACTGTCGATCATCGATATCGCGCATTCACATCAGCCCCTGCGGTGGGGTCCTCCGGAGCAGCCCGACCGGTACGCCCTGACCTTCAACGGTGAGATCTACAACTACCTCGAGTTGCGGCAGGAACTCGCCGACGAGTTCGGCGCGAAGTTCGCGACCGAGGGCGACAGCGAAACCATCGTCGCGGCATTCCACCATTGGGGCGCCGAGGCGGTCCGTCGTCTCCGCGGGATGTTCGCGTTCGCCATCTGGGACACAGTCGACCGTGAACTGTTCCTCGCACGGGACCCGTTCGGTATCAAGCCGCTGTTCCTCGCGACCGGCACTGCCGGCACCGCGTTCGGCAGCGAGAAGAAGAGCCTTCTCGAACTCGCCGAGGTGATCGGGATCGGCACCGAACTCGATCCGCGCGCCGTCGAGCACTACACGGTGCTGCAGTACGTCCCGGAGCCCGAATCGCTGCACAAGGAGATCCGGCGCCTCGAATCCGGTTGCTATGCCCGGCTGTCCCCGGGCTCGGAGCCCGAGATCACGCGGTACTTCGAACCGACCTTCCCGGTGCGGCCGTTCGCCGCTGGACGGGAACAGGATCGCTACCGGGAGATCGCCGACGCGCTCGAGGACTCCGTCGCCAAGCACATGCGCGCCGACGTCACCGTGGGGTCGTTCCTGTCGGGAGGCATCGACTCGACGGCCATCGCGGCGCTGGCGATGCGCCACAACCCGAACCTCATCACCTTCACGGCGGGCTTCGAGCGGCAGGGCTATTCGGAGGTCGACGTGGCTGCCGAGTCCGCCGCCGCGATCGGTGCCCGGCATGTCGTGCGGGTCGTCTCCCCCGCCGAGTTCGCCGCGGCCATCCCCGAGATCGTCTGGTACCTCGACGACCCCGTCGCGGACCCCGCGCTGGTTCCGCTCTGGTTCATCGCCAAGGAGGCCCGCAAGCACGTCAAGGTGGTGCTCTCCGGTGAGGGCGCGGACGAGTTGTTCGGCGGCTACACCATCTACCGGGAGCCGCTGTCGCTGCGACCGTTCGAGTTCCTGCCACCGGCACTGCGTCGTGCCGCAGGCAAGCTCTCCGAGCGCATCCCCGAAGGCACTCGCGGTAAGAGCTTGCTCCACCGCGGCTCGATGCCCCTCGAGGAGCGTTACTACGGCAACGCGCGAAGCTTCAGCGACGCCCAGCTACGGTCGGTGCTGCGCGAGTTCCGTCCCGAGTGGACGCACCAGGACGTCACCGCACCGATCTACGCGCGGTCGGCGGGCTGGGACCCGGTGGCCCGGATGCAGCACCTGGACCTGTTCACGTGGCTGCGCGGCGACATCCTCGTCAAGGCCGACAAGATGACCATGGCGAATTCGCTCGAACTGCGCGTTCCGTTCCTCGACCCCGAGGTGTACCGGGTTGCGTCGCAGGTACCGCTCGAGCAGAAGATCACCAAGGACACCACCAAGTACGCACTGCGCAAGTCGCTCGAGGGCATCGTGCCGTCGCATGTGCTGCACCGCGCGAAGCTCGGGTTCCCGGTGCCGCTGCGCCACTGGCTCGCCGGAACCGAGTTGTTCGACTGGGCGCATCAGGTGATCGCCGAATCCGGCACCGACCACCTGATCGACAAGGCGGCGGTGACCAAGATGCTCGAGGACCACCGTGTCGGCACCGTCGATCACAGTCGCCGGTTGTGGACCGTACTGGTGTTCATGATCTGGCACGGCATCTTCGTCGAGGAGCGCATCGTTCCGCAGATCCAGGAACCGGCGTACCCCGTCGAGGTCTGAACCCCTACGACAGACGGTCGTGGGGGGGGGGGGCGGCGGGGGGGGGGGGCG
>JAEZDV010000170.1 GCA_023417985.1 Actinomycetes bacterium | reverse complement strand
CCCCCCCCCCCCCCCCCCCCCCCCGCGCGGCCCCGGGGGGCCGGCACGGGGCGCGGGGCCGGACGGAGGGCGTGTCTACAGACCGAGCAGCGCGTTCTCCACGAGTTCGGGGAGCGCTGGGTGGATCCAGTACTGCTGGGTGGCCATGTCGCGCGCGGTGATGCCGAAGGCCATCGCCTGGATGAGAGGCTGGATCACCGTCGACGCCTGCGCGCCGATGATGTGGGCGCCGAGGAGCAGACCCGTCGAACGATCGGCGATCAGTTTGCAGAACCCCTCGGTGTCCTCCATCGCCCAGCCGTAGGCGACGTTTCCGTAGTCCTGGATCTTCACCGAGATGTCGTATCCCGCGGCGCGGGCCTCCGCTTCGGTCAGTCCGACCGTCGCGATCTGCGGTTCGGTGAACACCGCGGCGGGCACGAACCGGTGATCGGTGCGCTGCAGAGCCGAGGTGTCCGGCCCCCACGCGTCGTGCAGGAGATTGTGCTGGACGACGCGCGCTTCGTGATTCGCGACGTGCTTGAGCTGGTACGGCGACGACACGTCACCCAGGGCGAAGACGCCCTCGGCGCTCGTGCGCTGGAATTCGTCGACGACGATGCTTCCTGCCGCGTCGAGTTCGATCCCTGCTGCGGCGACGTCGAGCAGATCGCCGTTGGGCCGGCGCCCGGTCGCGACGAGCAGCACGTCCCCGGCCACCACGGTGCCGTCGGTGAGTTCGATCTCCACGCCGTCGCCCACCGGCATGAACGCGCGTGCCGGGTTCTCCAGGTGGACGTCCCACTTCTGCTGCGCGAGTGCGGTGAAACGTTCGGACACATCGCTGTCGAGGTGGCGCAACAGCCGCCCGCTCCGCCCGATCACCGACACCTTGGTGCCCAGCGCGGAGAACACGTGAGCGAACTCCATTGCGATGAAGCCGGTTCCGAGGATGACCATCGAATCGGGGAGCTTGGGGAGCCGCATGATGTTGTTGCTCGTGTAGTAGGTCACCCCGCCGTCGAGCACTTCCTGCGGAATCTCGGTGCGTGCGCCGGCGGCGACGACGATCTGGTCGGCGGTGATCGTCTCGCCCGTGCCGGTGTCGAGGGTGCGGTCACCGACGAAACGGGCATGACCGCGGTACACGGTCACGTTCGGGCAGTCCTCGCGCCGGTACTTCTCACCACCGGCGGCGATCGGATCGATGCGGCCGAAGACGCGATCGACGATCTCGTTCCAGCGCACTCCGTCGATCGTGGCGTCGATTCCGTACTTGGATGCCGATCGGATGGTGCTCGCGACGTCGGCCGCGTACACGTACATCTTGGTGGGGATGCAACCCACGTTCAGGCAGGTGCCGCCGAAGGTGCCCTCCTCCAGCAGTGCGACGCGCTTGCCGTCGTAGCGCTCGTCGATGATCGAGTTACCCGATCCGGTGCCGATGATCGCGAGGTCGTAGTGGGTCACGCGTGTTCTCCCGTGGGTCGTGGCGGTGCGGAAACATCCCCGGTGCCGACGGGCTCATCCGCGGTACCGGTTCCGTTCAACCATCCCAGCCACAGGTCCAATTCCCGGAATGCTGTGGCGAGCGGACCCGGTGTGGAGAGAAACACATCGTGTCGCGCACCGGTGATGGGCACGATCGTTGTCCGGTTTCCGAGGCACCCCGCCCATCGAGCGATCTGCCGAACGTCGAGGACCGCGTCGACCGTGTCGATGGTGGCGTCGTACCTGGGGGAGAAGCGCGAGGCTCCGGACCGGAGGATCAGCGACGGCACCCCGACGTCGAGACCCCGATGCAGGCGCGCTTGACCGATGCGGACGGCGCGCAACCATCCGAACCTGACGGGGAAGCCGGTGAGGGGTTTCAGATCGAGGTCGTAGGTCCAGCCGCCGTGCTGCAGGCTCACGCCGTAGGTGTCGAACTTGCGGCCGGGCACGGCAAGCCGGGGACGGAGCCGCCCGAGGACGTCGATCGCTGCGGTACCGACGTTGCGCAGGTACGACGGTCCCTGGAGGTCGAACCACGGACTGTTCAGGACGAGTCCCCGCACCCCGGCGGCGCCCGTCCCGCCGGGACGTCGGTTGAGTCGGTCGAGCCACAGCGGAAGCACGAGACCGCCCGTGGAGTGTGCCGCGAGCACCACACCCCCGCCGGACACCTCGGCGTCGACGATCCGCAGTGCTTCCTCGAGTTCCCGGTCGTAGACCTCGAGGTCGGTGACGAAGTGAGGGGTATGGCCCGGCGCTCGCGAGCGCCCGCACTTGCGCAGGTCGAGTGCGAAGAACCGGTAACCCTGCGCTGCGGCGTGCTCGGCGATGTGCTGCTGGAAGAAGTAGTCGGTGAATCCGTGGACGTAGAGAACGGCGCGGTCGGGCAGGTCACGCGCCTCCGCGGGCGCACCTGTGTTCGGCTGGTATCGCACCAGGGTCGCGGTGATCTCGCCCTCGCCGTCGGGGTCCTCGCCCAGCGGCAGCACGAGCTGCTCGTATCCGTCGCCCAGGATGTCTGGCTGCCAAGTAGTCACTATCACACTCTAGGAGGCTTCGAGGGGAGGTGACCTGGGTACACAATTAGGTGAAATGAAGGGGCGGTAAACGCGCGGGTAACCTGTGCGACGCAGTCACGCGACTGTGGACGAATCCTGAACTCGAGGATTGTGTGCGGGCGCGTTCGGGACACTCACGTGAGCGGTGCGCGATAGCGCGGCGGCGCGTGCGAACAGACAAGGAAGTCGATTTCCCCGTGTCAGAGAACGTGGTAGAGGCGAAAACCGATGTAGTGCTCGTTGGTGCGGGCATCATGAGCGCGACCCTCGGCGCGCTGATGCGTCAGCTCCAGCCCGACTGGTCGATCACCGCCTTCGAGAGGCTCGACGCGGTCGCAGCGGAGAGCAGCGACCCGTGGAACAACGCGGGTACGGGCCATTCGGCGCTGTGTGAGCTGAATTACACCCCGGGCAAGCCGGACGGCTCGGTCGAGATCGCCAAGGCGGTCAACGTCAACGAGCAGTTCCAGGTCTCCCGTCAGTTCTGGTCCTACGCGGTCGCCAACGGGATCCTGTCCGACCCCAAGGACTTCATCAACCCGATCCCGCACGTGAGCTTCGTGCACGGCGCCGACGACGTGAAGTACCTGCGTGCGCGGTACGACGCGCTGGCAGGCCACCCGCTGTTCGCGGGCATGGAGTACTCCGAGAGCCCCGAATTCTTCGCCGAGCGGCTGCCGCTCATGGCCGCGGGCCGCGACTTCTCCGATCCGGTCGCGCTGAACTGGACCGACACCGGTACGGATGTCGACTTCGGCGCGCTCACCAAACAGCTCATCAACAACGTCGCCGCGTCGGGCGGCACGGTGTTCTTCGGCCACGAGGTCACGAACATCACCAAGCAGTCCGACGGCAGCTGGATCGTCAAGGTGCGCAACCGCCGCACGGGCGAGTCGCGCAAGGTGCACGCCAAGTTCGTCTTCGTCGGCGCCGGTGGTGGAGCCCTCCACCTGCTGCAGAAGTCCGGTATCTCCGAGGCGAAAGGCTTCGGCGGCTTCCCCGTCTCCGGCGCGTTCCTTCGCTGCACGAACCCCGACGTGATCGCCCGGCACAGCGCCAAGGTGTACGGCAAAGCTGCGGTGGGAGCACCTCCGATGTCGGTGCCTCACCTCGACACCCGTGTGATCGGTGGCAAGCAGGGTCTGCTGTTCGGCCCGTACGCCGGATGGTCGCCGAAGTTCCTCAAGCAGGGCGGTGTCATGGACCTGCCCAAGTCGATCAAGCCGAACAACCTAATGTCGATGCTCGGTGTCGGTGTGACCGAACTCGGCCTGGTCAAGTACCTCGTCGGTGAGCTCACCCAGTCGCCGGCCGACCGCATCGGCACCCTCGCCGAGTTCGCGCCCGAGGCGCGTCTCGAGGACTGGGAGCTGATCGTCGCCGGTCAGCGCGTGCAGGTGATCCGCCGGAAGGGCGCGGGCGGGGTGCTCGAATTCGGTACCGCTGTCGTCAGCGCCTCCGACGGCTCCATCGCGGGCCTGCTCGGCGCGTCCCCGGGCGCGTCCACCGCCGTTCCCGCGATGCTCGACGTCCTCGAACGCTGCTTCCCGCAGCAGTGGGATGCCTGGCAGCCCAAGCTTCGCGAGATGGTGCCGTCTCTCGGGGTGAAGCTCTCCGAGAACCCGGACCTGTTCCGTCAGGTGTGGGACCACAGCACCAAGACGCTTCAGCTCGACGTCGTTCCCGGTCGCGGACAGATGGCCCCCATGGAGGCCGCCGCGGTCTGACCTGCGGCACGACTATCGCGGCCCGGCGG
>JAEZDV010000156.1 GCA_023417985.1 Actinomycetes bacterium | reverse complement strand
GTACGGTCTCGTGGGCTCGGAGATGTCTATAAGAGACACGTCCCCGGGTAACGCCCGGGGCCGCGCGCCGATCCGTGCGAACCGGAGTGCGGGCTAGGCCCCTGAGCGAAACGGAAACCGGGACGTCACTGCGGCAGTGGCCCGACCGATGACAACCGCACTGGTGATCGCTCGTCGCATAAGGTTCGCGGCCCCGCGACGGGGCAGCCCGGCAACGTGGCGCTCCAGCGCCGACCGAGACTCGGACGTGTTGTGCGCCAGCATCTTTGTCACATACACCGCGGCGAGCTGGTGGGAATCCATGGCACTGTGACCCAGTACGGGGATCGACACGAGCACCGAGCCGGGCACCAGATCTACGATCTTCTCCGCGATCGGCGGTGGTGTCCGCAGGTCGCGACCACCGGAGATGACCACCACGGGCCACGAGAACGCCGGGATCTGTGAGGGGAAGTCGAACGGCTCTCCCACGAACTCCGGATGCCGCATCGCGGCGGCCGCGAAAATCTCCTGCGGGTCGAGCAGTTCACCGTCGGGCGGCAGCCCGTATCCGAGCTCGCGAAAGGCGATCCGCGAAACAAGATCGGGTTCGAAGAAGAACGGCGCTCCCCCGCCGTCTATCTCTGCCGAGCCGGCGTTTGCCACTTTGTTCCAAAGGCGACGCAATCGTCCGTTGCTCCGCTGGGCGAGAAACTCCCGGAGAAGGTCCGGGCCCCCGTACTCGTATGCGATCTGCACGACCACATTGATCTCCGGCTCCGGCACCCCACACGCGAGCGCGGCACGCAAGGCTTCGACCACCGGCGCCAGGGCAGGGTCGGCACCTTCGAGAAACAGTTCCCGCCGGTACGATCGCGCCCCCTCGATGTCGTCCGACACGGACAGCATCGGCGAATCGAGGACCATTCCCGCCACCCGCTCCGGGTACCGGACCCCGAAACCCTGTGCAAGATACGTACCGTAGGACGAACCGTAGACGATGACACGCTCGACCCCCGCATCGTCGAGGGCTGCTGTGAGATCGTCGACGGCGTGTTCGACCGTGACCGCCTCGCTCGGAAGTTCGTTGCCGTGCACGTCGCGGCGCGACAACCCGACTCCACGATGCTCCACCATCACGACGTCGAGGCCTGCACGCGCCGCACGGCGCCGCAGACTGCGATAGGGCAGGACGGAGGCGAGTCCCGGTCCGCCCGGAACGATGAGCACCGGGACTGTCCCGCGTGGCCCGGTCCGGACATAGGACAGAGGAAATTGTGTCTCGGTGCCGTCTCCGACGGGTCGCATCACCTCGTGCCCGTGCCGGCCGGCAATCCTGCGCGCCAACCACTGCAACACGATCGCCTCGAGCGAAGCCATGTGCCCACTCAACCACGACCGACCGTCGTGCGAAGAGATGTGGACAGAATCGACACTCGACATGTTGGGCATGAGACCAATACAGTGGCGCCGTGAAGCCGCGCCTGAGACTTCCCTCGCGCGAGAGGCGTTCAGCGCGCCACGACCGGCCGGCCGGGATCCTCGACACCAACGGAGCACCCGCGCAGGTCGAAACGGACGCCCGATGACCGAATCCGACCACTGGCGCCTGGAACACGGCCCACGAGAAGGCGGAACCATCGTCATGCTCCACGGCAACAATGCCGGGGGCTGGATGTGGGGACCACAGATCGAACGCCTCCCCGATCGTCATGTGCTGACCCCTGACCTGCCGGCGCTCGGCGAGCGCTACGGCCGCCCGTGGCCCGGGATACACGGTGCGGCCGACGACATCGCCGAGATCATCCGCGAACACGCAATCGGCGGATCCGCACATGTCGTCGGACTGTCACTCGGCGGGTTCGTCGCGGTCCATCTCGTTCACAAGTACCCCCAACTCGTTCGTAGTTGCATGATCACGGGCGTCGCCCTCACCGGGCTCACGCCGCTCGAGCGCATCCTCATTCCGCCGCAGATCCCCCTGTGGGGCAAACGCTGGTACTGGCGGGCACAGGCTGCGGCGTTCGGCGTCCCGGCGGACGGCAGGGCCCTGTACGTCGAAACGGCAGTTCGCGTCGCGCCCGACACCAACCGGCGCATATTTCGTGAGATCGCCGAAAGCGCAATCCCTTCGGAGCCGTTCGCGTACCCCGGTCCGATGTTGGCTGTCGCGGGTGAGAAGGAACAGCGCTCCGTGCGCGATTCCTTCGCGGCACTGCGGCAGGCCCTCCCGCAACTACAGACCTGGGTGGCGCCCGGGATGCATCATCCATGGAACATCGAGGATCCGGACCTGTTCACGGCGGTCTTCCGCACGTTCGCCGACACCGGGGAATGGAAAGCGGCCGACGAGTCCGCCCGCCGGAACATCTGACCGCGGTACCGCGCCCCGCAGCACGGTGAACCCGACCGGCGGTGGGATCATTACCAGGTGCCGATGCCCTCACCGCTTCCCGTCAGAGACGGCGTAGGACCGACGCGGCTGCGGGTCCCGGCTTCAGGGCCGTGGAAGACGATCGCTGAATACACCCTCGCGAGGTTCGACCATCTCGACCCCGACGACCTGCACCGACGGTTCGACGCCGGCGAAATCGTGGACCCCGACGGCAACCCGATCGGCCGCGACGCACCATTGGGTGCGCATCCTTTCGTCTGGTACTACCGCGACCTGCCCACAGAGGAGCCGATTCCGTTTCGCGAGGACATCCTGCATATCGACGACGACCTCGTCGTGATCGACAAACCGCACTTTCTTCCGACCATCCCGGGTGGCCGGTACTTGCGTGAGTCCGCACTCGTGCGGTTGCGGCTCCGTCTCGACATCCCGGACCTCACGCCCATCCATCGTCTCGACCGCGCGACCGCCGGTGTGGTGATGTTCTCCGCGCGACCCGAAACGCGCGGTGCGTACCAAACGTTGTTCGAGAAGCGGCAAGTCACGAAGGTCTACGAAGCGGTCTCGGCTCAGCCACCGGGATGGGATACAGACGCGCCGGCCCTGGGCGGACGCACCTTTCCAATCCTCTATCGGAACCACATCACGGTCCGTCGAGGAGAACTGAGGGCCGTAGTCGACGATGTCCGTGAACCCAACGCAGAGACGCTGATCGAGGTTCTCGGATTCGGCATGAGTGTCTCCGGAAGCTCTGTACTGCATACGATTCTGCGTCCACGCACAGGGCGGATGCACCAGTTGCGCGTTCATCTCGCGGCTCTCGGGGCAGGCATTCTGGGCGATCGCTGGTATCCGGAACTGTTGGCCGAATCGCCCGACGACTTTTCGCAACCGCTCCAATTGCTCGCGCGGGAAGTGGAATTCACAGATCCCCTGACCGGTGTACCGCGTCGATTCGTCACGCGACGCACCTTGGATGAAGCACCGATTTCGTAGGACCTGCTCCCGACTCTGCTCCACGCGGGCTATGTCGCGACATGAAACGGAACTGCTGCCTAATCCGATACGCCTCTGACAACACCCGGCACCGGACGAAGAGGGCAGTCAGTGAAAGAGTTCCTAGGGCTTCTCCTCGTTGTCGTGGTCATCGGCCAGATCGTCGAACACTGGCACTTCGTCGTCCTTGTCTTCGCCGTCCTCGCGGGCACTGCAGTTCTCGGCCTTCTTGGGGTCCAGGCTGGGAAAGCGTGGAAACGGGCACACAAAAAGAGGCAGGACCAGGCGGACATGGCACGAGCACAACGATCACGACTGGAAGCGCGCGCAAGGCACCAGAACGAGTGGTATCTGGAGGGCGACAGCCGGGGAATCTACGGGGAGTTTCCGCCTGTCGACTTGGAAAAGTTCTAGGAACGACTCGCCCGTGCAGAAAACCCAGGCCCCGTCGCCGGTCGGGGACCTACTGCTGACTGCCCGGGACAGCGCTCGATCGGCCTGCAACCACAGCCGGTGTCGACCTGTGGCGGGGCCGATCCCCGCCACAGGTCGAAGTGAAGTGTTGCTAACCAGTCACATTCGGCCGGGAAGCAGACTTCACACCCTGGCTCACTCGACCACCGAACGAACGATCTCGGCGATGCGTTTCTCGGTGCCCTCGTCGACGGTCTCGAAGTACCACGCGGCGGGCATCAGCGCCCCGTCCACCCCGCCTGCAGGTCGGAACGCAGCCTTCTCGGTGATCGCGAGGTTCAAGCGTTCGTCATTGCGCAGCGTGACGAGCGCGGGGGTGCCGGCCGTTTTCGCGTAGGCAGGCATTCCGTACCAGATCCGCGGCTTCAGGGCCGGCGCCGTGGCCACGATGATGTCGTGCACACGCTGCACGACCGCCCGCCGCGGCTCTTCCATCTTCGAGATCTTGTCGAGCACCTGCGCCAGGTTTTTCTCGTCCTTCGACGACATGTCACGTCCTTTCGTCAGCCGACGCCGACCGTCGGCGAAATGAAGTTGGCGTATCGATACGCCGCACTCCATCCGGACATGTCCTGACTGCTCAGGCCTCTCCGCGATGATTCACGTGGTCGTCACGTGGAAGCGCAGTCGGTGGAACGTGCCACCGGCACCAGGATACTTGCCGCACACGCGAATACCACCTGATACCGCGGATTCACTCCCCGAGGGTGCACTGGGACGGTTTCCGAAACGCGCAGTCCGAGAAGTCGCGAACTACACGTTGAAGCGGAATTCCACGACATCGCCGTCTGCCATGACGTAGTCCTTGCCTTCCATCCGGACCTTGCCCCGGGCCTTGGCCTCAGCCATCGAACCGGCGGCGTCGAGGTCGTCGAACGAGACGATCTCGGCCTTGATGAATCCGCGCTCGAAGTCGGAGTGGATGACGCCGGCGGCCTTGGGCGCGGTGTCGCCGGCATGGATCGTCCAGGCGCGCACCTCCTTCTCCCCCGCCGTGAAGTAGGTGCGGAGGCCGAGCAGGTGGTAGGTCGCGCGGATCAGCGCCCCCATGCCGCTCTCGGCGACGCCGAGGTCCTTGAGGAAGGCGTCCGCTTCCTCGGGCGACAGGTCCACCAGCTCGCTCTCGATC
>JAEZDV010000300.1 GCA_023417985.1 Actinomycetes bacterium | reverse complement strand
TCATCATCTCGTGTGCCGGTCCTGCGGTGTCATCGCAGACGTGAATCACGCGACCGGCGAGGTCCCGTGCCTCACCGGGTACGGCGGCGCCGGTTTCGCAGTCGACGAGACCGAAGTCGTCTTCTGGGGCCTGTGCCCCGGTTGCTCCTCATCGACAGCTTCGCGACCACAGCCCTGAACCACCCCGATCCGGAAGGAACCGCAGTGTCCGAAAGCGAAAACCCGGCAGTCCCCACTCCCAAGCCGCAACCCCACCGGCCCAGGACCACCCTGGACTGGTGGCCGGATCAACTGGACCTTCAAGTACTGCACCAGCATTCACCTATGGCCAACCCGATGAGCCCGGACTTCGACTACCGCAAAGAGTTCCAGAAGCTCGATGTCGAAGCGCTCCGCCAGGACCTCACCGCTCTGATGACCGATTCCCAGGACTGGTGGCCCGCGGACTTCGGGCACTACGGCGGTCTGTTCATCCGGATGAGCTGGCACTCTGCCGGTACCTACCGCATCGCCGACGGCCGCGGAGGCGGCGGGAAAGGCGCACAGCGGTTCGCACCGCTGAACAGCTGGCCCGACAACGTCAGTCTCGACAAGGCGCGTCGCCTGCTGTGGCCCATCAAGCAGAAGTACGGTCGCAGCGTGTCGTGGGCGGATCTGATCGTCTTCGCCGGCAACGTCGCATACGAATCGATGGGCTTCAAGACATTCGGCTTCGCATTCGGCCGGGAGGACATCTGGGAACCTGATGAGGTGTTCTGGGGTCCGGAGGACACCTGGCTCGGCGACGAGCGCTACGCCGGCGAGCGCGAATTGCAGGGTCCCCTGGGTGCCGTCCAGATGGGCCTGATCTACGTCAATCCGGAAGGCCCGAACGGTAATCCGGAGATCCTCGCGTCGGGTCGCGACATTCGAGAGACGTTCGCCCGGATGGCGATGAACGACGTCGAGACCGCCGCGTTGATCGTCGGTGGCCACACGGTCGGCAAGACGCACGGCGCCGCGCCCGCCGACAATCTCGGTCCCGAACCCGAGGCGGCGCCTCTGGAACAGCAGGGCCTCGGGTGGAAGAACTCGTACGGCACCGGCAAAGGGCCCGACACGATTACCAGCGGCATCGAGGTCACCTGGACTCCCACACCGACCAAGTGGGACAACAGCTTCCTCGAAATGCTGTACGGCTTCGAGTGGGAGAAGACCAAGAGCCCCGCAGGAGCGTGGCAGTGGACTCCGAAGGACAACGCCGGGTCGGACGTCGTGCCCGACCCGTTCGACTCGTCGAAGAAGCACGCCCCCGGGATGCTCACGAGCGACCTCGCGCTGCGGTACGACCCCGTCTACGGCGAGATCACTCGCCGGTGGCTCGACCACCCCGAGGAACTCGAAGCTGAGTTCGCCAAGGCTTGGTACAAGCTGCTCCATCGCGACATGGGCCCGCTCTCGCGGTACCTCGGACCGTGGATTCCGGAGCCGCAACTGTGGCAGGACCCCGTCCCGCAGGTCGACCACGAACTCGTCGGTGACGACGACATCGCGTCGCTCAAGAGCACTGTGCTCGACTCGGGGCTGACCGTCCCGCAGTTGGTGGCGACCGCGTGGGCGTCGGCGTCGAGCTTCCGCGGCACCGACATGCGCGGCGGCGCGAACGGCGCGCGGGTGCGGCTCGAACCTCAGAAGAACTGGGAGGCCAACGAGCCCGCCCAGCTCGATGCTGTGTTGCCCGTACTGGAGCGCATCCAGGGCGAGTTCAACTCTTCGGGCGGCAGCAAGAAGATCTCGCTCGCGGACCTCATCGTGCTTGCCGGCAGCGCCGCGGTCGAGAAAGCGGCCAAAGACGCCGGGCACGACATCACGGTGCCGTTCTCCCCCGGCCGGACCGATGCGACTCAGGAGATGACCGATATCGAGTCGTTCTCGGTGCTCGAGCCGAAGAGCGACGGGTTCCGCAATTTCCTGCAGGCCGGCGAGAAGCTTCCTCCCGAGAAGCTCCTGCTCGACCGGGCGAATCTTCTGACGCTGACCGCGCCGGAAATGACGGTCCTCGTCGGGGGCTTCCGCGCTCTCGGAACGAACCACGGGGGCAGCACCCACGGTGTTCTCACCGACCGGCCGCAGGTGCTGACCAACGACTTCTTCCGCAATCTGCTGGACATGGGCACGGAGTGGAAGGTGTCGGAGTCGTCGGAGGGGGTGTACGAAGGCCGGGCCCGCGGAAACGGCGAAGTCAAATGGACGGCGACCGCCGTCGATCTGGTCTTCGGCGCGAACGCCCAGCTGCGGGCGCTGTCGGAAGCGTACGGCACCGACGATGCGCAGCCTCAGTTCGTGCAGGACTTCGTCAAGGCGTGGACCAAGGTGATGAATCTGGACCGGTTCGACCTGGCGTGAGAACACCGTGACGGCGCTCGCCGCCGACGCACGAACAACGAAGCCACCCGCCGCATGCGGCGGGTGGCTTCGCCGTGTCACCCCAGCGCGAACCGAAGAGGCCCGGCGCAGTGCCTCTCGGCGTACCCTTGAAGTGCCGTTCGATCGTGCTATCGAACACTTTGCGTCGGGGGCAAAGGGCAGGGATACGCCGCGCGCGTCACGGCACCCGACTCTCCGGTCGCCGCGTCCGTTGCCGACGCGACGCTAGTCGTTGCGTATCCGGTCGTCGCGCGGAAGCCGTTCTGCGTGCTCGGCCCCGTCGAAGCCGGGCCTGTGCCCGGAGAGTTACCCGAATGACGAAGTCTCCGAGAGGAGACCGTGATGCGCAGAATCATCCTAGGGGCTGCAGCCTGCTCTGCCGCTCTGCTCGCAAGCACATTCGGCGCCGGCACAGCGGGCGCCCAGACCGACATCTCCACCGTAGGAATGTCGCAACAACAAGCCGAAACCACCTTGTCGGACGCCGGCGTCCCGTACATCATCCTCAGTCGCTCAGGTAGCGCCCTACGGAACTGCAACGTCACCGAGCAGCGCGACCGCGGTTACGACACCGAGGTCACATACTCGTGGGACTCCGACGACCAGGATTGGGACAAGACCGAGACCCTCGTCTGGCGCGGCGTCGCGCTGGTCGTCCTCTGCGACTGACCCTCACCCAAGCGTCAGGCACCGAACACCCGTTCGACCACTGCCCGCGCCCGACGGGTGACCCGCAGGTAGTGGTCGAGGTACTCGGACGCGTCCTCGCCTTCCCATCCCGTCACCCGCGCGACCGCGGTCAGTAGCCTGCCGGGCCCCGGCAACTGGTCGGTGCGCTTCCCCCGGACCAGCACCAGAGCGTTTCGCGCACTGGTGGCGGTGATCCATGCGTCGCGCAGCAACTCGACATCCGAGGCGCTGATCAGTTCCGCCGCGCCGATCGCGTCGAGGGTCTCGAGTGTCGACGTGTTGTGCAACGCCTCGATGTGGTGCGCGTGCTGCAACTGAAGCAACTGGACGGTCCATTCGATGTCGGCCAGCCCACCGCGACCGAGTTTCGTATGGGTCGCGGGATCGGCTCCGCGGGGCAGACGTTCCGAATCGACGCGAGCCTTGATCCGGCGGATCTCCCGCACTCCCGCCTGCGACAGGCCGCCCTCCGGATACCGCACCTTGTCGATCATGCGCAGGAAGCGCGTCCCCAGTTCCGGGTCGCCCGCGACGGCGTGCGCACGCAACAGCGCTTGCACCTCCCACACTTCTGCCCACTGGGTGTAGTACGCCTCGTACGACGCGAGTGTCCGCACCAAAGGTCCGCTTCGTCCCTCCGGCCGCAGGTTCAGGTCGACCTCGAGAGGCGGATCCGTGCTCGGCGCACCGAGGAACTTCCGCACCTGCTCGGCCACGGTCGTCGCCCATTTCACGGCGTCGGTGTCGTCGGCGTCGGCGTGCGGTTCGCAGACGAAGAGCACGTCGGCGTCGGAGCCGTAGCCGAGTTCGGCGCCACCGAGGCGGCCCATCCCGATCACCGCGATCCGCGCAGGGGCCGGGCCGCGTGCGCTTTCCGTCGCCCGGATCACCGCGGTGAGAGCGGCTTCGAGCACGCCCGCCCACACCGTCGACAGGGCTTCGCACACCGCGGGCACGTCGAGCATGCCGAGGATGTCCGCGCTCGCGATCCGGGCGAGTTCGGCACGGCGCAGCGAACGGGCGGCGAGGATCGCGCGCGCCGGATCGCCGTACCGCGACGACGACACGACCAGCGCGCGCGCGACCTCTGCCGGTTTCGGTTCGAGCAACCTCGGCCCGCCCCGGGCCACCGCGGT
>JAEZDV010000098.1 GCA_023417985.1 Actinomycetes bacterium | reverse complement strand
ACGTTTCGGGGGTCGCGGCGCCGTCGTTGTACCGGGACGAAAATCGCCCGGCCCGGGTGGATTCGTCACTCTGGTGAAACAGCATTCGGATCGGGCTGCTTTCCGTACAGTCGTAACGACAATGCCGGCCGGTCCGATTTCAGACGGTGAAGGTACGTGTGGCGCGTGCCGCAGCCGTCGCGTTCCATCGGAGGAAGCATGAATGTCGTTGTCCCGCAGTGCAGGGTCCGATGAGAATGCGTTCGGGCATGCGTGCAGTCGTGGTCGCGGCCGTTGCCGCAGTGAGCATGGTGTGGCCGGGATCGGCGATGAGCGACACGATGGTCGATCCCGGTGTCCGATATGTCGCACTCGGTGATTCGCGGGCTTCGGGACCGTATCTCGATGCGGCCGCCATGATCGGCGGATGCGCCCGGTCCGATGCGGCATACCCGTCGATAGTTGCCCACGCGCTTCGCGCGGCGTCGTTCACCAACGTGTCGTGCGCAGGTGCCCGCACGGACAACGTCACGAGGATTCCGCAGGATACGAAGACCGGACAGGTGCCTCGACAGATCGATCTTCTTCCAGCCGACACCACCCTGGTGACTCTCAGTATCGGCGGTAACGACGTCCGCTGGCGCGACCTGGTTTCCGCGTGCTTCACCGACCTCCCGGGGGGCGACGCGCAGTGCCGCAACAACCCGGACACGACTGCTCGGGCGACCGCCGCACTCGACGGTCTCGGCCCGAAGGTCACGGCGACACTGACGAAGATCAGACAGAAGGCACCCGGCGCGCGCGTTCTGCTCGTCGGGCACGGCGGTGTCATCGGCGACCGCGGATGCTGGCCGAACATCCCCACCAGCGACGCCGACGCGTCGTGGATCAAAGGGTTCTTCACCAGGATGAACGGTGTGCTTGCCGGTGCAGCAGCGAACACGGGTGCCGAATTCGTGGACGTCGCGAGTGGTGCAGTCGGGCGCGATGCTTGTGCCGCCCCCGACCAGCGTTGGTTCGAGGGCAGGCAGTCGCTCTCGCTCGCGGCGCCGCTCCATCCCACGATCGGCGGCATGCAGCACATCGCGAATCGCGTGGTGGCTACGTGGTAGCCGGCGGGGCGGGTAAATCCTGCCCGGCGTGGGAGGATGCATGCTCGGTGACCGCTGGGGAGTGACCGACGACGAAGTCGCCCGCCACTACCCGTGTGACGACTTCGTTCCCGCTCCGAGCCTCGAGGCGTGGCGAGGAGTCACCGTGTACGCCTCGCCGAATGTTCTCTGGGCTTGGGTTTGCCAGATCCAGCGGGCGCCGTACTCCTACGACTGGATCGACAACGGTGGACGTCGTTCTCCGCGACGAGTACTCGACCTTCCTCCACCGGCACCGGGCGGGCATTTCACGAGAACGGCGGGTATTCCCCAGGGGCGTCTGCTGGGCGTCGAACCGCAGGTGCATTACACAGGCCGCATCATGGGTGCCGTTGTGTCCTATGTGCTCGTCCCGTCGGCGTCCGACACGAGGTTGCTGATGAAAGTGGTCATGGGCGGGCCGGGTTGGCTGGCTCCCGCAGTGTCCGTCGGCGACCTCGTCATGGCGAGACGGCAACTGCTCAACCTCAAGCGCCTGGCGGAAACTGGTCGGTCGCGGTGACTTTGGTGAGACAGTGCCCGCTAGGAGGGCGCCATCCCACCAAAGTCGTCTATTCGACCTCGACCGTCCCGTATTCCGGTCGTCCCGTCGTGCGGTAGACGGCAATGACGATGCCGGAGCGGGTTGTTCGTGATTCGGAGAGTGACAGGGCGATGTCGGGACCTCGTTCGGAAAACAGGCGGCGGCCCTCCCCGACGACGACCGGAAACGTCAGGAGGTTCAGTTCGTCCACGAGGTCGTGTTCGAGAAGCGTCTGCACCAATTCGATACTGCCGTGCACCTGAAGCTCTCTTCCCGGTCGTGCTTTCAGGTCGGACACTGCGGCCGGCACGTCTCCCCACACGGTGGTCGGCTGCCATGTCGGGTCGGTAACTGTTGTCGAGGCGACGTGCTTGGGAAGCGTATTGAGGGCTTTGGCGACGGGGTCGTGCGGATCGGTCGCATTCGGCCACGACGCCGCGAACATGTCGTATGTCTTCCGGCCGAGCAGGAACATAGTGGCTCGCCCGAACAACTCGCTGACGAACCGACCAGCTTCCTCATCGAAATACGATGCGGCCCATCCGCCGCGGTTGAAGCCGTTGCTGAGGTCTTCCTCGGGTCCACCCGGGCCTTGCGCCACTCCGTCGACCGATACGAGCGTCGTCACCGTCAACTTCATCACTTGCCCCTTCCGGCGGTGTCGTAGAGGGCAGAC
Organism: Actinomycetes bacterium; assembly: GCA_023417985.1. Lineage (GTDB taxonomy): Bacteria > Actinomycetota > Actinomycetes > Mycobacteriales > Mycobacteriaceae > Rhodococcus. Next base: position 24,075 of record JAEZDV010000098.1, on the reverse strand, counting down.
CGGCGAGCCACAGAGAATTCATCGGAGCCGAGCCGGCGTCTTCTGTTTCGGGGGCCTGCTCGATAGTGTGCGCACGAGATCCCGCACGTTGCTTGCCCGAAGAAAGGACAAGGCCGGACCCGGCCGGATACAGCCATGACAGAACTCGCACGCGGCCAGAACACCACCATCGGGACCGGACACGTCACGATCTCCGTGGCCGGTGCCCGACAGAACACTGTCGACCTGATGGTGTTCCAGCTCGGTGCCGATTCCCGCGTGCGGAGCGACGGCGACTTCGTGTTCTTCAACCAGCCCTCGTCACCGGAAGGCGCTGTCCGACTGGTGGCTGCGGATCGTCTCACGGTCGACCTGACGGCTGTGCCCGCGGGCGTGGAACGGTTGTCGATCGCGGTGGCGCTCGACGACAGTGTCGAGGGGAGCCTCGCGTCGGTGGCCGGCCTGGGTGTGCAGGTCGTCCATCCGGCCGGCACGACTGCTGCAGCTGCATTGGATCTGACGACCGAACGTGCGGCGGTGCTCCTCGAGCTCTACCGCCGGAACGGATCCTGGAAAGTCCGCAACGTCTCCGCGGGGTGGGACGCCGGCCTGTCCGCACTGGTGCGTGAACACGGCGTGGAGGTCGACGACGAGCCGCCCGCCGCACCTACGACAGCCGACTCGCTCGGCGTGCGGACGGTGGCCGGGGAAGAGAAACTCTCGCTCGAGAAGCGGCAGAAACTCGACATGCGCAAGCGTGAAGTCGCCAAGGTGCTTCTCGACAAAGGGGCGCCGGGGGTGCGGGCGCGGGTGGTGCTCGTCATCGACAAGACGGGAAGCATGAACCGGGAGTACTCGAGCCGCCGGATCCACGAGGTCGTCGAACGCATGGTTCCCGTCGCGGTCCAGGTGGACGACGACGGGAAGCTCGAACCGTATCTGTACGCGTTGTCGTTCGCGCGGTTGCCCGACATCGTCGTCCACGAAGTGGAGGACTGGACGTCGACGTATCTCCACCTCCACGGCACGCACGGCGGAATCGATTACGGACGGATCGGCGGCGTCAACGACGAAATTCCCGTGATGAACGAGATCATCGAGTCACTCGTACCGGGCGCGGCGATGCCGACATTGGTGCTGTTCTTCACCGACGGTGGCTTCACTCGGAAGAGGAAGATCTCGGACCTGATGAAGGTGGCGTCGACCCTGCCTGCGTTCTGGCAGTTCGTCGGCTTGGGACGGGCGAACTACGGCGTGCTCGAGCGCCTGGACACCATGGAGGGCCGACGCGTCGACAATGCGGGTTTCTTCAGCGTCGACGATATCTCGATGGTCAGCGACGCCGAATTGTACCGGCGGTTGCTCAGCGAGTTTCCCGACTGGATGGTCGCGGCGAAACGCGCGGGGATCATCGGCTGAGCTCTACGCGGACGGTACAGCGACGCCGAGGGACAGTGCGCCCAGTGATTTCGGCACGCCCTTCTCGTAGTAGGTGTCGAGTTCCCGGATCTCGAACCCGGCGTCGAGGACGAGTTTCGGTATCTCGCGAGTGAGGTGACAACCACCGGCCACCCTTTTCTGGATCGGTTCGAGTCGGTGCTGCCACTGTCGGACGTTCTCGTCGGGAGCAAGACCGTGTTCGACGAAGTGCAACGTGCCGCCCGGTGCGAGGACACGGCGGACCTCGCGGAGCGCTGCACCGGCGTCGGGGATCGTGCACAGCGTCCAGGTGGTCAGCGCGCTGTCGAACGTGTTGTCGTCGAACGGCAGCGCCTGCCCGTCCAGACCCGATCTCGCCACGGGAATCTGCGATGCCGCGATCCGCGATTGCGCGAGTTTCCATCCGAGGTCGGCGGGTTCGACGGCACTGACGGATCGGATTTCGGTCGGGTAGTGCGGGATGTTGAGACCCGACCCGAAACCGATTTCGAGGACGCGGCCGTTCAGCCCGTTGCATACGCGGCGACGCGACGCTGTCGTCAGCGATGATCCGCACGTAGCATTCACCAAGCGCGGGAGGATGTGCTCTCTGTAGAAACCCATGACAGCCCTTCGTCGAGTCGGCCCGGATGACCCCTCGTTACCCGTTCTACCTGTCGTGGGACCGATATGCAGGTGCCTTCGCCGACCCGCTCGGTTCGAGTGTGCGCAACAACGGCATCACACGGAACGGCACAACCTGGGACAACACCATCACGCTCGTCGAGCGCGTGATGATCGACGACCGGTTCAAATCGATGAGGGTTTGCTGCAGACCCTGATGGGAGTCGGCGGCGATACGGCACAGGATGTCGCCGGTTCCCGTGGTGGCGAACGCTTCGAGCACTCCCGGAATCGATTCCAGCGCTTCACGTATCGTTGCGAGCGCGCCTTGTGCAATTTCCATGGTGACGAACGCCTGCACCTCGAATCCGGCGGCCGCGAGGTCGAGTTGCGGCTCGTACCCGGCGATCAGGCCTCCGTCCTCGAGCCGCCGCAAACGGGCGGACCCGGTGGCGCGAGCGACGTGGAGTCGTCGCGACAGTTCCAGCACCCCGATCTTGGGCTCGGTGTGGAGGACTTCCAGAAGCGCGAAATCCAACTCGTCGAGCTGCAGGACCTCACGCATGATCATTCCTTTGCGGCAGGGTTCGGAATCTGGACCGATTGTATAGCTGGGAGTGCAAGTTGCTGGTTTTTCGAGTCTGCTTGCCCAGTTCGCCGACACGAGATTGCATCCTCCGCCGCGGGGGTTTCTCCTGTTCGTATCCGAGGACGATCGTCACCACGCTTGGGGCAGGAGAAGAGACCATGAATCTCGAACGGGGCCTCACCGGCACCGAGCGGCGGGCCCGTCTCGACCCGGACGAATTGCGCAGACTCGTCGGATCGGTCGAGTACGACGACGCCCGCGATCCGTTTCCGGTCAGCGGCTGGGATGCGGTCTCGTGGGTGGTGGGGAACGCGACGCAGGCGGTGCACTTCTATCAGTCCGCGTTCGGTATGGAGTTGGTGGCGTACTCCGGGCCCACTACCGGAAACAAGGACCACCATTCCTACGTATTACGCAGCGGGGAAGTGTGTTTCGTCATCAGTGGAGCGGTCGATCCGGACAGTCCGCTGGCCGACCGGCACCGATTGCACGGAGACGGTGTCGTCGATATCGCACTTCAGGTTCCGGACGTCGACGCATGTATCCGGCATGCTCGCGCACAGGGCGCGACCATCCTCGACGAACCGCACGACGTCACCGACGAGTACGGCACAGTTCGACTGGCCGCCCTCGCGACGTACGGCGACACCCGGCACACGCTCGTCGATCGATCGCGATACTCGGGTGTGTATCTACCCGGCTACGTCGCCCGCACCTCGTCTTTCGGCGGGCGGGGACACACGGCGACTCGGCTGTTCGAGGCTCTCGATCATGTCGTCGGCAACGTCGAATTCGGGCGAATGGACGAATGGGTCGATTTCTACCGTCGCGTCATGGGTTTCACGAACATGGCCGAGTTCATCGGCGACGACATCGCGACCGACTACTCGGCGTTGATGAGCAAGGTGGTGTGCAACGGAAACCACCGAGTGAAGTTCCCGCTCAACGAACCGGCGGTCGCGAAGAAGCGCTCCCAGATCGACGAATACCTCGAGTTCTACCGCGGTCCCGGAGCCCAGCATCTTGCATTGGCGACCCCCGATATCCTCGCCGCGGTGGATCGGATGCGCGAGCAGGGCATCGAGTTCCTTCCGACGCCGGACGCGTACTACGAGGACCCGCAATTGCGCGCACGCATCGGTGCGGTCCGCGTGCCGATCGACGAGCTGAAAAGCCGCGGCATCCTTGTCGATCGGGACGAGGACGGCTACTTGCTCCAGATCTTCACCAAGCCGGTGGGAGACCGCCCGACGGTGTTCTTCGAGCTGATCGAGCGGCACGGTTCGTCCGGATTCGGAAAGGGCAACTTCAAGGCGTTGTTCGAGGCGATCGAGCGGGAGCAGGAGGCGCGGGGGAACTTCTGACGCGCGCGTGCAGCGCCGGCGCTGTCACCGTGTGGGGGCAGGGGGCGACTCCGAGACGATGCCACGCACCGCGAGTTCGAGTGCGTGCACCGCCAGCGGATCGCGAACCCTGTTCGCTCCCAGCAACAACGCGCCGGGTAGGTCGACAACGCAATACTCGACCATCGTGAGCGCGGAGTGGTCCTCCCTGCCCCACTGCTCGTGTGCGAGCCACTCGAGCAGTGACGTGAGAGTGCGCCGCAGTCCGGCCAGTTCTTGGCGCTGAGGTTCGGCGAGGTCCGGGGTGACGAGGTCGTCGAGTGTCACCGCGAGCAGCAGTTGGGCACCGAGGTCGTCACTTTCTGCGTAGGCAGAGGGGGCGAGTGCTGCCGCGACCACTGCCTCCGTCGAACCTGCTGTGGCAAGCCCTTCTTCGGCGACATCGCGTTGGAACTCGAGAAACTTCGATGCCTCGCGCGCCCACACGGCCGCGAGGAGCCCGTCCCGGGAACCGAATGCGTTGTAGATGGCCCCGTTCGAGACTCCTGCGGCGTTGCTGAGTCCCCGGATCGTGACCCCGGAGGTACCTCGCCGAACCCACAGTGTTCGTGCGTGATCGAGCAGTTCGTCGAGATCGTGTCGGCGAGGTCTTCCCACGGTGTCCCTGACGGTCGGTTTCTTCTGATTGCTGTGCCGGAGTCCGAGCGGGCGCTCAGGCCATCGGCCGCCGGAGTACCTCGACCACCGAGCCGAACATCGTCTGCTTGACAGCGCCGAGGGTCTTGCGGTCCTTGCCGGCGAGCGGACGCACGATGTCGGAAGCGGAAGCATGCAGGCTGTCGAGGTCGGCGGTGGCGTCGACGAGACCGTCCCGGTGTGCCTGCGGGCCCGGATAGCGGTGCCCGGTGGTCATCGCGGTGAGTGCAGTGCGAGGCGAAAGCTTTCCGGTGATCAGTGCGGACATACCGGGTGTGAACGGAATGTGGATGTCGACCTCCGGGAAGCACAGGAACCCGCGGTCGTCACGCATGACCCGGTAGTCGTGTGCGACGGCGAGCATCGCGCCCGCGCCGAAAGCATGTCCGTTGACGGCTGCCACGGTCGGGAAGGGAAGCGTGAGAAAGCGCGCGAAGAGGGCGTGCACCCGGTCGACGTACGAGGCGTACTCGTCGAGGTGCTGTCCGAGCCAGTCGAGGTCCAGGCCGTTGGAAAAGAACTTGCCGTCCCCGATGGTGACGAGAGCGGCAGGTTCGGTGCTGCCCTCGAGCTCGTCGAGGCACTTGTCGACGGCTGCGAGCCACTCGGGGCCGAAGCGGTTCTCGTCGTCTCCGAGGTTCAGGGTCCAGATCGGACCTTCCCGGGTGATGGATGGCATGGCACGACTCCTTCCGTAGACACCCGCCACGGAGGCGGGGGAACACGGCGACAGTAACAGAGCAAGTGCTCTGAAAACCTGCGGTCCGAAACCCTGGCCCTATTGCCGTTCGAGTCGGCCGAGCTGCTCGCGAAGTGCCCGTTCCGTCTGACGGATTGCGGTGTCGACGATGGGTTCGATGAGTTTCCCGAGCGCGAGGCCTGCAAGCCCGCCCGGAAGCTGATAGGCGAAGTCGACGTCGAGCCGCGACTTGCCCCCGTTGATCTCGGCAAACGACCACGACGATGCCGAGCGAACGCCTGCTATGGACTCCAGCGCGATGCAGCGCCCGTACTCCCATTCGACGACCCGCACCCGGGAGTCGAGACTTCGCGGTCCGAGGCGCATGGTCGCGTCGTAGACGGTGCCCAGTCCGCTGAGCTGCTCGCCGACCGGCTGAAATCGGGTGATGCCGAACATCCAGTCCGGGACCGTCCGGTGATCGTCGACATAGGTGAAAGCGAGGTCCGCGGGTATTTCGGCGGTCGCGCTGTGGCGTAGGTGGATCATTGCACCGGTCCTTCGAGGGGTGAGTGCGACGGAGGGTACGGCTTTCCGTATCGGTGGGACAGGGGGAATCCCGAATCCGCTGCCCGAACGCGGCAACAGTGCTTGACTTCGGCGTGATGCATATCACAATTATCCTGCTCAGGAGGCCCCGGTGAAGACGAAAGCGGCAGTGATCAAGGGAATCGACCGTCCATGGGAGATCGAAGAGATCGATCTCGGCGACCCTGTGGCCGGTGAGGTGCAGGTCCGGCTTGCGGCGTCCGGCCTCTGCCACTCGGACGAGCATCTCCGCACCGGTGCGACGCCGCTTCCGTTCTTTCCCGTCGTGGGTGGTCACGAGGGCGCGGGCGTCGTCACCAAGGTCGGACCAGGTGTGACGACCCTCGAAGAGGGTGACCATGTGGTCCTGGCGTTCATCCCCGCGTGCGGGCGCTGCCGGGCCTGCGCCAAGGGCATGCAGAACATCTGCGACGAGGGGGCGGGGTTGCTCACCGGGCAGGCGATCTCGGACAAGGGTTACCGAGTGAGCCTGAACGGCGACCCGGTGTTGCAGATGTGCCTGCTCGGCACCTTCGCTCCTTACGTCACGGTCAACGAAGCTTCGGTCGTCAAGATCGAGAAAGACATTCCGCTCGACAAGGCCGCGCTGCTCGGCTGTGGCGTCGCCACGGGATGGGGTTCGGCGACGGAGATCGGCGGAACCAAGCTCGGAGACACCGTCGTGGTTGTCGGCATCGGCGGCGTCGGAATCAACTCCGTGCAGGGTGCCGCCCACGCGGGCGCCCGATTCGTCGTCGCGATCGATCCGGTCGAGTACAAGCGGCAGAAGGCCAAGGAGTTCGGTGCGACGCACACCTTCGGTTCCCTCGAGGAAGCCGCACCGGTGATCGGCGAGATCACCTGGGGTGCAATGGCAAACGTCACCATCATCACCGTCGGTGAGATCCACGGCGACATCATCGCGCCGGCTCTGGGGGTCACGGCCAAGGGCGGCCAGGTGGTCGTCGTGGGTATGGGCAATGCAGCCGACACGCAGGTGACGATGAGCCTGTTCGAGTTGACGCTGCTCCAGAAGAGGGTGCAGGGCGCCATCTTCGGCGGTACCGGTCCGCGCGCGCAGATTCCCAAGCTGCTCGACCTCTATCGCAACAAGCAACTCGATCTCGACGGTCTCGTCACCACCACCTACAGGCTCGAGGACATCAACCAGGGTTACGCGGATATGCGCGACGGCAAGAACCTGCGTGGCGTCATCCTGTACGGCGACGACGACTACTGACCGCTCCCGTCCGGCGTGGGCGCCGGGGGCTCTCCCTTACGGTGTTGTCCATGGACATGCACCAGGATCCGGCCTCCGGCGACATCGGTTCGTGGCGTCGTTACGCACCGTCGACCTTGCCGAAACCTCTTGCGGCAGCGCTCGAAGCATTCGCCGAACGAGGATACGACGGGACCTCGATCCGGGAGATTGCGTCACGGGCCGGCCTGTCGGTCCCGGGGCTGTACCACCACTACCCGTCGAAGCAGGCATTGCTGGTCTCGCTCACCACCACGGTCATGCACGACCTGCTCGATCGGAGCAGACGCGCTCTCGTCGAGGCCGGGCCGACACCGTCCGAACGTTTCGACGCCGTCGTCGAATCGTTGCTGCGCTTCCATATGGTTCGCCGCGACCAGGCGTTCGTGGCGTCCACCGAGATGCGCAGTATGGAGCCTGCGGCACGCGAGGCATTCGTCGCCCTGCGTGACGAGCAGCAGCGCATGATGGACGAGATCGTCGACGACGGCGTGGCTACCGGGGCATTCACCACTCCTTTTCCGAAGGACGCGAGCAGGGCGGTGACCACGATGTGTGTCGGTGTCGCAAGTTGGTACCGCCCGGACGGTCCGCTCACCCCGGACGAGATCGTCGATCGCTACCTGGTCATCGCGCGAAGCACGATCGGGGCACGATAAGCGGGGGTTGACCGGATCCAGGGCCGTATGTCACCGTGAGCCCAACCGAGCGATCGATCGGTCGGTTGGAAGGGAGTTCACCATGGCGGTAGACCTGTCGTACCCGGAGCACGTCCGAAAGCTTGTCGCCCGAACCGAAACGTTCGTGCGTGACGAAGTGCTGCCCGTGGAAGATGCGCACCGGGGCGATATCGCCGCAGCCGGAGGTGACGCCACACGGGTGACGTTGCAGGCAGCCGCCAAGGCGGCCGGTGTGTTCGCGCCTCACGCTCCGGTGGAGTACGGCGGGCAGGGTCTCGGAATGGTCGACCGCGCGCCCGTGTTCGAAGCGGCAGGTTACTCGCTGTTCGGGCCGATCGCACTGAACATCGCCGCCCCCGACGAGGGCAACGTGCACATGCTCTCCCACATCGCCGACGACGAGCAGAAACGCCGGTTCCTCGCACCGCTCGCTGCAGGTGAGGTGCGCTCCGCGTTCGCCATGACCGAACCGGCACCCGGCGCGGGCGCCGACCCGAATGCACTCACCACCCGCGCCGAGAAGGTCTCGGGTGGCTGGAAGATAAACGGACGCAAGCATTTCATCACCGGCGCCGACGGCGCCGGTTTCTTCATCATCATGGCGCGCACCTCCGGGGAACCGGGGCAGCGAGGCGGAGCGACGATGTTCCTCGCTCCTGCGGAATCGGATGGACTGAAGGTCGGACGCCACATCGACACCCTCGACAAGTCGATGATCGGCGGGCACTGTGAAGTCGACTTCGAAGACCTGTTCGTTCCCGACTCCGCCGTGCTCGGTGAAGTGGACCAAGGATTCGCCTATGCCCAGGTGCGGCTCGGCCCGGCACGTATGACGCACGTGATGCGCTGGCTGGGCGCCGCGCGGCGTGGCCACGACACCGCGCTGCGCTACGTCGCGAGCCGCGAAGGATTCGGATCGAAACTCGGTGATCTCGGCATGATCCAGAAGATGGTTGCCGACAACGAGATCGACATCGCCGCGACGCGCGCACTCCTGGTACGGGCGTGCTGGGAACTCGATCAGGGGTCACACGCGGCCGACGGTACATCGATCGCCAAGACATTCGCCGCGGAGGCCATCTTCCGGATCGTCGACCGCTCGGTGCAGATGTGCGGTGGGCTGGGGGTCTCCGAAGATCTCCCGCTCGCCAGGCTCTCGAGGGAGGTCCGGCCGTTCCGTGTGTACGACGGTCCGTCCGAAGTGCATCGCTGGGCGATCGCCAAGCGTGCAGTCGGTGCCGCCCGGAAGGCGGCTGCAGCCGAGGGAACGACGAAATGACCACGGCGCACAAAGGACTCGATCTTGTTGCTCTGGAGCAGTTTCTGCGCGAGTCCGGAGTTCCGGTGGACGGTGAACTCCGCGCTGAACTGATCTCGGGGGGAAAATCGAATCTCACCTACGGAATTCTCGACGGTAGGTCCCACTGGGTGCTTCGTCGCCCACCCACCGCAGGATTGACTCCGTCGGCACACGACGTGGCCCGCGAATACCGCATCACCTCGGCTCTCCAAGACAGTGCGGTGCCGGTCGCGCGCACCGTCGCACTGTGTGAAGACGAGTCGGTGATGGGCGCGCCGTTCACGGTGGTCGAACACGTCGATGGGCGCGTGGTGCGAAGCAAATCCGACCTCGATTCGCTCGGTGACGATGAAGTCGTCCGCTGCACCGAGGAACTCGTGCGCGTCCTCGCCGCTCTCCACGACGTGGACTACGAGGCTGCAGGATTGAGGGGATTCGGTCGTCCCGACGGCTACGTGACCCGCCAGGTGAAGTTGTGGGCCGGTCAGTGGGGCAGGGTGAAGACCCGTGACCTGCCGGACGTCGAGCGATTGCACGCCGTTCTCGCGGGCTCGATTCCGGAATCGCCCGCCGCGTCGATCGTGCACGGCGACTACCGCATCGACAACACCATTCTGGACGCGTCCGATTCCGGAAAAGTTGCGGCCGTGGTCGATTGGGAACTCTCTACGCTCGGCGACCCGCTGACCGACCTCGCCATGATGTGTGTGTACCGCCATCCCGCGCTCGATCAGGTACTCGGATTCCCGGCCGCGTGGACCAGCGATCGACTGCCGTCCGCAGATGATCTCGTCCAGCAGTACGCGGTCGCTTCGGGACGCGAGATCGCGCACCGGAACTTCTACATGGGCCTGGCGTTCTTCAAACTGGCCGTCATCGCCGAAGGCATCAATCACCGCTGGCGGGCGGGCGCGACCGTCGGAGACGGTTTCGATCGTGCGGGCGATGCTGTGCCCGCGCTCGTCGCGGCCGGACTGGAAGCTGTAAAGGGACCGGTCTCGTGACCGCGATTGCGCTGGTGACCGGAGCGACGAGGGGGATCGGGCTCGGGTCGCCATCCGTCGGGCGGACCGCGGTTTCTCGCTGACCTCGCTGGTGGAGCCCCTCGATGCAGAGGAATCGGGCAACGGTGTCACAGCCTCGGCGATTACCCCCGGCTACGTCGGTACCGACAGGTCCGACTGGATCGAGGACCGCATTCCGGCAGACGAGGTGATCGAGGTGGGTGATGTCGTCGAACTCGTCGATGGCCTGCTGAAGCTGTCGTCGCGCGCGGTGCTGCCGCGACCGGTGGTAACTCGTGCGGGCGAGTGTGTGCGGCGCCTGATCGGGAAGCCGAAGCGGAATCTGCGCGCGCGTAACGGGTTTCTCGTGCAAGATGTGCGTTATGCCTGCAGCCGATTCTCGAACTTCCCCTATGAAACAGGTTCGTAGAACACTTGTGTTCGCCTCGGTCTTCCTCGGCTCGGCATTGGCGCAATGTGCCGTCGCCGCCGCGTCGGTGACCATCCCGTTCCAGATAGATCCTGCGCCGTACGGGAATCCGAATGGAAGCTTCGACGTGCCGCCGATCCGATGCGCCGCGCTGGTCGGCGAACAACCCGGCGCAGTGACGATCACCGGCGGTAAGGAGGGTCGGTGGGGGTGCCCGCTGTCTTCGACGGTGAACTGGCTGAATCTGTCGACAGGCGCGTCGGGCTCCGCCCAACTGTCGGACGGGCTGCACGGATTCCCTGCCGAGGCGACACTGGAGACCGGGTCCGGGCAGGTCGCGGTCACCGTCATACCCGGGCACGGGCTCACGACGCCGGGTGTCGCGGCGTTCTACGTTCCGTAGGTCGGGCGACAGGTTCCGAGTCGACCTGTTGTGCGGCGGTCACGCGCTCGTCGCCCGGGTCTCGATCGTTTCCTCCATGTGGCCGCCGCAGGAGTGGACGTGACCGAACTGATCGACCGCGTCGCGGAGCGTGTCCTTCGCTGAGGGGGGAGGTTGCGCCGGTGGTGTTCAGCCATCTTGCTGCCCCGCAGGGAACTCCCGAGTCTCCGGACCGGTGGCGACTTACTCCTCCGCGTTCTCTTTGTCTTCGCCGCGCCGGCGGAGGAAGTTGAATCCCGGCACTCCGGTGATCGCCTGCCGGAGGTCCTTGACGACGCAGAGCAATTCGTGGATCTCGGGTGAGACCGTGTCGAGTGTCCCGAGAATCGGCATGATCATGTTCATCCGGTCGGCCAGTTCTGGTAGCCGATCGAGCATGACGATGGCCGCGTGTACTTCTTCCGGCGACAGTTCCTCGACGAACTGGGAAGCGAGTGGCGCAGCCTTCCGCGCCAGGGGTTCGTAGGTGTCGAGCATTTCGCCGGCGAGGTCGGCGCTGCGGCCGGCCGATTCGATGATCTGCTGGGCCTGAGTGGCAACCGTGCCGACTTCCCCGACGATGACCTGGGCCTGTCCGGCGACAGCGTCGGCTTGTGCGACGACCGATCCTGTGGACCCGATGATCGCGTTGGCCTGGGCGACGGCATCTGCGGCCTCGGTGACCACCGCATCGACCCGGCGGATGAGTGACTCGACGTTATCGAGCAATGCCTCCGCGCGGGAGGGCACGGACACCGCAAAGGTGGCTGTAGCGACAGTCCGGTCGACCACCGTGCGAGTGATGTCCAGAAGGGATCCGACGAGAGGGGCAACGGGTAAGGCGATCATCAGGCCATCTTTCACCACGGCATACCAGGCGGGCCAGCAACCTCACGTTTCGGTTGCACCGAGCGTCTACTCGATGTGAACCCCACACCGGATGAAAGGATCGAAGCCGTGACCGCAGCGCGCACGCACGTCTTGATCGACACACCGATCGGTGAGGTGACGTTGGTGAATACCGACGGTGTCCTGTCCGGTGTGTACATGGCGGAGCACCACCCCTCCCCGGACCGCACCTCCTTCGGCCCCCGTGTCACCGAAGGATTCGACGAGGTACGGACCCAATTGGGTGAGTATTTCGAAGGTGAACGCACATGCTTCACTTTCCCCGTCGCGCCCGCCGGCACCGAATATCAGCGGGAGGGATGGGCCGCATTGTCAGAGATCGAGTACGGCACCACCTGCACCTACACCTCCATTGCGGCGGCGGTGGGACGCCCCACCGCGGTCCGCGCGGTTGCCGCCGCGAACGCGCGGAATCCGCTGTGCATCGTGGTTCCGTGTCATCGGGTGATCGGGAGCAGCGGCAAGCTCACAGGCTATGCAGGTGGTCTCGAGCGCAAACGGTTCCTGCTCGAGCGGGAAGCAGAAGTCCGGGAGGCGCGGGCTACTCATGCCCCGGTCTGACGCAACCGAGCGAGTGCCTCTACCGCCGTTCGAGCGGGTGGTTGCCGACCACGGTCCGACGGTACTGCGGGTGTGCAGGGCTCTGCTCGGTATCACCGACGCAGACGACGCGTGGTCCGAGACGTTCTTGGCCGCGTTGCGTGCATATCCCGATCTGCGCCCGGGCAGCAATATCGAAGCGTGGCTGGTGACCATCGCTCACCGCAAGGCGATCGACGTACACAGGCTCCGTGCTCGCACACCCGTCCCGACGGAGACCGTCCCCGAGCGTCCCTCGACAGCAGGGCTACCCGGATCGGGGGACGACGAATTGTGGTCTGCAGTCGCGGCGTTGCCGTTCACGCAGCGCGCGGCGTTGGTCTATCACTACGTGGGCGGATTGCCGTACGCCGAGATCGGCGCGATCCTCGGCAATAGTTCCGATGCGGCTCGTAGAGCCGCCGCGGACGGCCGAGAGTCGCTACGTCGCTACTATCACGCCGAAACAGGAAGTACGACATGAACTTTCCGATTCCTCCGGTAGTGGCATCCGACTTGGCGTGGTTGCACGAGAAGCTCGTCGTCGACGCCGAGGCTGCCGGACTGCTGGATGTCGCGTACCGCGTCGTCGATACTCCCGTGGGCCCGTTGTTGCTCGCGTCCACCACGGTGGGGCTGGTGAAGGTGGCTTTCGTTGCGGACGGTGCAGGCGGGGTGCTCGACGAGTTGTCGCAACGGATCAGCCCTCGCGTCCTCGAGGCACCTGCGCGGCTCGACGATGCGGCCCGGCAACTCGACGAGTATTTCCACGGGTCCCGAACTCGTTTCGATCTTCCTCTGGACTTCCGCCTCGCCAAGGGTTTCCGGCGCGAGGTGATCTCACACCTGAGCGACATCGGTTACGGACACACCGCCAGCTATGCGGAGGTCGCCGCGTCTGCGGGTAGCCCCCGAGCGGTACGCGCGGTAGGGACTGCGTGCGCGAAGAACCCCTTGCCTGTGCTTGTGCCGTGCCATCGTGTCGTCCGCACCGACGGAGAAATGGGCCAGTACGCCGGCGGTACCGAAGCAAAACGAATTCTGCTCCGACTCGAATCTGCTGTGTGATGGCGACGCTCCGGCTCCCGGTGGCGCTGCCGTTCGCGGTAGAGCCCTTACTGGCGACGTTGCGTCGCCATGCCGTGCCGGGGCACGAGCGTCACGATGCGTCGACCGGCACCCACTGCATCGCGATACGTACCTCGCACGGTTCGGCGTATGCGGCAGCGAAATTGCGCCCCTATGCGGAAGAGGTGACCCTTCGCGTCGACGCTACCCACAGGAGCGACATCGAGGAAGTCGAAGCGGCAGTGCGGCGTTGGCTCGATCTCGACACCGACCCCGCGCTCGTCGACTCCGCGTTCGTGTCCGATGCGGTCCTCGCCCCGTTGGTACGGGCACGGCCCGGACTGCGAGTCCTGGGGAGTACCGACTGGTTCACCACCGCTGTCGGCACAGTGCTGGGGCAGCAGGTGAGCGTCGGGGCAGCTGCTACCTTCGCGGGCCGTCTCGTCGCAGCATTCGGCGATGACGCGCCGGGCGGGTTGCGTTGTTCTCCGACCCCGCAACGCCTCGCGTCTCTCGATCAGGAAGAACTTCGTGCGACGATCGGTACCACCCGATCGCGCGCACGCACGGTGCAGGAGTTGGCCCGGGCCGCATGCGACGGGCTGGATCCGGAGTCGACGTCCTTCGGTCAGGACCTCCTCGCATTACCCGGAATCGGCCCGTGGACCGTCGACTACGTAGCGTTGCGCACCGGCGACCCCGACGCGTACCCGGCCGGCGACCTCGTGCTGAGGAGGGCGCTCGGCGCCGAAACGGCGCGTGAAGCCACCGCGCTCGCGGCGCAGTGGCGACCCTGGCGCGCCTACGCGGTCGCGCATCTGTGGGCGCAGGCCACATCGGTTCCGGCGCCCTGAGGCGGGTCAGTCGAGTGCGAAGACCGGGAATCCCGGTGCGATAGCAGCCAATTCGTCGTCGGTGGAATCCTTGGTGACACCTTCGAAGAACCGGCCCACCTCCCATCCCCAGCGCTTCAGGTACTCGCGCAGTACGGGAATCTTGTCCGCGTTCGCGACTTCGGTGGCGCTGAAGGTTTCGACGCGACGCCCGAGTCGGAGTTCTCCGGTGCCGGATGCCCGAAGATTGCGGACCCACTGCGTGTGGCCGCGCGGGGCGACGAGATAACGCCCGCCGTCGGCGGCGGTCAGAACATTGACCATGGTGGTGCGCCACTCGCCGCTCTTTCGGCCGCGTACGGCGAGCAGGCGAGAGCCGGCGACGCTGATGCCGAGTCTGGGAAGTGTGTTGAAGAACCGGTTCATGACCGAGTCCAGTCCTTTGGGGCCGATGTAGCGGGTGGCGGCATCCATGACGATTCCTCCGGCTCATTGAGAGAGCGGTGCTCTCGGATAGGAACCAGTGTGCGCGACTGCGCGAGGAGAGTCAAGAGCAGTGCTCTCGTTTTGGTGCCGGAGGCCCGCGCGGCGTCGCGGTCGCGCGAGGGGACTACTCGGGATCGTCGGCGTAGGTCGTGCGAACAGCCGTCTTCATGGGGAACCGGACCGGGGTGTCACCGAACATCAGTCGGGTGGCGACCTCCACCGAGGCGGCGATGTGCGCTGCGGCGAGCGACGGATTGCGGGTGTGCACCACGACTTCGTCGTGCTGGAAGAACACGAGTTCGCCCGCCCTGGGATCGGGATCGGTCGCCAGACGTCGCCGCAGTTCGGCGAGTAGACACAGCGCCCACTCCGCAGCCGTCGCTTGCACGACGAAGTTGCGTGTGAAGCGCCCGCGAGCCCGCATCTCACCCTCGGATCGAAAATTCGGTGGTGCCGGAGGGCACGCACGTCCCAGCCAGGAGTACACGACTTCACCGCGTTCGCCTGCGCGTGCTGCGCGTTCGACGAACTCCACTGCATCGGGAAAGCTCTTCCGGAGCACGGCGAGCAACGACCGGGAGTCGCCGGACGTCGCACCGTACAGCACACCGAGTACCGCGACCTTGGCCTTGGCGCGGTCACCCGCGAAGGCTGTGGCCGCGACCGGCGCGTAGAGGTCGTCCTCGCCCGCGGCGGTGACCATGCGGCGATCGCCGGACATCGCCGCGAGGATCCGCGGTTCGAGTTGCCCCGCGTCGGCGACAACGAACGTCCATCCTGGGTCGGCCACCACGCTCGCGCGAAGTGCCTTGGGGATCTGGAGGGCACCGCCGCCACGGCTCGCCCAGCGCCCCGAGACCACGGCACCCGGAACATAGACGGGCCGGAACCGGTTGTCGTGCACCCAGGTGTCGAGCCAGTGCCAGCCGTTCGTGCTGAACAGCTTCGACAGGTCGCGGTGCCTGAGAAGGAGCGGCACGGCGGGATGATCGATCTCGCGGAGGATGTGCTTGCGCGTCGAGGAAACCTCGATGCCCTCGCGGCGGAAGGCGTCGAGCACCTCGGTGTGGGATGCGGGATTGATCGGACGGCCGAACACCGCGCTGATCTCTTCGGTCACCTCGGCGATCCGGGCAGGCAACTCGTACCCGATGGGGCGGGGGCCGAGTGTGCGTTCGAGGAGGCGGCGATGGGATTCGGCGGAGAACGGCAGTCCACCGAATCCCATCTCGGCAGCGGCCAACGTCCCGGCCGATTCGGCAGCGACGAGCAGTTCCAGCCGGGGATCACCGGTGATCCGCCGACGCTGATCCGCGAATCGTGCGACGACTGTGTCCGGCTCGACGGCCGGCGCGGCATCGAACAGGCCGGGCCGCTCGTCGACCGGTTCGTCTGCGGGCGAGGTCGGGGCGCCGTCGCGCATGCCCAATATCGCGCCTGTCGTCGCAAGATCGTGACATCGCTGGACCCGCACGCCCGCGCGCAAAAGGTCGTTGTAGACCGACGACGTCGAAGTCCAGACCCATCGAGGATGATCGGCGGCCTCGATCTCGGCCACCGCGGCGGCGAGGTCGCGATGATGCCGCACCGGAGCGTCGGGCGTTCCCTTCTCGTCGACGGTCACGGTACTGGCACCGCGGACGGCACCTCCACCGGCGGGATGAGGGACGACGACGGTGCGCACCGCTCAAGTGTGCTCCTCGCCGAACTCCGCTTACGCGCCACCCGTCGTCGGCTGCGGTGAGCCAAGATCGGCTTCACCCCTCGTTTCACCCAGGACGGCCCGGTTCGAGGGTCCGTCCCGCGACTACGGTGGTCGTGCGGAGCCCCGCCGCAACCCCGACATGCGGTGGGGTTCCGTTGTTGCCGGGAAAGGCCTATCCGATCTTGACGCTCTCCAGGACGCGCGCGGTCGCGGGCGCATCTTCGAGGCGGTGGAATCCGCGCCGATCGTAGATCCAGGTCACCACTACTCCGAGCAACAGACCGACTCCGAGCCCGACGAGTGTCATCTTCGTGCCCTCGGCGAGGCCGGCGGAGAGGTTTCCGTCGAAATAGAGAATTGCGCGCACTGCGAGGTAGATCTGGTGCATCGGCTCGAAGGTGGAAAGCCATTCGAACAGTGGCGGCGACGCCTCGATGGGGATCGTGCCACCCGACGAGGGCAGGCCCAGCACGATGAACACCATCAGATTCACGAGCAGGCCGGCAGGGCCGAACACGGACATCACTGCGAGTGCGGTGACTCCGACCGCCGTGATCGCGAGAGCTCCGTATTCCCAGAGCAGCAACGGACGCGGCACCGGCATCCCGAGTGCCGTGCCGATCCAGAGGTAGAGAGCGGAGATCACCAGCGCGAGCAGGACCATGATGACCCACTTGAGGAACAGGACCCGCAACCGCGACATCTTCGTGGTCTCTTTGGTGATGTAGAGCGGGCCGTACTCGGTGGGCACGAACCCGAGCGCGGAATCGACGATCGAGCTGACGATGGTCGCTCCCGTGAAACCCGCGAGGATCAGGAGGAGCGTGTAGTAGAAGGCCGACAGTCCCGAACCGGTGTGGGCCGGCAAGGGTTTGTGCTCGACGGAAAGGACGTTGATCGGTTCCGCGAGGGTGAGCTTGCTGCCGCCCGAAAGCTGGAGATCGGGGGCGGTCTCCGCGAGTGTCGCGGTGACGGTTTTCGTGAGTTGCTCACCGATGGAAGCATTGACCGTGGTCATGGCTTCGTCCCCGATGATGCCGACGATCGCCGACGCGAATGTTCCGGTGCGTGGGTTGCTGTAGACGGTGACGACGGGCTTCTCGATGTCACCGGGGATGACGCTGGCCTGCGCGAGGATCGAGGTGCGCTTGGTGAAGTCGCTCGGAATCACGATCGCGCCGTATAGCTCGCCGCTGTCGAGTCCTTGGTTCGCAGCAGCGATCCCCATTTCCTGCAGATCGATCCGCTCGGCATCGATGCCGTCGAGAATTGCTCCGGTGATCTCGGACCCGAGGTTGCGGTGGGCGTCGGATCCCGGCATGACGTCGCCCACGTCCTGGTTGACGATCGCCATCGGGAACTCGCGCAGGTTCTGGGATGGCTCGAGCATGCTGCCGAGATAGAAGTAGCCCAAGGCGGCCATCACCGCGCTGACAACTACGAGCGGCGCAAGCCAGAAACGTGGGCCGCGCATCGTGTGCCGATGCGGATCGGCCGAGGTATCGGGAAAACTCACCCAACGATTGTGCACACCCGTGTGCTGATTTGCGGCACCGGGTGCTCGAGCACACACGGCGGCCCGACCGAGAGCCCTCGTGCCGGTGGCCGTCGGCGATTGTGCGGTGCTGCGTCGCGAACGGAAACGAATGCGCGCGGCGCCGAGGAACGGAGCGAGAGGATCGCCACTCAGCGCAGCATGTTCCCGAGCGTTCGTGCAGCCGTCGTCACTGCGTCGGCGAGTCGCTCCTCGTCGGTTGCGTCGAAGACCGAAATGCCGATCGCAGCTTGCGTACTGCCGGGTCGTCTGGACAGGGCAGCGGAGATGCCTATCGTCGCCGAAATGATCTCGCCTGCCGAGATCGCATATCCGGCGCGGCGGGCCGCCGTCACCTCGGGCCGTTCCCCCTCCTTCGGAGGCAGGGCGGCGAGAATCGCCATACCGGCGGAACCGCGGTCGATCGGATCGAGTTGGCCGGGCCGAAACGCGATGTGTACGTCGGATCGCCGTGGCTCGACCACCATCATCGCTCGCACGTGGGTGTCCGATTCCCGGACCACCAGGTGTGCCGTTGCGCCGACGGTGTCGGCAAGTTCTTCGAGGATCGGCCGGGCGAGCGTCCGCAGGTCCTGTTCGACCGATTCCGCCAGGGTGACCAGACCCGCACCCAGGGAAATGATCTTGTGCTCGTCACGTCGGCACAACCTGTGCACTTCCAGGGTGCGGATCAGACGGTGTGCCACTGTGCGGTGTACCCCAATACCCTCGGCGATTTCGGTGATCGACATGCCGTGTGGGTGGCCGGCGAGCAATTCCAGGATCGAGAGACCGTTGTGAAGCGTCTTCGACATCCCTGCATCGAGTTCTACGGGGGATCGCCCCCGTGCCTGCGGTTCTGCGCCCTGTTGCCCTGTGATCGACATGTCCCCCGTTACCTCCCTTGACGATTGTGAACTGTAACACTTAGCATCTTCATTAATCGCACACAGCGTGCGATTATCGCACACGCAAGGACGGTTTCAGGTGGGGTCACGCAATTGCCGGGAGGTCGATGCGACAGTGGTCGCGGAGATCGGCCAGCTCTACGGCCGACAGAGCCACCTCATAGACGGGGGATCTGCGCGCGAATGGGCGGAGACCTTCGTGGCTGACGGGGAGTTTCACTCTCCCAGCTATCCGGCTCCGGTCGTCGGGGCAGACGAACTGACGCGATTCGCAGAGCTCTTCTTCGAACGTGCGCGAGAAGACGGAGAAGTCCATCGTCACGTGATCACAAATGTCGCCATTGCCGCCGTGGATGACGAGACGCTCGACGTACGCGCCTATTTGCAGATCGTGGCGACAGCGCGCGGCGGAGACTCCCGGTTGGTCAGGTTCACCACGATCGCGGACCGCGTTGTCCGGCAGGGGCATTCATGGCTGATCCTGCGACGTACCGTCCAGCGCGACGACTCCTGACAAGTCCCTGTGCACAGCGGACCACACCCGTTTCACTCTTTTGAAGGATTACGCACCATGACCGTTGACGCTCAGAACCCGGGCCGCACCGTTACCACCCCGATCGCCGCCTCGTACCCGGAGATGGCCGGCAAGACCGCCGTCATCACCGGTGCCGCGCGCGGAATGGGTGCGCAGTTCGCGCGGGGACTGGCGACTCGTGGAGTGAATGTCGTCGGCGGCGACATCAACGACACGCAGATGAAGGAAACCGCTCAGCAGATCAACGCAGATCTGGCGAAGGAGTCTCTCGCGGCTCAGCCCGGTACTGTGATCGGTACTCGTGTGGACGTCACCGATCCCGACGAGCACGAAGAGCTCGCGCAGCTCGCACTTCGGGAGTTCGGCCGCATCGACTTCTGGATCAACAACGCCGGAGTCTTCCCTTTCGCCCTCGTCGAGGAGATCACCCGCGAGCAGATCGCCTTGACCTTGGATGTCAATGTCGAGGGTGTGCTGTTCGGAGCGCAGGCGGCGTCCCGGCACATGGAGCAGGGCGGGGCGATCGTCAACATGTCCTCGGTCTCCGCCCTGCGTGTCCGTAAGGGGCGAGGCGCGTATTGCACCTCCAAGGCAGCCGTCGCTCACCTCACCGAGTCGCTGGCAGTCGAACTGGGCGACAAAGGTATTCGCGTCAATTCGATTGCGCCCGGGTACATCGATACCGAGATGACCCGTTGGGTCCAGGAGGATCCCGCCGCATTGGCGCGCGCTCTGGACTCGGTCCCGCTCCACCGCCTCGGTGCTCCCGAAGAGGTTTTCGGCCCGCTCCTGTTTCTGCTCTCGGACAGTGCGCGTTACGTCACGGGGCACTCCATCGCAGTGGACGGTGGGTCGCGGCATGTCTGACACAGTGGCGGACGCTACGACGTACCCCTCGGTCGTGCTCGTCACCGGCGCGGCAGGAGGCATGGGTGCCAACCACTCCCGCGCGCTCGCCGCTCGCGGTGTTCATGTGTGCCTCGCAGACGTCATGGATGCGGAGCCCGTAGCCGAAGAGATCAGATCAGCCGGAGGGTCCGCGTCGGCGCACACGCTCGACGTGACCGATGCCGCTGCATGGGACCGTGTGGTCGGCGAGATCCGCTCGCTGCGTGGTGAGCTCGGTGGGCTCGTCAACAACGCCGGGATCTCGCGCAGACTCGAATTCATGGACACACAGGACGACGTGTGGGAGAACACCATGCGTATCAACCTGTTCGGCCCCTTCTACGGGATCAAAGCGGTCGCGCCCCTGATGCGAGACGGCGGCGGCGGTGCGATCGTCAACATCTCCTCGATTGCAGGGCAGATCGGTTACTTCTCTCCTGCCTATTCGTCGAGCAAGTGGGGACTGCGTGGATTGTCGAAATCCGCAGCCGGCAACTTCGCAAAGTGGGGTATCCGGGTGAACTCGGTGCATCCCGGCCTCGTCCGCACGTCGTTTCTCGAGGGTGCCGACGCCTTCGTCGGCGCAGCTCTCGAGAGCATCCCGGCGGGACGGATGGCTACGGCCGACGAGGTGACCGACGCCGTCCTGTTTCTGCTGTCCGAACGCTCCAGCTACATGACCGGGAGCGAACTCACTGTCGACGGCGGTCTGACCTCGAACGGGTTGTACCACCGCATCATCAAGGAAACGGGAGACCAACTGTCATGATCGACGACGACATCATCGACGTCGTGGTGATCGGCGGCGGCGGCGCAGGACTTGCCGCAGCAGTGTCCGCGGCCGAGGGCGGAGCAAGCGTGCTGCTCTTCGAGTCGGAGACGGAGTTGGGCGGGTCGACGCAGCTGTCGGCCGGGCTGTTCACCGCGGCAGGGACCAGCGTGCAGGACGGGCTCGGTATCGACGACAGCGCCGAGAAGTTCTTCCAGCACTACATGGATCTCAATCATTGGGTGCTCAACCCCGGATTGATTCGCGCGTTCTGTGAGAATGCCGGCCCCACCCTCGAGTGGCTTCTCGGCCTGGGATTGGAAATCCCGGCGCGGGTTTCCTCGAACGCCCACATGCCCGGACTCTGCCAGGCCGGGGTCGAAGATGTGTGGCGCGGGCACGTCCCGAAGGACCAGGGATTCGGGCTGGTGCAAACCCTGGATCGTGCGCGACGCGCGCAGGGAGTCGAAGCGGTCCTCGGTACCCGTGTGCAACGCCTCCTCGTCGAGGAAGGTCGCGTGGTCGGCGTGGTCGCGGACGACATCGAGGTGCGGGCGCACGCCGTCGTCGTCGCTTCCGGTGGTTTCGCCCAGGACCCTGACCTACTCGAGCGTTATTACCCGTACGCGCTCCGCGCCGGTGAGTCGCTCTTCGTCGTCGCTGCGCCGGGAAGTCGCGGTGACCACCTGCGTTTCGGTGAGCAGGTAGGCTCCGCCATCGCCGGTGACGGCTGGGGCTTGATGCTTCCGACCGCCTACTTCCAGCATCTTCACCACTGGCAGGCGGGTTTTCCGCCCAAGTCGCGGCTCTATGTCAACAAGACGGGCCGCCGGTTCATGGACGAGGACGCGTCGTACGCGGTGTCCGGCGGCATCATGGACCTTCAGGACGGGCCGGTGTGGGCGGTCTTCGACGAGAAGGCCCGAACGGAACTGCCGACCGGATACGCGGATTGGGATGCCGAGCGCATCGCCGAAGAGGCGGACGCCGGCCGAACCCTCCGCGCCGACACCCTCGAGGAACTCGCGCGTCTGATGGACGTACCGGCCGGAGCGTTGTCCGGGGCGGTGGAGCGCTGGAACACCCAGTTGCCCAACGGTATCGACGAGGAATTCCTGCGGCATCGGACACTCGCGAACAAGGGCTCCCTGTCGCACCCCGACCCGATCGCGCACGGTCCCTTCTACGCAGTGCGGATGCTTCCCGCCGAACTCGTCTGCACTCACGCCGGACTTGAAATCAACAAGAATGCGGAAGTTCTCGACACAATCGGGAACGTCGTGCCAGGCCTTTACGCGGCCGGTGAAGCAGGAGCCGGGATTCTCGGTCTCCGCTATGTCGGCGGCGGTAACGCCATCGCCAACGCCCTGACCATGGGCCGCATCGCCGGCCGCAACGCAGCAGGCGTCTCCGCCACTGCTACCACCCCCGAACTGGGTGCGGTCGGTATCTGACGCCGATCATCCCCCGAATCACAAAGGACATACCATGCTCGGATCCGACACGGCATCTGCCGTGGGAAGTCCCTCGGTCGCAGAGCCCAAACAGTCGACGGCGAAGGTCATCCGTGCCGCCGTTGTGGGCACCGTCGTCGAGTACTACGACTTCGGTATCTACGGCTACATGGCGACAATGGTCGCGACCTTGTTCTTCGTCTCCGAGAACGAGACTGCGGCACTGCTCGGAACGTTCGCGGCGTTCGCCGTCGCGTTCTTCCTCCGAGTGCCGGGCGGGATCTTCTTCGGACACATCGGCGACAAATACGGTCGGAAGACCGCGCTGTCCTGGACCATCCTTCTCATGGTCGTGGCCACGGCGGCCATGGGCCTGATGCCTACCTACGCGACGCTGGGCGTTTGGGCCACAGCGCTTCTGGTGCTCGCACGCTGTTTGCAGGGCTTCGCTGCGGGCGGTGAACTCAGCGGCGCCAACGCGTTCGTCTCCGAATCCGCTCCGGCTCGCTGGCGGGCTACGCAGACTTCGCTGGTCAACAGTGGTACCTACCTCGGTTCTCTCGTCGCGTCCCTCGTCGCCCTGGGTATCACGTCGGCGTTCACCGAGGAGCAGATCCTCGAATGGGCATGGCGGGTCCCGTTCCTGCTCAGCGTCGTCATCGGCGTGGTCGGTGTCTGGATCCGGAACCACCTCGAGGACACACCGCAGTTCGAGGCGCTTGCGGACAAGGGTGAGACGAAGAAACTGCCCTTCGTCGAACTGCTGAGGACTTCGGGTGGCAGCGTCGTCAAGATCGTCATGCTCGGCGCGCTCATCGTCGGTGGTTACTACATCGCGTCGGTGTACGCGGCGACCTACTTGCAGACCGAAGGCGGGCAGACGAAGTCGGTTGCCTTCCTGTCGACTTCGCTTGCCCTGGTGCTCGGCGTGATCACCCTTCCGATTGCCGGTTACACGGCCGACAAGTTCGGTCGCAAGCCGGTGCTCTTCGCGGGTAGTGCGGCGTCGGCGATCCTGGGCGTGCCGATGTTCATGTTGATGGCGGGCGGAACGATTTGGCAGGCAGTGCTCGGCCAGTCGGTGTTGTTCATCTGTGTGTCCGTGGTCAATGGTGCGTCGTTCGTCGTCTACGTAGAGATGCTCAAGGCTTCCGTCCGTTACAGCGGCATCGCGCTGGGCAACAACATCACGAACATGTGCCTCGGCGGAACGGCGCCGTTCATCGCCACCTATCTCATCGACGTCACCGGCAATTCCTTGGCGCCTGCCGGGTACTTCGTCTTCTGTGCCCTGCTGAGTCTGGCTGCGGTCTTCACCATCAAGGAGACCAAGGGGATCGAGTTGCGGACCGATTGACGGATCGGCTTCGACCGCCGGCATCCACTCCGGGTGCCGG
>JAEZDV010000097.1 GCA_023417985.1 Actinomycetes bacterium | reverse complement strand
CCACAGGGCCGGGCACGGATCTCCGTGCCCGGCCCTGTCGTCGCGGTCGGGCTGTATGTCCTGCAGCAGTGGTTAGCCTGTATGGATGACGACTCCCGACATCACGCTGAATTCCGGAACGACCATCCCGCAGCTCGGCCTGGGAGTGTGGCAGGCCACCGACGAGGAAACCGAGCATGCGGTGCGGTTCGCGCTCGACGAAGCCGGATACCGGCACATCGACACCGCGGCGGTGTACGGAAACGAGGAGGGCGTCGGCCGGGGTATCGCCGCCTCGTCCGTTCCTCGCGAGGACATCTTCCTGACGACCAAGCTGTGGAACGCCGACCAGGGTTACGACCGTGCGCTCGCCGCGTTCGACGACAGCCTCGCCCGTCTGGGCACCGACTACGTCGACCTGTACCTCATCCACTGGCCGTTGCAGGACAACGACCGATTGCTGCGCACCTGGGACGCACTCGAGCAGATCGCCGAGTCGGGGCGGGCCAAGGCCGTCGGCGTCTGCAACTTCGAACCGCGCCACCTCCAGCTCCTCGTGGACCGCGGGGGACTGCTACCTGCGGTGGACCAGGTCGAACTCCACCCACATCTCCCGCAGCAGGAGATCCGCAGCTTCGCGGGCGAGCACGGCATCGCCGTCGAGTCGTGGAGCCCCCTCGGCGGAACGAGCAATGCCGGGTGGGGCCCGCTCTCGAAGCCGAACACGCTGCTCGTCGACCCGATCATCACGCGCATCGCCGACCGGCACAGCAAGTCGCCGGCACAGGTGCTCATTCGCTGGCACCTGCAGAACGGTCTGATCGTCATTCCGAAATCCGTGCACGATCAGCGGATCGCGCAGAACATCGACGTGTTCGACTTCGAACTCGACGACCTGGACATCAGTGAGATCGCGACGCTCGACGACGGCGAGCGGGTCGGCATGCACCCCGACGAGATGAACATGGGTGCCCCCGAGTGATCCCTTCCCCTCCGGGACTGGAACGTGTTCTCATTGCTGACACCGGTTCCACGTCTCCGGAGAGGTAGCGATGAGCGACAGCACGACCCACCTGATCCAGGGGAGATCGGTCGAGATGCCCGTGGAGGTGCGGACTGCGACAGCATTCATGGGCGTGTTCTCCGTGTCGGCCGACCGTGCGCAGTCGTCGATCGCCTCGACCGGTCTCGAGATCCTTCGATACCGGCCGGGGCGGGCGCTGTGCACACTCGTGTTCGTCGACTACGTCGACGGCGACCTCGGGCCGTACAACGAATTCGGGGTGTGCTTCCTCGTCCGCGATCATCGGCAGCGCGGGGGCGGCGTGCTCGGTGATCTGCGACAGCTCACGACCGGTGGCGCGGGTGCTCTGATCCATCACCTGCCGGTGGACGGAGACTTCACGCTCGCAGCGGGCCGCGGCATCTGGGGTTTCCCGAAAACGCTCGCCGAGTTCGACGTCGATCACCGGAGCAGCACCAAACGCGGTTCGGTGAGCGCCGACGGGTCGCTGATCGCCGAACTCACCGTGTCGCCAGGTATCACCTTGCCCGGCAAGGGAATCGCCGCGTCGCTCGCCGCGTACTCCCACCTGGACGGGGTGACTCGCCGCACGACCTGGGAGATGAACCCGAGCGGGGTGCGCATCCGGCCGGCCGGTGGCACCCTCACACTCGGGACCCATCCCATCGCGGATGAACTGCGGTCGCTCGGATTGCCGCGCCGCCCGCTGATCACGTCGTCCATATCGGATCTGAAGATGACCTTCGGCAGCGCCACCGAAGTCGGCGCCTAGACCACCGCGGGCCCGTCTGCCCCTCGGAGCCCCTCCAACCGCCGCACCGCATCCTGGAGGTGTTCGTCGAGCATGTGGTGCACGCGTTCGGCCGGGGCGGACCGGATGGCATCGCGCAACGCGACGTGCTCGTCGACCTGCACGTGCAGATCCGGGTAGGTGGTCTGGAGAGCGCCGAGGCACATACGGGTCTCGACCAGGAGAGTTCGGGCCGCGCGGACGAGGCGCGGGCTCGTCGCACTCGCGACCAGGATTTCGTGGAAGCGCTGATCCCCGTCGGACACGCCGGCCGGGTCGTCCCGTTCGGCTGCCGCCCGCATCGCGTCGATCGCAGGAGTGAGATCGCGCCAGGCATGTTCGCGACGACCGTCGAGAATCATCTCGAGGGCACCCCCTTCGATGACGCGGCGGCTGCGATAGATGTCGACGACGTCGTCGAAAGTCAGCTCGGTCACGAAGATCCCGCGGTTGCGGATGCTGTAGAGAAGCCCTTCCGACAGCAGCCGTTGCATCGCTTCCCGAAGCGGCCCACGCGACACCGCGAAGTGAGCCGCCAGTTCGGCCTCCCCGAGCTGGGTGCCCGGTGCCAGCGCCCCTTTGACGATCGCCGACCTCAGTTGCTCCGAGATGAGTTCCGCAGTCGACGGCCGTGCCACGGGACGGAGATCGTCGAGATCACCGAGCGCCATGATGAGTACCTTCCTCGAACAGAGTGCCCAGTTCCGGGCGCATCACTGTATATCCGGCGAGTCGCAGCCCCTGCCACACGGTCACCTGGTTCGCCGTGAGAACCGGTTTGCCGGCCTGCTTTTCGAGTTCCCGCACGATACGGAGGGTGTGCATCGCGGTGTCGGGGACGAGGATCGCTCCGGCCTCGGGACTGTCGTTCGCCGCGGCGAGTTCGAGCACTTCGCCGGGCGTCAGTGTTCCCACCTGCGCTGCGGTCTCGATTCCCGCTCCCCCGAACGACACCACCTCTACTCCGGAGTGCGCGAGGAACTCGACGAACAGTTCACCGACCTCGACCGGGTAACTCGCAGCGACCGCGACCCGCGTGATCTCCAGTGCTTGCAGAGCGTCGACGAACGCGAAGCTCGTGCTCGACGCCGGCACTCCCCCGGCCGCCTCCGACACCCCGTCGGCCTGGGCGCGTGCCCCGTCCGGTCCGTAGACGAAACTTCCCGACGTACAGGCCCATACGACGGAGTCCGGCCGTGTCCCCACGAGCTGCTGTGCCCCGTCTGCGAGCTTGGCGGGACTGCCCAGGTCGAGTAGTTCCGGCACGGCATGCAGGTCGGTGCCGTAGATGTGCGTTACGGGAAAGACGGCGCCGACAAGACCGGCGGCGAATTCGTACTCGTCTTCGGCTGCGTGATCGGGATAGATGATTCCGACGGTCACCGCGGGGTGCTGCGACATCAGAAGACTCCTCTCAGCCATTTTCCCGGTCCGGTCATGGGTAGTTTCATCCGTCCGAGACAGGCCCAGATGGTGAGCTGGTTGGCCGTGAGGACCGGTTTGCCCAGTTCGCGCTCGAGGGGCGCGATGAGGTCGTAGGTAGGGAGGTTGGTGCAGCTGACGAAGATCGCCTGGGAGTCGGGGCTGTCCGCGGCGATGATGCGCTCGGCGATGGTGCGGTAGTTGACCTTCCAGATCCCCCCGCCGAGACCGAGATGGGTGGACCGGACGACGTCGGTGTCCGCTTCCGCCAGGAAGTTGTGCAGGAGCTTGGTCAGCTGCTCGTCGTACGGCGTGATCACCGAGATGCGGGTGAGACCGAGGTCGCGCACCGCTTCGAGCAGAGCTCCCGAGGTCGTGACCGCGCAGGGAGCGCCGGCCTCACAGATGGCATCGCACAGCGTTTTCTCGTAGCCGATTCCTTTGATGAAACTGCCGGAGGTGCACAGGTAGGCGACGACTTCCGGTTCGACGTGCAGGACGTCACGGGTGGCGGTCACGAGATGCCGTTTTTCCGAGACCAGTTCGGCCATCTCGAGGCTGACGGGCACCGGTTCGTACGGTGTGCGTGCCAGGTGCAGGCTCACCTCGAGCGGCGCCCACCGCCACAGCTCTCGTTCCAGAGCCAGGTCGAAGGGCGCGATGACGCCCACGCCTCGCTGCAACAGCGGTCCCTCGAATTCGGGGATGTCCAATTCCATACGGGTCCCCCGAACGTCGCGACTCCGACACTCCCCTGACGGGCAAGATTGTTGACAATCATACGAGGCGCTCATACGGTGTCAACGTGAAAGCGAACCCGGTCGTGGCAGTGCTTCATGCCGAAGCCCTCCCCGACTCGGCGCGGATGGCCGCCGTAGCAGAGCACGCCACCGTCCGTTACACCCGCCGCGACGGTCTCGTCGGAGCACTCGACGGCGCCGATGTCCTGTTCGTCTACGACTTCCAGACCGACGCACTGCCCCACGCATGGCACGCCGCGGGCGCACTCGACTGGGTCCACGCAGCCTCGGCCGGTGTCGACCCCCTGATGTTTCCCGGGTTGCGGGACAGCGACGTCACGGTCACCAATTCACGCGGGATCTTCGACGGACCCATCGCGGAATACGTCCTGGCACAGATCCTTTCGTTCGCCAAGGACATTCCGGAATCGTTGCGCCTGCAACGGGAGCACAACTGGAAACACCGCGACTCCGAGCGCATCGCCGGTCGCAGCGTCCTGGTCGTGGGTACCGGGCCGATCGGGCGTGCGATCGCACGGCTGCTCACCGCTGTGGGGATGAACGTCAGCGGGTCGGGTCGCCGCAGCCACGACGACGACCCCGACTTCGGGACCGTCACCGCAACCGAGGATCTTCCGGCAGCGCTCGCGGTGGCCGATTACGTCGTGCTGGCAGCGCCTCTCACCGAAAGCACCCACGGCATGTTCGACGCCGGGATATTCGCGTCGATGAGGCCGGGGGCACGATTGATCAATGTGGGGCGTGGCGAACTGGTCCGCACGGACGACCTTGTGGACGCGCTGCGATCGGGCGCCGTCGGAGGCGCCGCCCTCGATGTGGTCGATCCCGAGCCGATGCCGGACGACCATCCCCTGTGGGATCTGCCCGGTGTGGTGATCACCCCACACAATTCCGGTGATTTCTTCGGGTGGCAGGACACACTCGTCGAGGCATTCGCCGACAACTTCCGGCGTTGGAGAGAAGGATTGCCACTCGAGAATGTCGTGGACAAGCGACTCGGTTACGTGCCGAGTACGTGAGGGACGGTGTTCCCGGCCCGACCGGACCGCGGTAGAGCACCCGGACAAGGAGAGCACGATGGACCCCACCGACATGACCGCCGTCGAACTCGTCACCGCGTTCTCCTCGGGTGAGCTGTCTCCGGTGGAAGCCACCCGGTCCGTGCTCGACGCGATCGCCGCACGTGACGGTGAGATCAACGCGTACTGCCTGGTCGACGAGGAGAAGGCGCTCGCCCAGGCGCGACGCTCCGAGGAGCGCTGGCGCACCGGGTATTCCAAGGGCCTCCTCGACGGTGTGCCCGTGTCGATCAAGGACGTGTTCCTCACCGCGGGCTGGCCGACACTGCGTGGCTCCCAAGCCGTTGACGAAGATCAGCTGTGGGACGTCGACAGCCCGGTGACCGCCCGGTTGCGCGAGGACGGCATGGTGCTCCTCGGAAAGACCACCACTCCGGAAATCGCGTGGAAGGCCGTGACCGACTCCGCGCTGTGCGGTGTCACCCGCAACCCGGCCGACACCACCAAGACCGCGGGCGGCTCGTCGGGCGGCAGTGCCGCAGCCGTCGCCGCCGGTCTGGGACCGTGCTCGGTGGGCACCGACGGCGGTGGCAGTATCCGGATTCCCGCCGCGTTCTGCGGTGTCGTGGGGTTCAAGCCCACACACGGACGGATCCCCTTGTTCCCGGCGAGCCCGTTCGGCCCGCTCGCCCATGCCGGCCCGATCACCCGGACGGTCGAAGACGCCGCCTTGCTCACCGACATACTCTCGCTTCCCGACCACCGCGACCCCACCTCGCTCGCACCCCCGCTCACGACGTTCAGGGGTGGGCTCACACGTGAGGTTCTCGGCATGGGCGTGGCCTATTCGAAGACACTCGGATACGTGACGGTCGATCCCGAGGTCGGCAGCATCGTCGACGCCGCCGTCCGGAAACTCGACGAGGCAGGACTGCCCGTCACCGAAGCGGACCCCGGCTTCGGCGATCCACTCGAGGCGTTCGAGATCATGTGGTCCTCCGGCGCAGCAGCGATGCTGGCAACGTTTCCCCAGGGCTCGCGCGACAAGGTCGACCCCGGACTGGGCGCGATCTGGGAACGCGGCGAGCAGATCCGCGCCGTCGACTACCTGAATGCGCGGGCGGTGGCGGCAGCGCTCGGAATCACGATGGGCCGCTTCCACCAGACGCACAATGTGCTCCTCACCCCGACGGTGCCGATCCCCGCGTTCGAGGCGGGCCACGACGTCCCGCCCGGATCTCCGGCGAGCGGGTGGCCGCAGTGGACGCCGTTCACCTATCCGTTCAACCTCACGCAGCAACCGGCGATCAGCATTCCGGTAGGCACGACGGCCGGAGGCCTGCCGGTGGGCTTGCAGATCGTCGGGCCCCGCCATTCCGACGACATGTTGCTCGCCGTCGCCCGGTTCGCCGAATACGCATTGAGCTAGCCACTTTTCAGGGTACGAGGACGTAGCGTCCGCGTACGCCCCCTGCGGCGACGGCGCGGTGCACGTCGGCGACCGCGTCCAGCGGCACGACGGCATGCACCCGCGTCGGCAGCACGCCTGAGGCAGCGCGAGCCAGCAGATCGCTCAATCGTGCGCTGTCGGCTTGTGTTTCGACGGCGGAGACGGAGACACCGCGTTCGGCGGCCGGGACGGCATTCGGCTTCACGCCGACGAAACGTCCACCGTCGCGGACCAGCGCCAGTGCTGCTTCCTGCATCGACGCGGGATCGGCGACCGCGTCCCAGCCCGGTTCCGCGTGTGACACGAACCCCGCACCCAGCCCGCGGACGAACTTCTCGTCGTCGCGTGCGAGCACGCCGTCGTCACCGTCGGGCCGGCCGAGCCCGGTGACACCCCAGCCGCGCTCCCCCGCCAGCGCAACAAGATATCCACCGACCACTCCGGCCGCGCCGGTCACCAACAGGCGGTTTCGGTCGGCGGGTGCGGCGCCGAGCAAGTCGAGCATCTGGGCTGCCGCCAAGCCGTTGAGCGGAACCGTGGAGGCCTCGAGCAGGTCCAGATCGTCCGGCACGACAGCGAAGTCTCCGGCCCGCGCGACGACTTGTTCGGCATACGTGCCGTAGTCGCGGTCGAACCCGCCGACCATTCCTGCGACCCGGGTACCGGCCGCCAGATCCACTCCCGGCCCGCTTTCGAGCACGGTGCCGGCGAAGTCCCATCCCAGCCCCGTGTGCTCGGGCTGGTCGATCAAGCCGATGCTGTGGAAGAACCCGCCGGCGACGCCGAGGTCGACGGGGTTCACCGGTGCCCCGGCAATTGCCACCCGGACCTGTCCGGGCCCCGGCCTCGCAACCGGAACGTCGATGATCTCGATGGAATCGGGTCCCCTCGGAACACGCACTACTGCGGTGCGGAAGGTCGAGGTGTTCATGATCTGCTCCCTACTCGTCTCGGATTACTTGTCTCGGATTGCCTCCCGCTTCATCATGGGTAGGTAGCTCTCCGACGGGAAGTACGCACTCGAAAGTGCGTAAGTCACCTGCCGGCAGGAAGGGAGCAGCTCATGCCGACGATGACGGCAGCGCAGAAGCGGGCACACGTGCAAGCCGAATACGACGCATTCCTGGCGGAGTGCCCCAGCCGACAACTGCTCTCACGCATTTCGGACAAATGGGTGGCATTGATCCTCGCCGCACTCGGGAGCGACGGCCCCTCCGGTGCCGGTGCCGACAGCACGGACGAACCGCGGGCGATGCGCTACTCGGAGTTGTCGCGCAGACTGGCGGGCGTGAGCCAGAAGATGCTCACGCAGACGTTGCGATCACTCGAGCGTGACGGCCTGCTGACCCGCACCGTCACCCCGACAGTGCCGGTCACGGTCACCTACGAACTCACCGAACTCGGGCTCTCACTCCATCGGGTGATTCTCGGCATCAAGGTGTGGGCGGAGGCGCACATGGACGAGGTGCTCGCGCACCGCGAGGAATACGACGCCCGGTGAGTGCCGGACAGCGGGCCCGTGGATACGGTCAGGCGCGTGCGAACGTGAGTGTCTCCCCCGCCGTGCCCTCGGTCCACAGGTCGTTGCACGCCAGCGCGAGTCCGGGCAGGCCGTCCTCGATGGTTGCGAACACGTTGCCCGGCACCCATCCCACGTCGCCGTTGAGGAGCAGATTGTTCCTCCCGTAGAACAACGCCAGATCGGTGGCGCCCTGCGCCGCGTGCGCTTCCGATCCCGGTTCGTAGCCGTACGCGGAGTTTCCGATCTCCCACGGCTCGAAATCGAACAGGCACACGTCTCCGGGGATGGGGGTCACCGTCGGGTTCTCCCGGTGCGGGGCAGCGGTGATCCGCGGAACGAGGGTGTACACCTCGTTACGGGCGTACTTCGCGTGGAATGCAGAGCCGTTCTGCGGGAGGACATTCCACACTGCCTCACAGGTGAGCGGTGCCTCCGCGTCGAGAAGCCGGGCGCGACAGGAGACGCCGCGCTTGTCGAGCGAGATGGTGATGAACCGGGGCACGGAATCTCCTTCGTACGTGCGGTGTCAGACCTCGGCGAGAACCTCCGACCAGATATCGAGCGCCTCCTCGACCTGCTCTCCGGTCACGATCAACGGCGGGATCATGCGTACCACGTTCATGTAGGGCCCGCATGTCAAGAGCAACAACTCTTTTCGCGCAGCAGCCTGCTGCGCCGCCGTAGCCCGGTCGCGGTCGGGCGCACCGTCCGCATCGACGAATTCGGATCCCACCATGAGCCCGAGCCCCCGAACATCGCCGACGGCACCTGTCGCCCGTGCGCGCGCACCCGAGAGCAGTTCATTTCCTCTGGCCGCCGCGTTCGACACGAGTCCTTCTTTCTCGATCACCGCG
Source organism: Actinomycetes bacterium (assembly GCA_023417985.1). Taxonomy (GTDB): domain Bacteria; phylum Actinomycetota; class Actinomycetes; order Mycobacteriales; family Mycobacteriaceae; genus Rhodococcus. Next base: position 20,908 of record JAEZDV010000097.1, on the reverse strand, counting down.
AGCGTCGCGACGGCCGCCGCGCACGAGACCGCGTTGGCGCCGTAGGTTCCGCCCTGTGAACCGGGAAGAGCACGCGCCATCAACTCTTCCGACGCCGCGATACCCGACAGCGGAAATCCGCTCGCGAGCCCTTTCGCCATCGTGATCACGTCCGGCCGAACCTCGAAGTGCTGGTGTCCGAAGAACTTTCCGGTGCGCCCGAACCCGGTTTGGATCTCGTCGAACACGAGCAGGATTCCGTGCCTGTCGGCACGCTCCCGCAGACCCTGGAAGAAGCGGGTGTTGCCGGGGACGTAACCACCCTCGCCGAGCACGGGTTCGACGACGAAGGCGGCAGTCTCGTCGGGCGCGGTGACCGTCGCAAAGAGGAAGTCCAGCTCTCGCAACGCGAAATCCGTTGCCTCGTCTTCGCTCCAGCCGTATCGGTAGGCGGTGGGGAACGGCGCGATGTGCACGCCTCCCATCAGCGGTGAGAAACCGGCCGAGAACCGGGTACCCGAGGTCGTCATGGACGCGGCAGCAACTGTCCGGCCGTGGAATCCACCGTGGAAGACGACCACATTGGGACGACCTGTCGCCTGCCGGACGAGACGCAGCGCGGCTTCGACAGCTTCACTTCCGGAGTTGGCGAAGAAGAGGGAGTCGAGACCTTCGGGCAAGACCGGTCCGAGAGCGTCGACGAGTTCGAGCAGGGGCCGGTGCATGACGGTCGTGTACTGCCCGTGGATCAGGGTGCCGACCTGCCGCCGCGCCGCCTCGACGACGTGCGGGTGACAGTGCCCGGTACTCGTGACACCGATGCCCGCGGTGAAGTCCAGATAGCGGCGCCCTTCGCTGTCGTACAGGTAGCATCCGGACGCATGGTCGACGGTGACCGGGGTGGCTTGAGGGAGACGTGGTGACAGTCGTGCCATGAGGACCCTCCCGGGATACCTGACGAACGCGGGCACTTCAGTTGTCGGATTGTAGACAATATGCATAACATGGGCGCACGCCGAAGGCAACGGAACGGGGGTGACGAGCTTCGGCGGAAATGGATGCCGGGACTCCGCTCCGACTCGGTGGCCGGTGCTGCGCGCCCGAGAGTTTCGTCGGCATGTCTGCCGGGAATGCCGTCAGCGACAACAGCGCCGACCGATGAGGTAATGATGATTACGAACAATGAACTCGATACCCTCGCGCGTGCCACCGCGTACGGTCCGGACGGCACCAAACTCGGCAAAGTCGGCGAGGTGTATCTCGACAACCGCAGCGGCGAACCGGGCTGGATCACCGTCGTGACCGGACTGTTCGGTACCCGCCGCCACTTCGTCCCGGTGGACGACGCGACACTGGACGACAGGGGTGTGCACGTTCCCTTCGACAAGGACACCGTGACCGGTGCGCCCAACGTCGAAGAGAACGGCGAGCTCACCCCGCTCGAGGAAGACGAACTGTACCGCTACTACAGCAGTTCCCACGGAAACGAGCCGACGTCCGTCGACGCGAATCGCGCCGCGAATCCGACCCCGGATTCCGGCCGCACCGGAGATTCCGGCCGCTTCGGGGATACCGACCGGTCCGGGGACAGCCACCGGACCGGCACGCTCCCCCCGGATGCCGCGCGCGAAGGAATCGCCGGTGACTACCGCCCGTCGCACGACACCCAGCGCGACGATTCGCTGCAGCACTCGGTTCCCGGCGGCACCGCCGCCACACCCACGACCCCCTCGGGTACCGCGCACGGGGTGCCCGACCCGCGCGAGCACACGACCGGGACCCCGTCGTACGGCACGTCCGATACCGGTAGCGGAGGCCACTCTCACAACCCCGCGCCCAGCACGCTCTCCACGCCCACACCGGGCACGCACTCCATGCCGGACACGCAGGGCACGCACTCCGCGCAGGACACGCAGGGCACGCACTCCGCGCCGGGCACGCACTCCATGCCGGACACGCACTCGAGCCACACGAGCTCGGATGCCCGCACCGGCACGCCGGACACCCGCTCGGCGGCGGATCGCCGACCGGGTCAGGAAAGCAAGAGCCACGACAGCAGCGACCAGCCGCGCAAGCCGCGCTTGGTCAAGCGCGTGGTCACGACCGAGTACTACGAGGAGAATCCCGACGATTCCGCCCAGTCCTGAACCACACGGCAGTCCTGAACCACAGTCCTGAACCACACGGCAGTCCTGAACAGGCGGCGCGCTCCCGAGTAATCGGCCCGGGCGCATGCACTTCGAGACGGTCGAGTATTTCGAGACGAAGAGGGCGCCGGCTCCGGGGATTCGTTCCCGGAACCGGCGCCCTCTTGTAGCTCTAGGCCGGCTGTCTACAGCCAGGTGTCTTCGGACGCGGTGGTGAGAAACGCCTCGAGGTCGTCGCGCCACGGTGCGGGCACGGTCTTTTCGGGTTCGATGCCGGTGTACTGACCCCGGTAGAACAACAGCGGGCGCTCCTTCTCGTCCCGAACCTCGCTGAGGGAGGCGACCCGGCCGAACACCACCCAGTGGTCGCCGCCGTCGTGAACCGTCTCCACGGTGCAATCGATATGGGCGAGCGACCCGGTCAGGATCGGCGAACCCAGCCCCGACCGCGTCCAGTCGATACCCGCGAACTTGTCCGGTTCGCGGGAGCCGAATCGGGCGCAGGTCTCCTGCTGTTCTTCGGCGAGCACATTGACGCAGAAGCGACCGGACTTCTCGATGGCTCCCCACGACCGAGACTGTTTGGTCGGGCAAAACAGCACGAGCGGCGGGTCGAGCGACAGGGCAGCGAACGACTGGCACGCGAATCCGACGGGATCGTCGCCGTCGATGGTGGTGATGATGGTGACGCCGGTACAGAACTGTCCGAGAACGGTACGGAACGACTTCGGGTCGATCGCCCCCTCGGCGTCGCCGACCGGCACGGTCACGGCTGCATCCCCACCGAGAAGTCGTGGCCCCACAGGCTCACCGCGGTGGATTCACGAGCGATCCAGCCTTCGTCTTCGACTTGCATTCCCTCGCAACCGAATTCGATGTCGAATCCGCCCGGCGTCTTCATGTAGAAGGACAACATCTTGTCGTTGACGTGCCTGCCGAGAGTCGCAGACATCTTGACGTTCTTGCGCAGTGCACGATCGAGGCCGAGTCCGACGTCGTCGGAGTTCTCCACCTCGATCATGAGGTGGACGATGCCGCTCGGGGTCGGCATCGGCATGAACGCGAGGCTGTGGTGGCGCGGATTGCACCCGAAGAACCGGAGCCACGCCGGATCACCGTCGGCGGGCCGGCCGACGATCTGCGGGGGCAGACGCATGGAGTCGCGGAGGCGGAACCCGAGCACGTCGCGATAGAACCGCAGTGATTCCTCGTCGTCCCGGGTGGAGAGTACGACGTGGCCGAGGCCCTGTTCCCCGGTGACAAACCTGTGTCCGTAGGGGCTCACCACCCGGCGATGTTCGAGTGCCGCGCCCTGGAAGACCTCGAGAGTGTTGTCCGACGGGTCCTGGAAGGTGATCAGTTCGACGACGCGCCGATCTGCCAACTGTTCGGCGGTACCTTCCTTGAACGGGACGCCGGCGGCCGAAAGACTGTCGCGAACCTGTTGCAGCTCAGCGGCATTCGCGGTTTCCCAGCCGGAGACTAGGAGCCGGTCCGACTCGTGGGGCTCGATCACGAGACGCGCGGGGAAATCGTCCATCCGCAGGTACAGAGCGTCGGAGTCGGAACCTTTGCCCTCGACCATGCCGAGGACCTTGAGCCCGTACTCGCGCCACGCGCCCATGTCGGTCGCACCGATGCGAAGGTATGCCAGGGATCGGATGGTCATGACTTGTCTCCGTCCGTCAGGAAGTCCGCGGTGAGCCTGTTGAATTCGTCGAACTTCTCGAGCTGCGCCCAGTGTCCGCAGCCACCGAAGACGTGCAGTTGTGCGCGCGGAATCATCTTCAACGCGACCAACGCGCCGTCGAGGGGGTTGACCCGGTCCTCACGACCCCAGATGAGCAGTACGCGCTGTCGCAACTTGTAGGCGTCGCGCCACAGCATCCCCTTCTCGAACTCCCCGCTGGAGAAGGACTTGCCCATCGCTCTGGCCGCGGCCAGCGATTCCGGCGTACTCGCGGCGGCGAATCGCTCCTCGACGAGTTCCGGCGTGATCAACGACTGATCGAACACCATTATCCGCAGGAATGCCTCGAGGTTCTCCCGGGTCGGCTCGTAACTGAACTTGCCGAGGTTCTTCACACCCTCGGTGGGGTCGGGTGCGAACAGGTTGACGCTCAACCCTCCGGGGCCCATCAACACGAGCCTGCCGGCGCGATCGGGGTAGTCGAGTGCGAACCGCACCGCCGCGCCGCCGCCGAGCGAATTGCCCAGAAGGTGGACGCGACCGGTGATGCCGAGGGTGTCGAGCAGATCCGCCAGTGCCGACGCACTGTGCACGAAGTACTGCGGATGTTCGGTCGGCTTGTCCGACCGTCCGTAACCCGGCTGGTCGACGGCGAGAACATGGAACTGCCGGGCGAGTACCGGAATGTTCTTGGCGAAGTTCGACCACGACGACGCCCCAGGGCCCCCGCCGTGCAGCAACACGATCGTGGTGTCGTGACCGACCCCGGCCTCGTGGTAGTGCAGTTGCAGATCGCCCCGGACCTGCGCGAACCGGGAGGTCGACTCGTAGGTGATCTCTTCTGTTGCAGTCACGGGCGTTCCTAGACCATCGTGTCGGTGAGCGGGAGACCGAATTCGGCGGCGCCGAACATCACGTACGCGCGTTCGGCATCGTTGGCGGCGTGCACGCGGCCGGCATGCGCGTCGCGCCAGAACCGCTGGATCGGGGTGCCGTTGGCGAGCGCGGTGGCTCCGGAATTCTCGAAGAGCCGGTCGATCGAGGCGATCGCCCTGCCGGTCGCCCGCACCTGGTCGCGGCGTGCCCGCAGCCGGATCTCCATCGGTACCTCTTCCCCTCGGAGGAGGCATGCGTATTCGTCCGCGACGTTGCCCGAGAGCTGACGCCACGCGGCATCGATATCGCTCGACGCCTCGGCGATGCGAATCTTGGCGAACGGATCGTCCTTGGCCTTCTCGCCGGCGTATGCGGCGCGGACACGCTTGCCCTGGTGCTCGACATGAGCGTCGTAGGCGCCGTACGCCATTCCCACGATCGGCGCCGAAATGGTCGTGGGGTGAATGGTGCCCCACGGCATCTTGTAGACGGGGGCCGTGTTCTGCTCGAGACCGGGCGAGGCGAGTTCGTTCATCGTCTTGAAGCTGAGGAAGCGATGACGCGGCACGATGACGTCTTCGACGACGATGGTGTTCGAACCGGTCCCCCGCAGCCCGACCACATTCCACACGTCGTCGATCTCGTACTCGGACCGGGGAATGAGGAAGCTGCCGAAGTCGACGGGGCGTCCGTCCTTGATCACGGGCCCGCCGACGACCACCCAGCGCGCGTGGTCGCATCCGGACGACCACGCCCAGGCGCCGTTGACCTTGTAGCCGCCGTCGACGACCTCGCCCGCACCCATCGGTGCGTACGACGAGGAGATCCGGACGTCGGGATCCTCGCCCCACACCTCTTCCTGCGCCTCCTGGCCGAACAGGGCGAGGTGCCAGTTGTGGACGCCGATGATGCCGGAGACCCACCCGGTGGACCCGCAGGCGCTCGCGATGTTGCGGACCGCGGTGTAGAAGGTCACCGGATCCGCTTCGTAACCACCCCACTGGGCCGGCTGCAGCAACCTGAAGAACCCGGCTTCCTGAAGCGCCTTCACCGACTCGTCGGGCACGCGGCGCAGATCCTCGGCCTCCTGCGCACGTTCGCGCAGGGTGGGCAGCAGTGCGTCGATCCGCTGCAGTACCTCGTGGCTGTCGTGGTTGCCCACTGGACGCTCCCGTCTGTTCAGGAATTGATACTTGTACCGAGACTAGAACATGTTCTTATTTGTGTCGAGAAGCGCGGGATCTGCGGATTCTTTCCTTAATGGTCAGGACCAAAGTCCCGGTTCGCTTCCCCTGCGGGGCTCAATTCTATAACGTGTTCTAACAAGAGATTGTGGAAGGAAGTGAGCTGACATGGCGCAGATTCGCGAGATCGACATCGGTGAAGCCCGGACGCGGTTCGCCCGGGGCTGGCACTGCCTCGGGCTCAGCAGGACGTTCGCCGACGGACGCCCACACGCCGTCGAAGCCTTCGGCACCAAATTGGTGGTCTGGGCGGACAGCAAGGGTGATCTGAACGTGCTGGACGGCTACTGCCGCCACATGGGTGGCGATCTGACCCAGGGCGAGATCAAAGGCGATTCGGTCGCATGCCCGTTCCACGACTGGCGTTGGGGCGGTAACGGCAAATGCACCGAGATCCCCTACTCGCGCCGAGTTCCTCCACTGGCACGCACCCGTGCATGGACCACGATGGTCAAGCACGGCCAGTTGTTCGTCTGGAACGACCCGGAGGGCAATCCACCGCCGCCCGAGGTGACCATTCCCGACATCGAGCATCACGGCACCGGCGAGTGGACGGACTGGACGTGGAACCAGATCCTCATCGAGGGCGCGAACTGCCGCGAGATCATCGACAACGTCGTGGATATGGCGCACTTCTACTACATCCACTTCGCGTTCCCCACGTTCTTCAAGAACGTGTTCGAAGGCCACGTCGCGGAGCAGTACCTCAACACGCGCGGACGCCCCGACAAGGGGATGTCCACGCAGTACGGACTCGAGTCCACCCTCGAGTCGTACGCGGCGTACTACGGGCCCTCCTACATGATCAACCCGATGACCAACAGCTACGGCGGGTACAACGTCGAGTCGGTTCTGATCAACTGCCACTACCCGGTCACGCACGACTCCTTCATGCTTCAGTACGGCATCATCGTGAAGAAGCCGACCGGGATGTCCGACGAGCAGTCCGACAAACTGGCAGCCAAGTTCACCGAGGGAATCGGCGAAGGCTTCCTGCAGGACGTCGAGATCTGGAAGAACAAGACCAAGATCGAGAACCCGTTGCTGTGCGACGAGGACGGACCGGTCTACCAACTGCGTCGCTGGTACGAACAGTTCTACGTCGACGTCGCCGATGTCACCGAGAAGATGACCGGCAGGTTCGAGTTCGAGGTCGATACCGCGAAGGCCAACGAGGCGTGGGAGAAGGAAGTCGCCGAGAATCTGGCGCGCAGGGACGCCGAGGAGAAGTCCGGCAAGCAGGAAGCCGAGGTCTGACGATGAGTTCCTCGACCCGGCAGCGAAGGTGGGCGAAGTCTCCCGACTTCGCCGATCGGCCCGACCGCGTCGAGGCCATCGCCACCCAGACCGCGATCGACAAGATCAACTATCTCGACTCCGGACAGCACGAGGTGAGATGCCGGGAATGCGGCACCTGCGTGCTCGTGCGTAAGAACAGCTACAAGCACACGAGCGTGCAGTGGCAGGACGATCCCGACTCGGTGTGCCCCACCTTCCGCGACTCGGGCGTCGTTCCCGGCACGTCGATCAGCCCCCGTGAGGGTTGCCCGCAATTGCGGGCCTCGATCGAGCGCGCTGTGCTCGACGGGGTGATCTCGGTGCCCGACCCAGCGGGGCCGTAGACCCCCGCAGCAACAAGGGCGCCCGCGCCCGAACAGACACATCCCCGACGGAGAACTTCCGCCGGGGATGTGTCGTAGAGCAATCCGGCGCACTCCACCGGTAAGAATTGCGAACCAAGGTCCTAGCCTGGCTTACTGGCTCGGCTCCGGCAGGCCCTCGCACTCGACCTGGGGATTGACACCCGCATAGTTGAGCGGTCCGGCGACGACCGTGGTCGCCACCGTGGCCAGGCTGCTGCAGTTCTGCTCCGCATCTCCGAAGTAGCCTCGCTGCCAACCAGCGATGCCTCCGATCACCAGCCAGACCAGCACCAAGAGAGTCAACAAACGCACGGCTCCACCTCGCAGTCGATGATGTGTCCGACAGGTTCGGACGGGCTGCGGATACCCATCCCGAAAACGAACAAACACACCGTTTTCCACCAAGCGGGCAATGCACTCATTCACGGCATCGGCGCGATCACTTTTCGCCGGCCTCGAGGCTCCTCGGGGCAGCACCATCGACGCGATCCCCATATTGGAACGAGTTCTGCTCCGGACTGTTCGCGCGGATGCCGTGTCGTACACAAAAGATGGACTCGGAACCCCCTCGTTCTATAACGTGTTCTACATGAACAATCAGGAGTACGACATCGTCGTCGTCGGCAGTGGCGCCGGCGGAATGACCGCCGCGATCACCGCCGCCCGAAAGGGGTCGAGCGTCGTCCTGATCGAGAAGGCGTCCCGCTACGGCGGTTCGAGCGCCCGCTCCGGCGGCGGCGTGTGGATTCCCAACAACGACGCTCTCCGAGCGGCCGGCGTGAAGGACACTCCCGAGGCCGCCCGCACCTACCTCCACAGCATCATCGGCGATGTCGTACCCGCCGAGAAGATCGACACCTACATCGATCGCGGACCCGAGATGCTCTCGTTCGTCCAGAAGCACAGCGCACTCGAACTGCAGTGGGTGCCGGGGTATTCCGATTACTATCCCGAGGCACCCGGTGGCCGTGCGGGAGGTCGCTCGGTGGAGCCGACGCCCTTCGACGGCCGCCGGCTCGGCGACGATCTCGCGCTCCTCGAGCCCGATTACGCCCGGGCACCGAAGAACTTCGTCATCACACAGGCCGATTACAAATGGCTGAACCTGCTGGTGCGCAACCCCCGCGGCCCACTGCGTGCCTTACGGGTCGGGGCACGCTTCGTCTGGGCGAACATCACCAAAAAGCACCTGCTGGTGCGGGGCCAGGCACTCATGGCAGGCCTGCGGATCGGACTGCGCGACGCCGGCGTCCCCCTGCTGCTCGACACCGCCCTGACCGACCTCGTCGTGGAGGACGGCGTCGTCCGGGGAGTCACCGTCGAATCGAACGGCGAGCAGCAGGTCATCCGCGCCCGCAAGGGAGTGATCCTCGCCAGTGGCGGTTTCGAGCACAACGAGGAGATGCGAAAGAAGTACCAGCGCGCACCGATCGGCACCGAGTGGACGGTGGGCGCCAAGGCCAACACCGGCGACGGCATCCTCGCCGGCCAAAAGGTGGGCGCTGCGGTCGATTTCATGGACGACGCATGGTGGGGTCCGTCCTTCCCCCTCACCGGTGGACCGTGGTTCGCATTGTCGGAGCGAAGCCTGCCCGGCTGCATGATGGTCAACAGTGCCGGAAAACGATTCGTGAACGAGTCGGCACCGTACGTCGAAGCAACCCACGCGATGTACGGCGGAAAGTACGGGCGCGGCGACGGCCCCGGAGAGAACATTCCGAGCTGGCTGATCCTCGACCAGCGCTACCGCGACCGGTACACCTTCGCAGGTATCACGCCGCGCACCCCGTTCCCCGGCCGCTGGCAGAAGGCCGACGTGCTCGTGAAGGCGGGGTCGATCAGCGAACTCGCCGAGAAGATCGGGGTACCCGCCTCGACACTCACCGACACCGTCGAACGGTTCAACGGTTTCGCGCGCGCAGGCAAGGACGAGGACTTCGGCCGCGGCGAGTCGGAATACGACCACTACTACGGCGACCCCCGCAACAAGCCCAACCCGAGCCTCGGAGTCGTGGACAAGGCCCCGTTCTACGCGTTCAAGGTCGTGCCCGGCGATCTGGGCACCAAGGGCGGCCTCGTCACCGACGTCCACGCGCGGGTTCTGCGGGAGGACGGCACGGTGATCGAAGGGCTCTATGCCACCGGCAACGTCGGTTCGCCCGTCATGGGTCACACGTATGCGGGGCCGGGCGCGACGATCGGCCCCGCGATGACCTTCGGCTACCTGGCGGTCCTCGACATCCTCGACACCGCGCCCGGTGGACACGTCGACGACGAACTGACCGAACCGGCCGAGAGCCTCTGATCTCCCGACCGCTGCCCGCCTATCGAAAGGACCACCCCCGCGTGCCCATCGACCCCGCCGTCGCCCTCGGCGCCGAGCTGCCGGCCCAGGAGTTCTCGTGGACGAGCAGCGACGTTCAGATCTACAACCTCGGTCTCGGTGCCGGATCACGTCCGACGGATCCCGGCGAGCTGCGATACCTGCGGGACCACGCTCCCCAGGTGCTGCCCACCTTCGCGACGGTTGCCGCCACGTTCCACCAGATCGAGCCACCGAAGGTGTCGTTCCCCGGGATCGAGATCGATCTCGCGAAGGTCGTGCACGGCAGCCAGGAGGTGAATGTGCATGCGCCCATTCCGGCGTCGGGCAAGGGCCGCACCGTGACCCGCATCTCCGAGGTGTGGGACAAGGGGAAAGCCGCGGTGATCGTCCAGGAGTCCACCACCGAGGATCTCGACGGCAACCCGCTGTGGACGGCCCGCTCGTCGATCTTCGCGCGGGGTGAAGGCGGATTCGGCGGCGAGCGCGGACCGTCCGAGTCGGTCGAGTTCCCCGATCGCGAACCCGATGCGGAAATCGACGTCCCTACCCTCCCCCAGCAAGCGTTGCTGTACCGGATGTGCGGCGATCGCAATCCGCTGCACTCCGACCCCGAATTCGCCGTGGCGGCCGGATTTCCCGCTCCGATCCTCCACGGCTTGTGCACGTACGGGATCGTGTGCAAGGCCGTCACCGACACCCTGCTCGACGCGGATGCCGCACGGGTGGCGGGGTTCCGCGCCCGATTCGCGGGCGTGGTGTTCCCCGGTGAGACCCTGCGCGTACGCGTCTGGAATGAGGGCTCCCGCAACCTCGTGACCGCCTCGGTGGTCGAACGCGATCTGGCTCCAGCACTTGCCGATGTCGTCCTGACCGTGTCGTGATCACCAAACACTCCGAAAGCTGACCTCACATATGACAATTCGAGATTCGGCGCCGAGACTGTCCCGGCGCAACTTCCTTGCTGCCGGAGTCGGGACCCTGGCGGCCACGGCACTCGGTGGCTGGGTTCCGGCCCACGCCGTACCGTCCGGATCGGCAGCGGCCACCCTTCCGACGCCACCCGCGTTCCCGGAAGGCATCGCCCTCTACCAACAGGCGTACCAGAACTGGTCCAAGGAGATCATGCTGGACGCGATCTGGACCTGCGCACCCCGAACCCCGGACGACGTGGTGCAATTGGTCAATTGGGCACATCGGAACGGTTACACGATCCGTCCGCGCGGCGCGATGCACGGCTGGACACCCCTGACGATCGTCAACGGCGCACCCGTCGACCGCGTCATCCTCGCGGACACCGTCGCGCACCTGAATTGGGTGGACGTCGATCCGGATGGAACACCCGCCACGGTCACGGCGGGTCCCGGCGCCACCCTCGACGCGATCACGAGCGCACTTCAGCAACACGGCCTCGGCTGGGCGAACCTCCCTGCCCCGGGAGTACTGACGATCGCAGGCTCGCTCGCGGTGAACGCCCACGGTGCCGGATTGCCTGCCGATGGCGAATCTCCCGTTTCCGGACACACATTCGGATCGCTGAGCAACCTCGTCACGGAACTCACCGCTGTCGTGTGGGACGGCAGCGCTTACTCGTTGCGCACCTTCACCCGCGCGGACTCCGATATCACTCCCCTGCTCAGCCATCTGGGTCGCACGTTCGTCACTTCCGTCACGATGCAGGCGGGCCCCAACTACCGGATGCGCTGCCAGAGCTTCACCGATATCACCTGGGACGAGTTGTTCTCCCCTGCCGGTGCCCCCGGCCGCACGTTCGAATCGTTCGTGCGCAGTGCAGGTCGCGCCGAGGCGATCTGGTATCCCTTCACCGACAAGCCGTGGCTGAAGGTCTGGTCTCTCGCCCCCGAGAAACCCGCCACGTCGCGAGAGGTGAACGGCCCGTACAACTATCCGTTCTCCGACAACGTCCCGGAGCCGATCACCGATCTGCTGGGACAGTTGACGGCGGGGAACACCTCGATCGCTCCGGCCTTCGGGCAGACCTATTACGGGGTGACGGTCGCCGGCCTGGCGGCAACCGGGTCGTCCGACATCTGGGGATGGTCGAAGGACCTCCAGTTCTACATCAAGGCGACGACGCTGCGTCTGACAGAGGGCGGTGGAGCCGTACTCACCAACCGCGCGAACATCGCCAACGTGATCCACGACTTCACCCACTGGTTCCAGGAACGCATCGAGCATTACCGCGCGCTCGGGCAGTATCCGCTCAACGGACCCGTCGAGATCCGTTGCTGCGGTCTCGACCGAGAGGAAGACGTACTCGTCCCTTCCGCGGGACCCCCGACACTCGCGTCGACGCGTCCTCGCCCCGACCACCCGGAATGGGACACGGCGATCTGGCTCAATGTGCTCGGCGTACCGGGCACGCCCGGCATGTTCGCGTTCTACCGCGAGATGGAACAGTGGATGAGACAGCACTACAACGGGGACGATTCCACCTTCCGGCCGGAATGGTCGAAGGGATGGGCGTTCGGCCCGGATCTGCCGTACACCGACGAGGCCATCATTTCGCAGGGCCTGCCGGAGACGTATCGGGACGGCGTACCGGCCGAGGACAACTGGGATTCGGCGCGCGCGGTGTTCAATCGCCTCGATCCACATCGCGTCTTCAGCAACACTTTCATCGACACACTGCTCCCCTGAGGTGCAGCTACGGCTTTGCTAGTGTTCAGCGTCATGCGGAATCTGCGGCGGTGGATGGGTGTGGCAGCGGTCCCGATGCTGGTCCTTGCGGGTGGGATCACGCTCGCGGATACGGCATCGGCACTGCCGTCCACCGGCTCGATCGTCACACCCTCGGGCCAGGACGCCGCCGTGAGTTTCGACGCCGACGGCACCACTTTCCACGGCAGCCTGCGCGCCCCGGACGGTGACACCAAGGGTGCCGCGCTGCTGATTCCGGGTAGCGGGCCGAGCGACCGCAACGGCAACCAGTCCGGTATCGCCCGCTCGGATGTGCTGATCCGGATCGCGGATTCCCTGGCAGCACACGGGATTGCCTCGCTCCGTTTCGACAAGATCGGCGCAGGCGAGACGGGACTGGGCAGGTACACCACAGAGACCATCGGCGAGTACGGGTTCACCGACCAGGTCGATCATGCGGCCGCTGCGGCCGACCTGCTCGCCGAGCGCACGGGTGTCCCCACATCGGACATCCTGGTCCTCGGACACAGCGAGGGAGGTTTGACGGCGCTTGCTCTCGCAGACCGCGGGATAGGGCGCGGGTTCGGTCTGCTGCAACCTCTTCCGATGCGCTACCTCGACCTGATCTCCGCTCAGCTCACCGCAGTGAGCGAGTCCGGGCAGTTGAGCTCCGACGAGGCCGAAACGGTTCGAACCGACGTGGCACGGGCCGTCGAGTCCCTGCGCACGACGGGAACCGTCCCGGCGGACCTGCATCCGATCGTCACGCAACTCGGCGTGAACGAGGACAACGCCAAGTTCCTCTCCGAGGCCGATCGGCTCGACCCTCCAGCACTCGCTGCGCAACTCGGAGCCGGCACCCCGGTGATGCTCACCTGCTCCGACAAGGACCTCAACATCACTTGCGCGCAGATCGATCCGCTACGCCTCGCCCTCGGGCACACGAACCTGAGGTTCGAGCGCTTCGCCACCTCGAACCACCATCTCGAAGAGATCGGTCCACTGCCACCGAGCGCCGCCGACGTGATCGCACTGCTCCCCCTCTCGGCAGAGTTCGCAGCGGTCATCGACGACTGGGCGGCCCAGCAAGCAGGCTAGTCCGCAAGCCACCATCCCCCGACGGCCTCAGCGACTGACCGCCTTCTTGTACCGGTAGATGGCCAACGGCACGAACACGATCAGGATCAGCGCGGTCCACAGCAGCGATGCGACGATGGGATGCTGCAGCGGCCACACGTCGGGTGGCGGCACCATCGGGTTGGTGTTGCCGAACAGATCACGCACAGCCTGAGTGAGCGCCGAGAGCGGATTCCATTCGGCGACCGTGCGGAGCACCGGCGGCATCGAAGACGGATCGACGAAGGTGTTCGCGACGAACGACAGCGGGAAGATCACCATGAAACTCGCGTTGTTGAACACCTCGGGTGTACGGACCCACATTCCGACCACCGCCATCACCCACGACAGCGCGTAGGCGAACAGCAGCAACAACAGGTAACCGGCCAATGCCTCGCCGAACGACGAATGGATCCGCCACCCGACCACGAGACCGGTCAGCGACATCACCACGAGGCTGACGACGTTGATGAGCACGTCCGTCGTCGTCCGCCCGATGAGGACCGCCGACGGCGCCATGGGTAGCGACCGGAAACGATCGATGATGCCCTTCTGGAGGTCTTCGACCATGCCCAGCCCGGTCCACGTGGAACCGAAGATCACCGTCTGCGTGAAGATGCCGGCGATGAGGAATTCGCGATACGACATCCCGGGAATGTCGATCGCACTCCCGAACACGTACGCGAACAGCAGCACGAACATGATCGGCGAGAGCATCGTGAAGACCATGAGGTCGGGCACTCGCTTGATCTTGATCATGTTGCGCTTGGCTATGGTCAGCCCGTCCGACGTGACCATCTGCAACGAATTCACTGCGCAGCCTCCTCGACCTTTTCGGCCTCATGACCCGTCAGCGTCAGGAACACATCGTCGAGGGTCGGTTTCCGCAAGGCGACATCGGACACCCTCACGCCCGCCACCGCGAGCTTTCCCAGCGCTGCGGCGAGCGCCTCGGCGCCCACACTGTCCCCCACACCGCTCAGGGGAACGGTGATCGTCCCGGTGCCCTGATCGAGCTGGATTTCTCCCGCCGCCACCGACACCAGTTCGCGGCACGCGATCTCCTGGTGCCGGGGGTCGGGCACCCCGATTTCGATGCGTTCGGCGCCGACCTTGCTCTTGAGTTCGTCGGCGCTGCCGCGGGCGATGACCTTGCCGCGGTCCATCACCGCGATGTCGTCGGCGAGCCGCTCTGCCTCGTCCATGTACTGCGTGGTGAGCAGGAGCGTGGTGCCCCGCGCGACCAGTGTGTCGATGACCTCCCACAACGCCAGCCGGGCCCGGGGGTCGAGACCGGTGGTGGGCTCGTCGAGGAAGAGGACGGGCGGTTCGGCGACCAGTGCGCCCGCGAGATCGAGTCTGCGGCGCATACCTCCCGAATAGCCCTTTACCGGCCGGTCACCGGCATCTTCGAGGTCGAACTGCGCAAGCAGTTCGCGAGCTCTGTCTCTGCTGCGCTTGACGCCGAGGTGGTACAGCCTGCCGACCATCTCGAGGTTCTCGAAGCCGGTGAGGTACTCGTCCACCGCCGCGTATTGCCCCGAGGCGCCGATGTGGGAGCGGAGTGCGGCGGCGTCGGCGACCACGTCGAAGCCCGCAACGTGTGCGTTGCCCTCGTCGGGGACGATCAGCGTGGTGAGGACCCGGACCATCGTCGTCTTGCCTGCGCCGTTGGGGCCGAGCAGCGCGGTGACCGTCCCCTCGGGCACGTTGAGGTCGATTCCGTCGAGGGCTCTCACGTCCCCGTACGTCTTGATCAGTCCTTCTACGACTATGGCATCTGCCATGAGTCCTCCCTGACTGGTGGTTTGCTCGTCAGTCTGCACGAAAGGACCGACACGTTTCGACTGGTTTTCTCATCGCGCAGGCCTGTGAAAGGCGGCGATACGCCGCGGTGCCCACAGTAGGCTGCTGTACTGAGTGCCGAAAGTACCGAGTGCCGAAAGTCGATTCGCCTCGTGCAACGCGAAGACGGTCAACAATGAGCGCAGCGATGTCCCCGCAGCCGACGAACCGATCGGGTTCGATGCTCGTGCTCACGGTCCTGGCGGCGAGCCAGTTCCTCATGACGCTCGATACGTCCGTGATGAACGTGTCGATGGCGACCGTCGCGCAGGATGTGGATACCACTGTGACCGGCATCCAGACCGCGATCACGCTGTACACCCTCGTGATGGCGTCGACGATGATCACCGGCGGCAAGATCGGCACCATCCTGGGCCGTCGGCGCGCGCTCGCCATCGGTCTGGTGGTCTACGGCGTCGGCTCCTTCGTCACCGGGCTCGCCCCGAACCTCGGCGTACTGCTCGTCGGATGGTCACTTCTCGAAGGTCTCGGCGCCGCACTGATCATGCCTGCCATCGTTTCTCTGGTCGCGGCGAACTTCCCTCCGGAACGCCGTTCGGCCGCATACGGACTCGTGGCCGCGGCAGGCGCGATGGCCGTCGCCGTGGGCCCTCTGCTCGGTGGTACCGTCACGACCTTCTTCTCGTGGCGCTACGTGTTCTTCGGCGAAGTGGTGATCGTCGTTGTCATAATCCTCGCACTGAGGAAAGTGAAGAAGGTTCCACCGGAGCGTGTTCCGCTCGACCTGATCAGTTCGATCCTGTCGGTCGCGGGCCTCGCCATGGTGGTGTTCGGCGTCCTGCGTTCGAGCGAATGGGGCTGGATCCGAAGCACTCCCGGCGGCCCGCAGTTGCTCGGTGTCTCGCCGGTGATCTGGCTTCTGCTCGTGGGGCTCCTGGTGCTCTACGGATTCCTGAGACGGCAGACCGCGCTCCTGCGCAGCGGCAGGGTTCCACTGGTCGATCCCCACCTGATGAACAACCGGCAACTCACGGGCGGACTCGGTATGTTCTTCGCGCAGTTCGTCGTACAGGCGGGGGTGTTCTTCACCGTCCCGTTGTTCCTGTCTGTCGTCCTGGAGCTGAGCGCGCTCGAAACCGGACTGCGCATCCTTCCTCTGTCGATCGCGCTCATCCTCGCCGCCGCAGGAATCCCGAAACTGCGGCCCCACGCGAACCCCCGCCGGGTCGTGCGTGCCGGTCTCGGCTTCATGATCGCCGGTATCGCGATCCTGACGGCAGGGATGGACCCGGGCGCAGATGCGGCCGTGGTCTCGGTGCCGATGTTGCTCATGGGGCTCGGGCTCGGTGCACTCGCCTCACAGCTCGGCGCCGTCACGGTGTCTGCGGTGCCCGACTCGCAGAGTGCCGAGGTCGGGGGCCTGCAGAACACCGCTACCAATCTCGGCGCCTCGCTGGGCACCGCCCTGATCGGATCCGTCATGATCGCCGCTCTCACGTCGTCGGCGGTGATCGGCATCGAGAACAATCCCGATATCCCGGCGTCCGTGCAGCAGGAGGCCGGCACGCGACTCGCGTCCGGAGTACCGTTCCTCTCCGATACCCAACTCGAGAGTGCGCTGAGCGATGCAGGAGTCGACGAGACGACGCGGAACGCGATCGTCTCGGTCAACAAGGATGCCCGGCTCGAAGCCCTGCGGATCGCATTCGGTGTCACCGCACTTCTCACCGTGGCCGCCTTGTTCGGCACCGGACGGTTACCCCGCAGAGCGGTCGGTTCCGAGCCCGGCGGCTGACTGCCTGAGCCTCGCCAGCCGGGAGAGTTGCACCCAGTCCAGTACCGGCCGGGGAAGCCGCACACCCGGCCGGTTGCGCGGCACGCGGACCCGCAACGCACCGGGCACGACGGTGCAGCGCACGGGCGACGGGATTCGCACCGATTCCCCGTCCACACCCACCGCGATCTCCGGATCGTCCGAGTACACCACGACGTCAGCGGCCGTGCGCTGGACGAGACCTCTGGTGCGCGCACGGCGGAGAATTCCGAGGATCTGGCCGGCCCGGTGCACCGAAATCGCGACGACACCGAGCCTGCCCCGATCGAGCCGCAGGCGTCTCCCCATTCCGACGAGGTCGTCGGTGGTGTACGGATTGTTGCTTACCAGCAGTGCTCGCGGACCGTCGAGAACGATGCCCTCGATGTGCGCGTGCAGGCCCGGCTGCGAACTACCGTCCAGCAGATCGGGGAGCAGGTCGAGAACGGTTTTGGCCTTGTCGTTGCGGTACTGCGGGCTCTGCACGATCTCGGCGTACACGCCGAACGACGCGTTGTTGACGAACGGCCGACCGCCGAGTCGCCCGAGATCGACGCGCAACTCGACAGCGTCGCGAAGCGCCTCGAGGCAAGCCACAGGGTCGTCGCGGTCCAGACCGAGGTCGAGTGCGAAATGGTTGCGGGTCCCGGCGCTGATGACCAGGAACGGAATCCCGTGCTCGGCTGCCACACCCGCGACCAGTGCCTGGGTACCGTCGCCACCTGCGACACCGAGCAGATCCGCGCCCCTCTCCACCGCCCCGCGCGCGAGTTCTTCGACGTCGACGATCTCGGGTCCGTCGAGCAGGACGACTTCGGCCCCGAGTTCCTCCGCCCGGCGCTGCAGGTCGAAGCGAACCACTTTCCCGCCCCCGGAGCGCGGGTTCATCACGAGAAACGGCCGGTGCACGGCCGTCGCCGGGTACTCGGGCATCGTCGACTCGGACGAACGGATCCGCAGTGCGGCGCGAGCACATCCGTACGCCGCCAGTAGCAATCCCGCGACGAGCGGGATCACCCAGAACTGCCGTTCCCGCACGATCACGATCAGCACGATCATCGGCGCGAGCACGGCCGTGACCAGCGCTGTCGCCCGAAGCAGCCCACGCAGTGTGAGGACTCCGAAGGTCGCGAAGATGCCGACGACCACTGCCGAGATGCTCGCCGCGGTCAGGAGTACGGCTCCGCGCAGTCCCGCGACGACGATCGGCAGTACCAGCGCAGCCGCGAGGAGAATCCATGCGGCGCGCGCCGACCACAGGGCGAAGCGGCTTCCGGACTCTTCTGCGAGCGCGGACATCAGCAGCGACCGGGCGGGAGCGCGCCGGCCCGGCGAAAGCGGACGGGCGCTCCCGGCCCCTGCCTACGCGTACGCCCGCGGATCCCAGGTGGAGACCGCCCAGATGACCACGACGTCGAGCGCGATGATGAGGATGGACCACCACGGGTAGTACGGCAGCCACAGGAAATTGGCGATGATGGAGATTGCTGCGATGACGATTGCGGTCACGCGAGCCCAGGTGGTGCCCGTCATCAGCGCCACGCCGATGATGATCATGAGTGCGCCGACCACGATGTGGATCCAGCCCCAGGTGGTGACATCGAATTCGTAGGTGTAGGCCACTCCCACCACGAAGATTTCGTCCTCTGCCACCGCCGCGATACCTTGCAGCACCGACACGACGCCGAGCGTCGCGAGAATGATCGCTGCACCTACCGACGTTCCAGCGGCGAGACCCTGCTTCACGCTCGGGTCACGCCGGGTTGCACGCACTTCTTGGGACATGTCCGTCCTTTCCGGAGGCGAGTGATAGTCGTAGTATGCGCGCGGTCACCGCGTGCGTCCGGAAGATCGAATTTTCTCCCCGGGGCAGCCCTTCCGAACCGTGTCTTCCCGAACTCGAGTCCCCTCGGGTGCGCAGACCTGCGTCGGCGACATGTGGAAGCATGGTTACCGGGACAGGTTTCGGCCTCCACGCATCCACCGGACATCGTCTCGAGGGGACGCAGGATGCCAAGCTCCACACCGGCCGGCGGACCGGAGGAAGACCCCGCCGAAAGTGCACACACCGACAAACCGACCCGTTCGTCGTGGATTCGGTTGGGCGCGGTCCTCATCGGCCTCACCGCGATCGCCGGCGGGATGCTCCTCGCCTTCGCGCTTCCGTCCATCCACGGCGGACCACACGATATGAGACTCGGCTTGGCGGGCCCGCAACCCGCAGTCGACGCGCTCGCGGGAAACCTCGCCCCCGATGAATGGGACGTGGTCCACTTCGAGACCCCCGATGCCCTCGTCGCCGGCATCCAGAACCGGGAAGTTACAGGCGGAATCGCGTTCACCGCCGACGGTGTCGATGTCTACACCGCGGCCGCGGCCGGCGCGCCGGGTGCAGCCGCAGTCACCGCGGTCGGATCGGTTGTCGCCCAGCAGCAGCAACTGCCGGTGCGGACGCACGAGGTGGTGCCGTTTCCCGCGGCCGACCCCCGCGAGGCGGGACTGACCGCTGCGGCGCTTCCCATGGTCTTCGGCGGACTCATTCCGGCGATCGCCCTGACGCAACTGTTCCCCGGACGCGACCGCCTGCTGTTGCGTGTGGTCGGTGTCGTTGGCTTCGCAGTGATCGCCGGGGCTGCGCTCACCGCGATCCTCCAGTTCGGTACCGGATCGCTGGCAGGTAACTACTGGCTCACCGCGGAGGGTCTCGCGCTGGGCATGGGTGCGCTGGCGCTGACGGTCCTCGGGCTCGAGGCCGTGCTCGGACCGATAGGCATCGGTGTCGGCGCTTTCCTGATGATGTTCATAGGCAATCCGCTCTCGGCGATGGGAACGGGGAGCAACTGGCTTCCCGACGGCTGGTCCACGTTCGGGCAGTTCCTTCCCCCTGGTGCGACCGGGTCACTCCTGCGCGCCAACGCGTTCTTCGGCGGCATCGGCAGCGGGTACCGGAGCGCGGTGCTCGGCTGCTGGGTCGTGTTCGGTCTCGTGCTCGCGGGATTCGCCGGTCTACGCGAGCCACACCCCGCGACCGTCGCCGACGATCTCGAGTGAACGTCCTCGGTGGTCCGGTTCCTGCTCGTCCACCCCTCAGCGCGTGAGGACGAGGCCGGAGGTCGGTACGCCCGTTCCTGCCGTGACCAGAACGTTCTCGACGTCGTCGACCTGATTGCACGACGTACCGCGGATCTGGCGGACCCCTTCTGCGATTCCGTTCATACCGTGGATGTACGCCTCGCCGAGTTGACCACCGTGCGTGTTGATCGGCAGCCTGCCACCGAGTTCGATCCCGTCGGCGAGAAAGTTCTTCGCCTCGCCCCGGTCGCAAAAGCCCAGTTCCTCGAGTTGCATGAGGACATAGGGCGTGAAGTGGTCGTAGAGCACCGCAGTCTGAATGTCCTGAGGACCGAGTCCCGATTGTTTCCAGAGTTGATCGCCGACGATGCCCATCTCGGGGAGACCGGTCAGCCCGTCGCGGTAATAACTGGTCATGATGTATTGATCCGGGCCGCTGCCCTGCGCGGCTGCCGCGATCACGGCGGGGACCTGCTTCAGATCCTTCGCGGGCGCGGGTGGGGGGTCCCCCGGCCCCCCCCCCCCCGCCGCGTGAGGG
>JAEZDV010000080.1 GCA_023417985.1 Actinomycetes bacterium | reverse complement strand
TCGGCACCCTCGGCATCGTCGAGTTCGACGAGGTGGACATGCCGAACCTGCAGCGGCAGGTCGTCCACGGGCGATCGGACGGGGGCCGTGCGAAGGGCGAAAGCGCCCGTGACAGCATCGAAGCGATCAACGAGCACGTCGAGGTACGTCTGCACCCCGTTCGCCTCGATCCGGACAACGCGGTGGAGCTTTTCGCGCAGTACGACCTGATCGTCGACGGCACCGACAACTTCGCGACCCGGTATCTGGTCAACGACGCCGCAGTGCTCGCCGGAAAACCGTACGTGTGGGGATCGATCTTCCGCTTCGAGGGCCAGGTGTCGGTGTTCTGGGAGGACGCACCGGGCGGCCGGGGCCTGAACTACCGCGACCTGTACCCGGAAGCACCGCCGCCGGGCATGGTGCCGTCGTGCGCGGAAGGCGGCGTGCTCGGTGTCCTGCCCGGAACCGTCGGCACCATCATGGCGACCGAAGCGATCAAGCTGATCACGGGGATCGGGGAGCCGCTGCTGGGACGGTTGATGATCTACGACGCACTGGCGATGTCGTTCCGGACCGTGACGCTGCGCCGCGATCCCGGACGGGTACCGGTCACCGAACTCATCGACTACGACGTGTTCTGCGGTGTCGTCCCCGCCGACGCGGCCGCGTCCGCCGACGCGACGATCACCCCGGGCGAGTTGCGCAGGATGCTCGACGAGGGCCGCGACATCGAACTCGTCGACGTGCGGGAACCGGTGGAGTGGGACATCGTCCGTATCGACGGTGCCCGGCTGGTGCCCAAGGGCCGCATCCTGTCGGGGGAGGCGCTCGCCGAACTGCCGCAGAACCGGCCCATCGTGCTCTACTGCAAGACGGGTATCCGGTCCGCCGAAGCACTCGCGGTGCTCGCGCGCGCCGGCTTCTCCGACGCCACGCATCTTCGCGGTGGAGTGCTCGCGTGGGCGCAGCAGGTGGACCCGTCGCTGCCCGTCTACTGACCCGGCGACGTGAGATCACGGGGCTGCGGTCAGGCGTGGCGCCCTCCGGTTGTCGCCGAGCTGTGATCGAAATCCAGCGGAGTGCCTCCCGGGGACCGGACCGGCACGCCGGTACCGTGATGGCGTGAGCTCACTCGAACCACCGCAGCACGTGTGCTCCACGTTCGGCCTCCGCGACGTCGAGCCGATCGCCCTCGGTGCCGACTGGGACGGAGGGTTCCGGTGTGGAGACGTGGTCTTGTCCAGGGTCGCGGACCACGCCCGCGCCGCGTGGTCCGCAAAGATCCGGGAGACCCTGAGCGTCGACGGTGTTCGTCTCGCCCGCCCTGTCCGCTCCACGGACGGGCGCTACGTGGTGTCCGGGTGGCGGGCCGACACCTACATCGTCGGGACCTCCGAGCCCAGGCACGACGAAGTGGTGTCACTGTCGCTTCGGTTGCACGTGGCGACCGCCCAACTCGAGCGACCCCGCTTCCTGATGCAACCCCCGGTGGCGCCGTGGCAGGACGTCGATGTCTTCGTCGCTGCCGACCGCGCCGCGTGGGAAACAGTGCCGTTGCGCACCGCGCGCGCTGCGGGTGCCCCCGAGACGGTCACACCCGACGGTCGCAAGAGCCTCGATCTCATCGGGCAACTCGCCACGTTCCGTAAACCGGTGCATCTGCCCGATCAGCTCGTACACGGCGATCTCTTCGGGACCGTACTGTTCGCGGGGCGGGCGGCGCCCGGACTGACCGACATCACCCCCTACTGGCGTCCCGCGTCCTGGGCGGCCGCGGTGACCGTCGTGGATGCATTGTCGTGGGGCGGTGCCGACGATGCCCTCATCACCCGGTGGGAAGATCTTCCGGAGTGGCCGCAGATGCTGTTGCGGGCCGTGATCTTCCGGCTCGCGGTGCACGCGTTGCACCCGCGCTCCACCGAAGAGGCGTTTCCCGGGCTGGCGCACACCGCCGACCTGGTCCGCTTCCTTCTCTGACCCGGTTACATCCGTCTCACACCGCGACCTCGCGCCGGGTGAGCATCTCTTGACGCGACGGTCACCGCGTGCAGCACCAACGCAACACCGGTTGCCTACCTTGAGGTCATCACAGACCTGAGAAGGGTGGCCGGCATGGTGGATACGGTCCGAACCGAAACTCTCCGACAGAGATTCGCGCGCAAGCACTACATCGACAGCTGGGACGCCGAGGATGTCGAGGCGTGGGAGAACGGCGGAAAAGATGTCGCCAAGCGGAATCTGATCTGGTCGGTCATCGCCGAACACGTCGGCTTCTCCGTGTGGTCCGTGTGGTCGGTGATGGTGCTGTTCATGCCCACCGATGTCTACGGCATCGACGCCGCCGGCAAGTTCTTCCTCGTCGCGGTCCCCACCCTCGTCGGTGCCCTGCTGCGTATCCCGTACACGGTGGCCACGGCACGATTCGGCGGCCGTAACTGGACGGTCTTCAGCGCCCTGGTGCTGCTGGTTCCGCTGCTGGGCGCGCTGTATCTGATGCTCGACCCCGGACATTCGTACACGACGTTCATGCTGGTCGCCGCGTTGGCCGGCGTCGGTGGCGGCAACTTCGCCTCATCGATGACCAACATCAACGCCTTCTACCCGCAGCGGCTCAAGGGTTGGGCACTCGGGCTCAACGCCGGTGGCGGCAACATCGGGGTCCCGGCCATCCAGCTGCTCGGCCTGCTGGTGATCGCGACGGTCGGCAATACGGAACCGTGGATCGTCTGCGCGGCCTACCTGGTGCTCTGCGGTGTCGCCGCGGTCGGTGCCGCACTGTTCATGGACAATCTCGGCGACCAGAAAGCAGACCTGCGTGCGATGGGCCGGGCGCTGAAGTTCAGCGACTCGTGGGTCATCTCGTTCCTGTACATCGGCACGTTCGGTTCGTTCATCGGGTTCAGCTTCGCGTTCGGCCAGGTCCTGCAGATCAACTTCCTCGCCGGCGGCGACACGGCGGCCCAGGCGTCCTTGCACGCCGCCCAGATCGCGTTCATCGGACCGCTGCTCGGCTCGATCTCCCGCCCCCTCGGCGGCAAACTCGCCGACCGTATCGGCGGCGGCAAGATCACCATGTACACGTTCGTGGGTATGGCACTCGCCGCCGCGGTACTGATCGTCGCGGGCACCCTCGACGATGCGACTGCCGGCGCGGCCGGTGGTGGCGTCTTCGTCGCCATGGTGCTCGGATTCATCGCACTGTTCCTGTTGTCCGGTGTCGGCAACGGCTCGGTGTACAAGATGATCCCGTCGATCTTCGAAGCGAAGGCCCAGGATCTCCCCGGCGCCGACCGCACCGAGAAGGCGGCATGGTCGCGCAGCATGTCGGGCGCCCTCATCGGGTTCGCAGGCGCCATCGGCGGGCTCGGCGGTGTGGGCATCAACCTGGTGTTCCGCGGGTCCTACGGCGGCGAGGCCCAGTCCGCAACGATGGCCTTCTGGGTGTTCGCGATCT
The DNA here is from genome assembly GCA_023417985.1 of Actinomycetes bacterium. Classification (GTDB taxonomy): domain Bacteria; phylum Actinomycetota; class Actinomycetes; order Mycobacteriales; family Mycobacteriaceae; genus Rhodococcus. Next base: position 5,026 of record JAEZDV010000080.1, on the reverse strand, counting down.
TCTACCTCGTGTGCATCGCAGTGACCTGGTTCGTCTTCCTCCGCCGTCCGCAGCCGACCGTCACACCGACGCCGACCGCACCCGTGCCGGCACAGGCGACGGCGCTGTCCGACGCCACGGTCTGACATCTTCACCGCACGAACAGAGAGAGATTCCATGAGCCGCAAGAACGTGAGCCGCAAGAATGTCGTCGTCGTCGGACACGGAATGGTCGGACACCGCTTCGTGGAGGCATTGCGTGCCCGCGACGAGCAGGACGCATGGAAGATCACGGTGCTCTGCGAGGAGCCGGACCCCGCATACGATCGCGTGGGACTGTCGTCCTACGTCGACACGTGGGACCGCAAAGAACTTGCGCTTGCCGGAAACGACTATGCGGCGGACACTCTCGTCGATCTCCGGGTCTCGACCCGCGTCGTATCCGTAGACCGGGCCGCGCGGGTCGTGACCACCGACTCCGGCGACACGCTGCCGTACGACGCGCTTGTTCTGGCAACCGGTTCGTACCCGTTCGTGCCGCCGATCCCGGGCAAGGACCTGCCGGGTTGCTTCGTGTACCGCACCCTCGACGATCTCGACGGCATCCGGATGGCGGCGGAGTCGGCTGCGGCCCGAGGCGATGCGCCCGTCGGTGTCGTCGTCGGCGGCGGACTGCTCGGCCTGGAAGCCGCCAACGCGCTCCGCAGGCTCGGAATGGCGCCGCACGTCGTGGAGTTCGCGCCACGCCTGATGCCGTTGCAGGTCGACGAAGGTGGCGGACGGGTACTCGAACGCCTCGTCACCGATCTCGGGCTGACGGTGCACACCGGGGTCGGGACGGCCGCAATCACCGAGGGCGGGGCGGGTCTGGTCGTCGAACTGTCCGACGGGTCGACGATCGACGCGTCCGTGCTGGTGTTCTCGGCAGGTGTCCGGCCGCAGGACGCGCTGGCCCGCGATGCCGGACTCGACATCGGAGCTCGCGGGGGCGTTCTCACCGACCTCGGATGCCGCAGCACCACCGACGAGGCGATCTACGCGATCGGGGAATGCGCCGCGATCGAGGGCACCTGCTACGGCCTCGTCGCACCGGGATACAGCACCGCGGAGGTCGTCGCGGACCGATTGCTCGGCGGCACAGCGGAATTCCCCGGCGCCGACCTGTCGACCAAACTCAAGCTGCTCGGCGTCGACGTCGCGAGTTTCGGCGACGCACACGGCGTCACCCCGGGAGCGCTCGAGGTGGTGTTGTCCGACTCGGCGAAGGGCACCTACGCGAAGCTGGTCGTCTCGGACGACGCTAAGACCCTGCTCGGCGGAATACTCGTCGGCGACGCGTCGGCCTACGGGACGCTGCGACCGCTCGTCGGCCGCGAACTGCCGGGCGACCCGGCGACACTGATTTCTCCGGCGGGGGAGAAGCCCGGTGCCGGAGCGCTGCCCGACGACGCCGAGGTGTGCTCGTGCAACGGTGTCACCAAGGGCGCGATCTGCGGAGCGATCGCGGAGGGTGCCTGCGACATCGCGCAGGTCAAGGCATGCACCAACGCGGGAACCACCTGCGGCGGATGCCTCCCGACGGTCAAGCAACTGCTCAGCAGTTCGGGTGTGCCGATGTCGAAGGCGCTGTGTGAGCACTTCGAGCAGTCGCGCGCCGAATTGTTCGAGATCGTGCGTGCCACGCAGATCCGCACGTTCTCGGCACTGATCGCGCGATACGGCACGGGCCGGGGCTGCGACATCTGCAAACCCGTCGTCGCGTCGATCCTCGCGTCCACCGACTCCGACCACATCCTGCACCGTCAGCAGGCCGGCCTGCAGGACACCAACGACCACTTCCTCGCCAACATCCAGAAGAACGGCACCTACTCGGTGGTGCCGCGGATGCCCGGCGGCGAATGCACGCCCGAGCAGCTCATCGTCATCGGCGAGGTCGCCCGGGACTTCGGGTTGTACGTGAAGATGACGGGCGGTCAGCGTATCGACATGTTCGGTGCCCGGGTGGAACAGCTTCCCCTGATCTGGAAGCGGCTCGTCGACGCCGGAATGGAATCCGGTCAGGCGTACGGCAAGTCGTTGCGCACCGTGAAGAGCTGTGTCGGGTCGACCTGGTGCCGGTACGGCGTGCAGGACTCGGTCGGCATGGCGGTGGACCTCGAACTGCGCTACCGCGGGCTGAGGGCACCGCACAAGTTCAAGTTCGGTGTCTCCGGTTGCGCGCGCGAGTGCGCCGAAGCGCGGGGCAAGGACGTCGGCGTGATCGCCACCGAGAACGGCTGGAACCTGTACGTGTGCGGCAACGGCGGGCAGTCTCCGAAACACGCGCAGTTGCTGGCCGGCGGGCTCGACGACGAGACCCTGGTGCGATACATCGACCGGTTCCTGATGTTCTACATCCGAACCGCCGACCGGTTGCAGCGCACGGCGCCGTGGCTCGACGCGCTCGACGGTGGGCTCGAGCACCTGAAGGACGTCGTCTGCAACGACAGCCTGGGCATCGCCGACGAACTCGAAGAAGCGATGGCCAAGCATGTCGCCGGGTACAAGGACGAGTGGGCAGGGGTCCTCGAGGATCCCGAACTGCTCGCGCGGTTCGTCTCCTTCGTCAACGCGCCCGACCAGCCCGACCCGACCGTCCGATTCGACGACTCGGGAAAGCGGAAGGTCCCCGTGCTGGTCGGCATGCCGAAGATCGGGCGGGATGCACCCGGATGACGTCCCTGCTTACGCGGAGGGAATCGGCGGGTAACGCACACGAAACACCGTGGCCACAGAATGCCAGGACGGCAGTTTCAAGGAGGGACCATCCATGACCGTCATCGAGTCGCATACCGCAGAGAGTTCGACGCGTGCCAGCGTGTTCGACGGCCGCCTGGAGTGGACGTCGGCGTGTCCTCTCAGTCACCTGATCCCCGGCCGCGGAGTAGCCGTGCTGCTGCGCGGGGGCGAACAGGTCGCGGTGTTCCTGCTCGACGACGGCACCCTGCGCGCCGTCGGCAACTTCGATCCCTTCGGCCGCGCCGCAGTGATGTCCCGGGGCATCGTGGGCGACCGCGGAGGCGAACCCACGGTCGCTTCACCCCTCCTCAAGCAGGTGTTCTCCCTCGACGACGGCCGATGCCTCGACGACCCGTCGGTGCGTCTGCCGGTCTACGACGTGCGCGTGTGGGCAGGTGTCGTGCAGGTCCACAGCCACCTCACGGGTGCGCACACCGACGCCGGTCCGACGACCGACGCCGAGCTTTCGTGAGTCCGGACACCACGCCACTGCGCGGCTTCACCGTCGGGGTGACGGCGGCGCGTCGTGCGGACGAGTTCGCGACGTTGCTCACGCGGCGCGGCGCGGAAGTGGTGCACGCACCGGCTATCCGGATCATCCCGCTGTCGGACGACACCGAACTCGAGCGCGTCACCCGCAGCATCGTCGCGAATCCACCGGACATCACCGTCGCCACGACCGCGATCGGATTCCGCGGGTGGATGGGCGCTGCGGACGGGTGGGGGCTGTCCGACGAGTTGTCACGTTCACTCGCGGGAAGCCGGATCCTCGCCCGGGGACCGAAGGTCACCGGTGCGATCCGCGCCGCCGAACTGCGTGAGGAATGGTCCCCGGCATCGGAATCCTCGGCCGAGGTCCTCGAACACCTGCTGGCCGAGGGGGTCCGGGGCCGCCGGATCGCGGTGCAACTGCACGGGGAGCGCACCGAGTGGGAGCCGGGCACCGACGTGTGCGAGGCGTTGCGGGCCGCGGGTGCAGACGTGGTTGCGGTCCCCGTCTACCGATGGACCCCGCCCGACGACCCCGCCGCCCTCGACCGCATGATCGAGCAGATCGCCGACTACGGCCTCGACGCGGTGAGTTACACGAGCGCCCCCGCGGTGGCGTCGATGCTCATGCGCGCCAAGGAAACCGGGATGCTCGAGCTGATGCTGCGCGGGTTGCGCAGCGGCGTCACGGCGGTCTGTGTCGGTCCGGTCACGGCCGCGCCTTTCGCCGCTCTCGAGGTGCCGGTGACGATGCCGGCGCGTGCGCGTCTCGGGTCGCTCGCACGGCATCTCGCCGAGGAACTGCCGCGCCGCGCCGTGCGCATCGAAGCCGGCGGGCACATCCTCGGACTGCGCGGGCGGTGCGTGATGGTCGACGACACCGCCCGTTGCCTGGCCCCGGCGGGCATGGCGCTGATCCGCACGCTCGCCGCGCGGCCGGGACGCGTCGTCTCCCGCGAAGAACTTCTCGCCGCACTTCCCGGAGGTGGAGGAGACACGCATGCCGTCGAAACCGCTGTCGCGCGACTGCGTTCGGCTCTCGGGGCGCCGTCCGTCGTGCAGACCGTGGTCAAGCGCGGCTACCGCCTGGCGGTCGATCCGGAAGGACTCTGAACCATGACCGACCCCGCTCTGCTGCTCGTTGCCCACGGCACCCGCAACCCGCGCGGAGTCGAGATGATCGCCCGTCTCGCCGACGCGGTCGCGGACCGGGTCGGTCCGACGCGCGTCGCATTCGTGGACGTGCTCGGACCGTCGCCTGCCGAAGCGCTGCGCGAGATCCGAGGCCCGGTCGTGCTGGTGCCGGCGTTCCTGGCCTCCGGGTACCACGTGCACAACGACGTGCCCCGTGAGGTCGCCGAGAGCGGTCACCGCGGGGTCGCTGTCACCCGGGCGCTGGGGCCCGACCCGGCCCTCGCCGAGGTGCTCCTCCATCGGTTGCGGGAAGCCGGGTGGTCTCCGGGAGACGCGATCGTGCTCGCCGCCGCCGGTTCGTCCGACGCGCGGGCCCTGCACGACGTGCAACGCGCAGCGCACATGCTGTCGGCTCTGACGCGCACACCCGTACGTATCGGTTACGTCGCGACCGGGGAACCCCGGGTGCCGAAGGTGGTCGCGGCGTCGCGGCGACCGGGAGTGCGGGTGTTCATCGCGTCGTACCTGCTGGCCGAAGGCCTGTTCCACTCGAGACTGGCCGAGGCCGGAGCCGACGGGGTCGCGCCGCCGCTCGGCGTCACCGCGCCCGTCGTCGACCTGGTCGCCCGGCGGTACCGTGCGGCCG
>JAEZDV010000028.1 GCA_023417985.1 Actinomycetes bacterium | reverse complement strand
GTGCCGCGGATGCGGACACCGGCGCCGGGGCCGGAGGGACGGGTGGGGGTGCCTACAGGTACTGGCCGGTGTTCGACTCGGTGTCGATCGCGCGGCTGGCGCTGGCATTCTTGCCGGTGACCAGCGTCCGGATGTAGACGATGCGTTCGCCCTTCTTCCCCGAGATCCGGGCCCAGTCGTCCGGATTGGTGGTGTTGGGAAGGTCCTCGTTCTCGGCGAACTCGTCGACGATCGAATCGAGCAGATGCTGCACCCGCAGACCGGGCGCGCCGGTCTCGAGCACCGACTTGATCGCGTACTTCTTGCTGCGGTCGACGATGTTCTGGATCATCGCACCCGAATTGAAGTCCTTGAAGTACAGGACTTCCTTGTCACCGTTGGCGTAGGTGACCTCGAGGAAACGGTTCTCCTCGGACTCGGCGTACATGCGGTCGACGACCCGTTCGATCATCGCGCGGATGCAGGCGGCACGGTCGCCGCCGAATTCGGCGATGTCGTCGGCGTGCACCGGCAGCGTCTCGGTGAGGTACTTCGAGAAGATGTCCAGTGCCGCTTCCGCGTCCGGCCGCTCGATCTTGATCTTCACGTCGAGTCGCCCGGGCCGCAGGATCGCCGGATCGATCATGTCCTCGCGATTGGAGGCGCCGATGACGATGACGTTCTCGAGCCCTTCGACGCCGTCGATCTCGCTGAGCAACTGCGGCACGACGGTGGTCTCCACGTCGGAGGACACCCCCGACCCGCGGGTGCGGAAGATCGAATCCATCTCGTCGAAGAACACGATCACCGGGGTGCCTTCGGAGGCCTTCTCCCGGGCCCGCTGGAAGATCATCCGGATGTGCCGCTCGGTTTCCCCGACGAACTTGTTGAGCAGTTCGGGGCCCTTGATGTTGAGGAAGAAGGACTTCGCGTCCTTCGAGTCCTCCCCGCGGGCCTCGGCGATCTTCTTGGCCAGCGAGTTCGCGACCGCCTTGGCGATGAGCGTCTTACCGCAGCCGGGCGGCCCGTAGAGCAGCACACCCTTCGGAGGTCGCAGCGCGTACTCGTGGAACAGGTCCTTGTGCAGGAACGGCAATTCCACCGCGTCGCGGATCTGCTCGATCTGCCGGCCCAGGCCACCGATGTCGCCGTAGTCGACGTCCGGCACCTCCTCGAGCACGAGGTCTTCTACCTCGGCCTTGGGGACCCGCTCGAACGCGTAGCCGGCCTTGCTGTCGACCAGCAGCGAATCACCGGGCCGCAACTTGAAATTGTCCGGGCCGTCGGTTTCGTCGGTGGAGGCGGTCGACGCCGGGTCGAGGGTGCGGGCGGCCGCGGCGGCGAGCGGCGCCGCCAGCCACACCACCCGTTCCTCGTCGGCGTGCCCGACGACCAGCGCGCGGCGCCCGTCGTCGAGCAGTTCGCGCAGGGTGGTGATCTCTCCGACCCGCTCGAATTCGCCGGCTTCGACGATGGTGAGGGCCTCGTTGAGCCGGACGGTCTGTCCGGGCCGGAACTCGTCGAGGTCGAGGTTGGGTGAGACCGCGACCCGCATCTTGCGGCCCGAGGTGAACACGTCGACGGTGTGGTCGTCGTAGGTTTCGAGCATCACCCCGTAGCCGCTGGGCGGCTGTCCGAGTCGGTCGACTTCCTCCCGCAGCGTGATCAGCTGCTGCCGGGCGTCCTTGAGCGTCTCGAGCAGCTTGCCGTTGCGCACGGTGAGGGACTCGAGCCGGGCTTCGAGGTCGCGTACCCGGTCGGACGGTTCGGCGAGCATGCGGCGCAGCGTGGCGACCTCCGCGCGCATCTCCTCGATTTCCCGTGCCGCCGCAACCGCATCCGGATTCTGTGAGTTCATGTGCGACTCCCTCCACTGTGGTTATTCCACGCTACCGGGCGTTCGCCGAATGTGTACGACGACACGAAATGGTCGGGTACCGAACAGGTGTCGGTTGTCTCACCGGGCCCCTGGCGCTACCCGGACGAGCCACCTTAGGCTAACCTAACCAACTGTTCGTCCCCTTGTTCCGAAAGGACCCGTCCGTGACCACTCGTACCCTGTGGGCCACCGCCGCAGTGGCCGCTCTGGCGCTGCTGCCCGCCTGCTCCGACGCCGCATCGGACTCCGACACCACCCCCGCCGACGCGGCGAGCACCATCAGCACCACCACCGCGACCGCGACCACCGGCACCCCGCCGGTCGACGCCGCGGCGCTGCAGGAGTCGGTGGACGTGTTCTTCGATCCTGCCGCCACCCCCGAGGACCGCGCAGCGGTCGTCGAGGACGGCACCGAGCACCTCCCCGAACTCGAGCAGTTCACCGGTGTGCTCGCCGGCTACCCGCTGAGCGGCACCGTCGGCGAGGTCACCGTCGTCGACGACGACACCGTCTCCGCCGACACCGAGGTCGCCGGACCCCACGGCGGTGCCCCGGTGACCCTGAGGTTCAGCCGCGTCGACGACGGCCGCTGGGTCCTCGACGACGACGACGCCTGCTCCGTTCTGGAGATGGGCCGCATCACCTGCAGCTGACCGGGGCTCGTCGATTCGGCCCCCGGATGCCGCAGGGTCAGCCCTTGCTGGGCCGGCGCTGCGGCTTCGGGGTGACGGTGCCCGCGGCGAGCTTGCGCGCCGACACCAGGAACGCGGTGTGGCCCTGCATCCGATGTTCGGGGCGTACCGCCAGTCCCACCACGTGCCAGCCACGCACGATCGACTCCCACGACCGTGGTTCGGTCCAGCACGTCTGCTCGCGCAGCGCCTCGACCACCTTCGACAACTGCGTCACCGTCGCCACGTAGACGATCAGCACCCCGCCGGGCACCAGTGCGTTCGCCACCGCCGGCAACGCATCCCACGGCGCGAGCATGTCCAGCACCACCCGGTCCACCGGCCCGTGCGCCTCGAGGTCGTAGTCGGCGACGTCCCCGATCGTCAGATCCCAGTTCGCGGGCCGCTCCCCGAAGAACGTCTCCACATTGCGCACCGCATGTACAGCGTGGTCCTCGCGCACCTCGTACGAGATGACCTTGCCCTCCGGGCCGACCGCCCGCAGCAGCGAACACGTCAGGGCCCCGGACCCGGCACCCGCTTCGAGCACCCGCGCCCCGGGGAACACGTCGCCTTCGTGCACGATCTGCGCCGCGTCCTTCGGATAGATCACCTGCGCGCCGCGCGGCATCGACAGCACGTAGTCGACGAGCAGCGGGCGCAACGCCAGATACGGGGTGCCGTTCGTCGAGGTCACCACCGAACCCTCGTCCGCGCCGATCAGCGCGTCGTGCACGATCCCGCCGCGATGGGTGTGGAACTCCTTGCCCTCCTCGAGCACCACGGTGTACTTGCGGCCCTTGGCGTCGGTCAACTGCACCCGGTCCCCCACCTGGAAGGGTCCGCTGCGCCCGAGTCCGCCTTCTGCCATCACCGTGTCCACCTTCGTCCGTTCACCGCGCCGGCCTCGGCGCGCAGGTCCCGCGTCGTGCCGGTCCCGGCTCTCTAGCGTGCCAGGTGGGACCGGGCGACCGACGACGCCCCCCACCCCGACCGCCCCCGGCGCCCCGCCGCGCGGCGCCCGGC
>JAEZDV010000016.1 GCA_023417985.1 Actinomycetes bacterium | reverse complement strand
CTGCCGCGGCGACCGGCGTGAACAGCAACAGAACCGCACCCGCTCCCGCGGTTGCGATCACCCCTCGCCGTACGAGTGCCATCACTCCTCCCGCGAACACGATAAATCCGTTTGTCCAGCGTTGTGTAGAGATTCACTGATCACCGCTCGTCGAATGCACGCGCGCGACAGCGATCCCCGAGCGGCGGGGTGTAGACCACTGCCTCGCACTGCCGGCACGCGTGCGTCCGGTGCATCACCCCGCAGTCACAGACCTGCGACCCCACCAGCGTCCGGTTCGGCCCGAGCCGATGCCCGTTGGGGCAGCGCGCGGGTGCCGGTTCGGCCCAGCCCGCAGGGATTCGATACAACCTCACTGTTCGATCATATGTTCGAATACGTGACATCTTCGACCCCGGGGTGCGGGAAAGATCAGACGGCCGGAAGGTGATCGCGGGGTGGGTGCAGGTCGGCATCCGGCCCCGACCCGCGACACTGGAGCCATGACCACGCGCGCCAGTCAGTCCTCGGTGAAGCCCCCCAAGATCGACCACCGTCGGTCGCTCGACTTCGACGACGGAGACGCCGACGCACTGGCCGCCCACACGACCTTCGAACGGATGCGGTTCTCGAATGCCGACCTCTCCGGACGCAATCTCGCCGGCGTCACGCTGTCCGAGTGCGAACTCGGCGCGGTCTCCATCGACGACGCGGACTTCACCAGCGCACGAATGGTCGACACCCGCATCGAGCAGGTGCACGCCCCGAGGTTCTCCGCCGCCCGCAGCACGCTGCACAACGTGCGAATCGACAGCAGTCGGATCGGGGCCATGGACCTGTACGACTCCGCGCTGCGCTCGGTGGTGGTGACCGACTCGAAGATCAGCCTGATCAACCTGCGTGCGGGGAACCTGCGCGACGTTCTGTTCCGGGGTTGCATCATCGACGAACTCGACCTGGCCGAAGCGAACCTGATGCGGGTGGCATTCGAGGACAGCCGGGTCGGCGATCTCGATGTAAATCGCGCCACACTCGCGCACGTCGACTTTCGCGGCCTGGAGATCGGAACCATCCGAAATCCGGACGGACTCAGGGGATCGACGATGACCGGCCATCAGGCCGTGTCGCTGTCGGGTCTGTTCGCCGCGCACCTCGGTATCCGAATCGAGGACTGACCATCCCCGAAGGTTGAGGAAAGATCAGTAAAGTCGTCGAGTGCGACATTCATGGCTGAAGCGAGAAGACGACCGCCCGCCGACCGAACTCTCCCTCGACCTCCGCGCACACACCACCTTGCCGGCGGTGCTCTTCGCCCTCTCGATCGCCTCGACGATCGCATTCCTCGTAGGTAACGACTACATCGATCTGCTCGTCTACCGCATGGGTGCGCGGGTACTCCTCGACGGCGGGGACATCTACGGCGCGATCCCGCCGGTGGTCGACGACTTCGGTCTGCCGTTCACCTATCCGCCGCTCGCTGCCGTGCTGTTCGTGCCGCTCGCGCTGCTACCCGTCACGCTCGCCAAGATCGTGTTCGGCATGGTGTCCGTCGCGGCGCTGGTGGTGACCCTGCGACTGGTGCTCGCCCGGGTACGGCCCGGGCTCTCGGACGGCGCGTCCTGGACGGTCACCGCAGTCGCCGTCGCGGTGGCACTGCAACTCGAACCCGTCCGCGAAACCGTCAGCTTCGGCCAGATCAACCTGGTCCTGATGGCCTTGGTGGCCCTCGACGTACTCGCGGTGAAACCGAAGTGGCCGCGCGGTGTGCTCATCGGGCTCGCCGCCGCCATCAAGCTGACACCCGCGGGATTCCTGCTGCTCTTCCTGCTTGCCCGCGACTGGCGGACCAGCGCACGCATCGTCGCCTCTGCGGCCGGTTTCTCGGCGGCGGCCTACGTACTCATGCCCGAGGCGTCCACCCGGTACTGGCTGCACACCCTCCCCGACACGGGACGAATCGGTTCGGCGTACTACGCCGCCAACCAATCGTTGAAGGCCGTCCTCGCGCGGTTCGCGCCACCCGACCCGCTCGAGACGGCACTGTGGCTCGGCGCTGCGGTCATCACGCTGGTGGTCGCGGTCGTTGCCATCCGGTTCGCCCTGGCGCGCGGCGCCCTCGTGCTCGCGCTGCTCGCGAACGCGGCGGCAGTACTGCTGGCATCGCCGGTGTCGTGGTCGCACCATTGGGTCTGGGTGGCGCCCGCATTGCTGGTCCTGACCTTGGAGGTGCTGCGAGCCCCGACCCGGAAGACTGTCGCCGTGGCTGCCGCCCTCGGCGTGATCTTCCTGATCGGACCGCACCACCTGCTGCCGGCCGGTGACGGCCGCGAGCTCGACTGGGCGCTACCTCAGCACGTGATCGGCAGCGTGTACGTGACGATCGCGTTCGTGTTCCTGGTAGCGCTGACCCGAATGCGGCGGGACACGGCAGCCGATCCCGGGGGCGAACTCGACCCTGCGACGCAGGTCGACGCCCCTCGGGATACCGGTCGCCTGCCCAGCTCAGTTGAAGATGCCAAGGAAATGTGACGCACGCCTCATTTGTCCGGCGTCGAAATGGGTATCTGAGTGTGGAGAAGCTGCGTCCGCACCGCGCGAGGCGCACAGAAGGAGAAAGGTGCCGGGCTGTGCGCCAGAAGACGGATCTTCGGATGGTCACCCCCACACAGGGGAGCGCGACTCAGCACAGCGAGCACTTCGGCACCACGCGTTGGTCGTTCCGCTGCGAACGATGCGACCACTCCTACCGCACTTTCGCGCAGACCTACACCGCCGCCGCGTCGGCGGCCCGCGCCAACGGCTGGATCGTCGAGCCCGGGGCACTGTGCCCCGGCTGCGCCAGCGTAGCAATTTCACTCGGTTCGGCTGTCGCCCTCGCGGCGTAGGCCGTCCGCGATCCGCCACCCTCCGTACCCATATCCTCGTAGGAGAGTAGGGACGGAAGGCAGGCGATGACGTTCATCAAGATGTGCGGGTTGCGCGACGAGGCCACGGTGGACCTGGCCGTCGATCTGGGTGTCGACGCGGTCGGCTTCGTCTTCGCCGACAGCCCCCGCCGGGTCTCCGCCGAACAAGCCGCGACGTTGCGATCGCGGGTCCCGGCCGGAATCCTTGCGGTCGGGGTCTACGTCGAGATGTCGCTCGACGACATCGTCTCCACGGCCCGTGCGGCCGATCTCGACCACGTACAGGTCCACGACCTGCGGTCGGCTGACGCCGTGCGCTTTCTCCACGACGCAGGACTGACGGTCATCCGCGCCGTGAACAACGGAGAGGGAGCGTCGGTGTCGGAGGACCTCGGCGCCGATCTGCTTCTGGTGGACGGCGCGGTCGCGGGCGCCGGGGTGACATGGGACTGGCAGGATCGCAGCGCCGTCCCCCGTGGCCGATGGATTCTCGCGGGCGGTCTGACCGCGAAAAACGTCGCGCGGGCGGTCGAGACATCCGGGGCGTGGGGCGTCGACGTCTCGAGCGGCATCGAATCCTCTCGCGGCATCAAGAGTCCCGCCCTGATGACGGCGTTCGCGGACGCTGTACGCAAAGCCGACGTCCGCTGACCGAAACTCCGATCAGTACGCGCCGTCGCTCGCGAGCACAGCGCGAACCGTTTTCGCAACGATCAGGAGATCCTGCACCATCGACCAGTTCGCGACGTAGAACAGGTCGAGGCGGACGCGGTCGGCTTCGGAGAGATTCGATCGCCCCGACACCTGCCACAGTCCGGTCATGCCCGGCCGAACCAGCATTCGACGGTCGACGAACCGTGGGATCTCCTGCCCCTCCCCGACCGTGAGCGGACGCGGACCGACAAGACTCATGTCGCGGCTCAGCACGTTGAACAGTTGCGGCAGTTCGTCGATGCTCGTGCGGCGGATGAAGCGGCCGACCGGAGTGACTCGCGGATCGGCGGACGACTTGTAGAACACCGAGCGGTCGCTGCCGGTTTCCTCGCGCATCGCGTCGATCATCTTGTCGGCGTCGATGACCATGGACCGGAACTTCCACATCCGGAAGGTCGCTCCGTTGAGTCCGACCCGCTCCTGTCGATAAAAAACGGGACCGCGATCCTGGATTTTGATCAGTGCCGCCACCGTGAGCATGACGGGCGCGGAAGCGAGCAGCGCAAGTGTGGCACTGACGAGATCGAAGACGGTCTTCGCCATCCGGTTGGACCCCCGATACTGGGGTTCTTCGACATGGACGAGGGGAAGACCACCGACCGGGTACATCGACAGGCGGAGTGACGCGATATCGGTGACGCCCGGCGCCACCACCAGATCCACTCGGTACGGCTCGAGGTCCCACGCGAGATCGGCGAGATCGGAATTGCCCCACTGCGCGTTGGTGGCGACCGCCACGGTGTCCGCCCCGGTGAGTTCGACGGCGCGCAGCACATCGGATTCCCCGCCGAGGACCGGGATGTCGAGCCCACCCGCCGTCAGGGTCCGGATCTGCTCGCCGGTGTATCCGGGGGTGCACACCCCGACGACCCGGTAGCCGGCATCCGCGTCGCGCGTGAACGATTCGACCATCGCCTCGACCGCCTGATCGCCCCCGATCACGAGCACCGAGGTACGGAACTCACCGCACTCACGCCTGCGGCCGATTTCCCTTCGCCACCAATGGCGTCCGAGAATGAGACCGATCAACCCGAGGGGTAGCGCGACACCGAGGTAGATGCGGACCGCGTCGAGGTCGATCACGAACGATTCGAGCAGGAACGACAGAATCGCGATGAATCCGAAGCATTGGAGCGTCGCCCTGGTGACGCGTCGGTATTCCTCTTCGCCTCTCCCGATCACGGTGGGCTTGCGGGTACCGGTGATCGACAGCGCGATCAGCCAGGTCGCTGCGACGGCGACCCCCAGCAGTATCGAGATCGGGATCCCGGCTTCCGGCACCTCACCGAAGGCGAACCGAACCCACTGTGCGAGCGCGAGAACGGCGCACACCACCGCGGCGTCGGTCAGGTACAGCCGCCTCGCGTGGATGGTCTGCCACTGCCGGCGGGTCCCCCTTCTCTCGGCGGACGTCTGCCTCGCGTCCAGGGTCGGGGCGGACAGCGCGCTCACCTTCGGCGTCCTTCCGGCTTCGATGCTCATTTCCGCCCCATGCTTCGGTTTACCCCCGCCCTCGACCTGGTGATGGCAGGCTGGACCCACCGGGTCCGGCCCGATTGTCCGTTATGCGGCCTTTACCGTTTTCCGGGGAGGAAACGTTTCAGTGGGATAGATCACACTCGGAGCGAGCGCCGCGGTCCCGCCGCCCAGGGACGATCCCGGACACCATTCCCGCGACGCCGTCTCGCGGCAGAACTCCTCAAAATCCAGGTAGCGCAGGTTATTTCGGAATCACCAGCTTCAGGCCCCCGATTTCCACCTCGATCAGGCTCCTGCCCGCGTGGAACGTACCGCAGCGTGAACACCGGGACAAGTGCGCGCCGATCAGGCCGGGATCAGACGCAGACCCAGTCCCGGATGTCCGCGCGGAATCTCTCCGACGACAGATTCGCGACCCACCCCGAGCCTCGGCGTGGCACCGTGTCGACGGCGGCGATGCACTCCGCGAGCGCCTCCACCGAATCGTCGCGGAAGTGCAGACCGTCCACCCCGTCGACCACCGTTTCCGAGGCTCCGCCGAGTTCGTTGACGATCACGCGTGCACCGGCCGCCCGCGCTTCGACCGGCATGATGCCGAAATCCTCGATCGCCGGGAAGACATAGACGTGCGCCCGCTGGTACAGCGCATACAACATCGCATCCGACGGGCGCGAGAGCACGCGCACCGGCACCCCAGCCTCGTCGGCAAGCGTGCGCAGCCGTCCTTCCTCCGGACCCGAACCCGCGACCACGGCAGGAACACCGGCGAGATCGGAAGCGCGAATCACCCAGTCGAGTCGCTTGTACGGAACGAACCGCGACGCGCCGAGGACGAAGGTCTCCGGAAGACTCTCGAGGACCGCCGATTCTGCCTCCGACAACTCGGTGGTCCAGTCCGCCACCGACGAGATCCGCGTCGTGTCGACCGGGGGAAAGATCACACGGGCTTCGACGCCCCACGCCCGCTCCACCCGGCGACGAACGAAGTCGCTGTTCGCGGCGAACTGTGCGCCTTCCGCCGCCCGCCGCCGATCGAGACGCCGGAGCGGAGGCGACGCGAGTTTCACCGCAGCCGACGCCCCGCGATCGTCGAGTTCGGGATCCCACAGGTAGCGGGCCGGGGTGTGCACGTACACGAACTTGCGGAAGTCGCGGGCGGCACCGCGGAACGACACGTGATGGGCGAAGCAATGGGAACTGACCAGGGCGAAGTCGTAGTCGCCGGGACGCCGGCGCCAGACGTACGGCATCGCCGCGAGCGCGAGCGCCTTGTGACGACGCAAGGGGGTCCGCGCGAGTCCGCTCTCCCGCACGGTCTGCGTGGGATAGCGCTCCGCGTCGTTCCACAGACACAGGACGTCGGCGTCCGGAAAACAGCGGACGAACTCGTCGAGCACCTTCTCCGAACCGCCGTCACGTGCGATCCACTCGTGCACGAGCACTCCCGGCATGACCATCCCTCCGAACGCCCGAGCAAGCAGGCACGGTAGTTTATGGCACAGGTTGCGCACCCGTAACGCCGGGTGTCGCCCGCCCGATTCGAATGTGTCGTAGCAACAACCGGATTCAAGAGGAGGCGCCTCGGGCGCCGACTGCCTCCTTGGATCACCCACTCGATGATCTGGAGGTTCGAACGTGGGCGTGCAGCACTCGTCGTGGTTCGGATCCTCCGACACACCACTTCTCGCGCACATCCACGTCCCCGACGACGGCCGTTCCAGCGGCGCCGTGGTGTTGTGCCCGCCGCTGGGCAAGGAACACCTCGACACCTACCGGGGCATGAAGGCTCTCGCCGAGCAACTCGCGGACCGCGGACTGACGTCGGTGCGGTTCGATTACGCCGGTTGTGGCGACTCGTCCGGCGATCAGGATTCCCCCGACGCGGTACAGGCCTGGCGACGCAGCGTCGTGGCGGCCGTCGATCTCGCGCGCACGACCGGCAGTGAGCACATCACCTTGGTGGGTCTGCGCGCCGGAGCACTCCTCGCGGCGAGCGCACTCCCCGACTGTGGGCCTGTCGACGCGGTCGTCCTCTGGGACCCCATACTTTCCGGGCGCAGCGCGCTGCGGGAACAACGTGCCCTCTACCGGGTCACGCAAGGTGCCGACGATCCGGGCGACCCCCGGGTTTCCATCATCGGCGGTGTCCTCGCGCAGGAAGCGGCCGCGGACCTCGCCGCTCTGAAGATCGAGGCGAGCGCCTTCACGGGGACACGCACGCTGCTCGCGACGCGACCCACGGCGCGCGACTCTCCCGCTGTCGCCGCGTTGGCCGAGGCATCGGGCAGCGACGAACTGGTCCTCTCCGGGCACGAAGCATTCGTCACCCCGTCCGCACTCTTCGCCGAGATCCCCCTTGCTTCGGTGCGCGAGATCGCCGACTGGATTTCCGGCGGTGCGCCGGCAGATTCCCGCGAGGTGGTCACGGCGCTCCACCGGCGCGCCGCGGTGGCCACGGCGGCCGACGGTTCTCCCGTGTACGAATCGATCGAGTCGCTCGGTCCGAATTCGCTCTTCGCGGTGCGCACCCACGCGGCGGAAACCGTCGACAACGACGGCCGGCACCCGACGGTCCTGTTCTTCGGGACGGCGTACGAGCACCGAATCGGGCCGACCCGGCTCTGGGTCGAACTCTCCCGGAGCCTCGCCGCCCACGGCATTTCCTCGGTTCGGTTCGACCGCAGCGGTGTCGGGGACACAGGCGACGTCGGCCGGGAACAACCGCCATCGCTGTACTCGGAGGTGTCCGACCGCGACGCGCTCGACACCGCCGACGCGCTGGGCGTCGATCCGCGCGACCTCGTCGTGACGGGGCTGTGCTCGGGGGCGTGGTACTCGTCGTATGTCGCACTCGCTTCGCGCGCCCGGGCGGTGGTGCTGGTGAACATGATCCTGTGGTCCACGCACCGGCGGACGTCTCTGCGCGAACAGCTTCGGCCCCCGGTTCCCGCTGCGCCCGGCAGCGGAGACCCCGGCCCGGCACCCACCTCGCTGCCGCTGCGCGCCCGCCTCAAACCTCTCGCCCGCGAGCACCTGCCCTATCCGCTGTGGCTGTTGCTCGGCCGACTCGGTGTGACCCAGGTGCCGGAAGTGATCCTCGACGCGTTGCGACGTGCGGGTGTCGACGTCACCGTGGTGCTCTCCGCACAGGACCATCACTCGTTCCGGTACCAGCGCGGCGAAGAAGGACTGCGACGAGTGCAGCGGCGCGGATTCACCGGACGGATCCGCACCGGAACGACCGGGGATCACGGTGCCTACCAGCGCGACGGGCGCGAGTTTCTCCGCACCGAGATCACTGCTGCAGTCCTTTCGCACTTCGGCCGGGCCACAGTGACACGTGCCCCCGTTGCCGATGCGGACGTGTCATGACGACGCTGCTCGTCCTCGCTCTGCCCTTTGCTGCCGCTCTCGGTGTCGTTCTGTACCGGCGGCCGCAGCATGGACTGCTTCTCATCGCGGCCCTGACGCCGCTGCACGGACTGCTCGTGATCGTGCCCGGCGGTTCGGCGTTGTCGCCGTGGAAAGAAGGCGTGCTCCTTCTGACGCTCGCCGCGACGTTCGTCAGCCCGTATCGCAAAAACACTCCCGCCCCGGCTTTTCCGTGGTGGCCGGCCGTCGCGGCATGGGTCGCCGTGGGAGTGGTGTCCGCTGTCCTCGTGTCGGGGACGGGAGCCGTCACGCCCGTGAAGATCACCTTCTTCTACCTCATCATTCCGGTGATCCTCTGGCGCGCCCCGTTCGACGCCCGCGACCGCGACCACTTCGTCACCATCCTGATGGGGATGGGTGTGTTCACGGCGGTCGTCGGACTGGCCCAGCAGGTGATCGGCGGTGAGCGCCTCGCGGCGCTCGGGTACCGATG
>JAEZDV010000344.1 GCA_023417985.1 Actinomycetes bacterium | reverse complement strand
GCGGACACCTTAGGGCACCCTGACTCCATTCAGGCGGAGTCGGATTCCGCGCGCCGACGGTTCGGGATCAGCGCGACACAGAAGGTGAGGATCGCCGCGCAGACGAGCACCGCGGTGAAGACCGGTGCGACCGAGTCCGCGAGTTGCGTGGCATCCGGGACGGCTTCCTCGGCGGACATGTCCGAACGGGACAGCGCCGTATTCGCGAGCGCACCGAAAACGGCCACACCCACGGCGCTGCCCAGTGCCCGGGCGAAGGCGTTGGCGCCGGTGACGACACCCCGTTCGTCCCATTCGACACTCGACTGAGCGGCGATGAGCGCAGGGCTCGCGATCAGGCCCATCCCGAGTCCGATGAGCACGCAGGACCCCGCGACGTCCCACGGTGACGAGCCGACTCCGAGCCTGGTGAGCAGGAGCGCACCGGCGAGAAGCGGCACCGCGCCGACCAGGCCGGTCATCCGGAACCCGACCCGCAGATAGAGCCGTCCGGACTGCGATGCCGCAATGGGCCAGCCCATCGTCATCGTGGCGAGGGCGAATCCGGCGACCAGAGCGGACGTGCCGAGAGCGCCTTGCACGAACGACGGGACGTAGGACGTCAACCCCAGCACCACGGCGCCGACGAGAGCGGAGACGGCGCTCGTGGTGATCAGGACCCGGCGGGTGAACACCCACATCGGCAGGATCGGATCGGTGGCGCGGGACTCGATCCATCCGAAGATCGCCAGCAGCGCGATACCGCCCGCGAAGATGCCGATGCTCTGGGCCGAGGACCACGCCCACGACTCGCCGCCTTCGAGCAAACCGAGGATCACGAGTCCGGCGCCGGCAGCGAGGGTCGCGGCGCCCGCCCAGTCGACGCGTCGCCCGGCGCCGGACGGGCGGTCCTCGTGGAAGCTGCGCACGATCACCAGTGCTGCGAGTGCGCACAACGGCACGTTGATCCAGAAGATCCACCGCCACGACCAGAAGTCGGCGAAGACGCCACCGAGAGCCGGGCCCAGGACGGCGGACATACCCCACACACTCGCCAGGTATCCCTGCGCCTTCGCACGCTCGGCGACGGTGTAGATATCTCCGGCGATGGTCTGCGCCATCGGCAGGACGGCACCTGCGCCGAGTCCCTGGACGGCACGGAAGGCGATGAGGGCGGGCATGCTCCACGCAAGCGCGCACAACACCGATCCCAACGCGAACAGACCGATGCCGAACAACAACACCGGGGTGCGCCCGAAGGTGTCGGACAACTTGCCGTACACCGGGACGAGCACCGCCTGCGTGAGCAGGTAGGCGGAGAACAACCACGGGAACTGCGTGAATCCGCCCAGGTCGGACACGATCGTCGGCACAGCGGTCGCGAGGATCGTGCTCTCGAGCGCCACCAGGGAGGTCGCGAGCATCAAGGCGACAAGGATGGGTCCGCGCTCCGAGCGGAATCCGACGTCCACCCGAGTCGATGTGGTCATGGTTTCCCCTGTTCCGACGTCGAACATCGGTTGTGGACCGTTGTCCTCGGTGGGATATCTGCCACGACGTTCGGTTCCCGTCCGCATCGCCCACTAGGGTGACAGCGTGCGTCCTTCACTCGAATCCTATCCTCACCTCGCCGGCGGCAAAGTCCGTGATCTGCACGTCGTCGACGACGAGCACCTGCTTCTCGTCGCCAGCGACCGGATCTCGGCCTACGACCACGTGCTCGACACCCCGATCCCGGACAAGGGCCGGGTCCTCACGGCGATGAGCGTGTTCTTCTTCGACCTGCTCGACGCGAACAACCATCTCGCGGGTGAGCCCGACGACGAGCGTATCCCCGAGGAAGCCCTCGGCCGGGCGCTCGTCGTGAAACGCCTCGACATGGTGCCGGTCGAATGCGTCGCGCGGGGCTTTCTCACCGGGTCCGGTCTTCTCGACTACCAGGCGAACGGTGCGGTCTGCGGTGTCGCGCTGCCGGAGGGCCTCGTCGAGGCCAGCCCACTGCCGGAGCCGATCTTCACCCCCGCCTCCAAGGCGGCGCTCGGTGACCACGACGAGAACATCACGTTCGAACAGGTCGTGGAGAAGGTCGGCGTCGATCTCGCGATGAAGTTGCGTCAGGACACGCTCGACATCTACGGCCGCGCCGCGATCTACACGTCCGAGCGCGGCATCCTGCTCGCGGACACGAAGTTCGAGTTCGGCCTGGACAAGGCGGGCAACCTCGTGCTGGCCGACGAGGTGCTCACTCCCGACTCGTCGCGCTACTGGGACGCGGCCGAGTACGAGGAGGGCAAGGTGCAGCCGAGTTTCGACAAGCAGATCGTCCGCAACTGGCTCACCAGTGAGGAGTCCGGCTGGGACCGTGCTTCCGACACTCCGCCGCCACCGCTTCCGCAGTACATCGTCGACAAGACGCGGGCACGGTATATCGAAGCCTACGAACGCATCTCCGGGCTCTCCTTCGACGATTGGATCGGCTGAACGCAGATGACCTCCTCCTCGACTCCGACCCCTCCGGTCGCCAAGAAGGTTCCCTTCGAACGTGTCCGTCACGGCCACACGTTCGTCGACGACTACGAGTGGTTGCGCGACAAGGAATCACCCGATGTCGTCGCGTACCTCGAGGCGGAGAACGCCTGGACGGACGCGCAGACCGCGCACCTCGCGCCGCTGCGTGAGTCGATTTTCG
Organism: Actinomycetes bacterium; assembly: GCA_023417985.1. Taxonomy (GTDB): domain Bacteria; phylum Actinomycetota; class Actinomycetes; order Mycobacteriales; family Mycobacteriaceae; genus Rhodococcus. The sequence continues at coordinate 22,778 of JAEZDV010000344.1, read as the reverse complement.
AGGAGATCAAGTCCCGCACCCAGGAAACCGACATGTCGGTGCCCGCCCGCATGGGCGACTGGTGGTACTACGCGCGGACGGTCGAAGGTAAGCAGTACGGCATCCAGTGCCGCGCTCCGATCACGGACGCAGACGACTGGACGCCGCCCGAGGTCGCTCCCGGCGTCGACCTTCCGGGCGAGCAGATACTGCTCGACGGGAACGTGGAAGCCGAAGGGCACGAGTTCTTTTCGATCGGGGCGTTCTCGATCAGCCAGGACGGCACGCTGCTGGCGTACTCGACCGATGTCGTCGGCGACGAGCGGTACACGCTGCGGTTCAAGAATCTCGAGACCGGTGAGTTGCTCGCCGACGAAATCACCGGCACCGCACCGGGAGCCACGTGGGCACTCGACCACAGCCACGTCTTCTATCAGACGGTGGACGAGTCGTGGCGTCCCGACACCGTATGGCGTCACAAGCTCGGCACCCCGCGTGACGAGGACGTGAAGGTCTTCCACGAGCCCGACGAGCGGTACTGGGTGTCGATCGGGTCGACCCGTAGCGAGAAGTACCTGATGATCTGGGTGGGGTCCAAGATCACCACCGAGGGCTGGATTCTCGAATCCGACGATCCCACCGGCGATTTCCGCGTCCTTCTGCCGCGTCGCGAAGGCGTCGAATACGGCGCCGAGCACGCCGTGATCGGTGGCCGCGACCGGCTGCTGATCATGCACAACGATGTCGATCCTGCGACGGGGGAGAAGGCCGAGAACTTCGTCCTCGCCGAAGCTCCGGTCGACGACCCGTCGTCGATGCGCACGCTCGTCGAGCATCGTCACGACGTGCGGCTCGAGGATGTCGAGGCATTCGAGGGGCACCTGGTGCTCGGCTACCGCCGCGAGGCGCTCACCCGTGTCGCGGTGTGGCCCCTCACCGAGGACGGATACGGCGAACTCACCGAACTCGAGTTCGACGAGGAACTGTTCGCGGTCGGCCCCGGGGGCAATCCCGAGTGGAAGCAGCCCGTGCTGCGGCTCGGCTTCACGTCGTTCCTCACCCCCACCCGGGTGTACGACTACGTCGTGAACACCGGCGAACTGCTTCTCCGGAAGGAGCAGCCGGTGCTCGGTGACTTCGATCCCGCGCGCTACGAACAGCGCCGCGAGTGGGCCACGGCCGAGGACGGCACCCGGATTCCGCTGTCCGTCGTCCAGCGCAAAGACCTGGCGGACGGGCCGGCGCCGACCCTGCTCTACGGGTACGGGTCCTACGAAGCGAGTATCGATCCCGGATTCTCGGTCGCCCGGTTGTCGTTGCTCGACCGCGGCATGGTGTTCGTGGGCGCGCACGTGCGCGGCGGCGGCGAGATGGGCCGGCACTGGTACGAGAACGGCAAGACGCTCACGAAGAAGAACACCTTCACGGACTTCGTCGCCTGCGCACGGCATCTCATCGACGAGGGTGTCACCGGCCCGGATCGGCTCGTCGCGGACGGGGGGAGTGCGGGGGGTTTGCTCATGGGGGCGGTCGCGAACATCGCTCCCGAGTTGTTCGCGGGCATCCTTGCGAATGTGCCGTTCGTCGATCCGTTGACGTCCATCCTCGATCCGTCGCTGCCGCTGACCGTGATCGAGTGGGACGAGTGGGGTAACCCCCTCGACGATCCCACGGTGTACGACTACATGCGTTCGTACAGCCCGTACGAGAATGTCGAAGCCAAGGATTACCCGGCGATCCTCGCCATCACCAGCATCAACGACACGCGTGTGCTCTACGTCGAACCCGCGAAGTGGGTCGCCAAGCTACGGGCGACCAAGACGGGCGACTCGCAACTGCTGCTGAAGACGGAGATGAGTGCCGGGCACGGTGGCGTGTCGGGCCGGTACGAGAAATGGCGCGAAGTGGCGTTCGAGTTCGCATGGGTGCTCGAAACGTCGGGTGCCTACCGGGCGTGATCCCGGAAAGGCGGCGCTGGGGCGTCCTGGCCGCACGTGCAACGGTCGGCGGCGGGAACGGAGCGCATGACGGCGTCGACATGCTGTCCGCAGCCGTCCCATCCGGTTTTTCCGCAGGTGGGGCAGGCGACGGGGTAACACATGGGGAATTCTCCTCGGGTATGAGCGCGGTTGCTCGTGGGTGGGATTGTCGTATTCGGTGGTGCCGGACGGGTCACACGGTGGCGTGTGCCTCGGCCCAGGCGTTGTAGCCGCCGACGAGATCCGAGACGTTGTCGAAGCCCTGTGCCCGGAGCAGGGAGGCTGCGACGCTCGAGCGCCATCCACCCGCGCAGTGCACCACGATGGGCTTACCGGTGGGGACCTGCTCGAGGCGAACACGCAACTGTGCCAACGGAATTGCCACTGCGCCGGGAATCGTTCCCTGCTCGCGCTCACCCGGGTTGCGGATGTCGACGAGGGTGACGGCCTCGGCTGCGAGCAAACCGTCGAGTTCCTCGATGGAGGTGCGATGCGCGGGCTCTACGAGGTCGGCCAGTTCGGCCGGGAACGAACCGTCCTGCGGGACGGTGAGGTAACCGATCGCATTGTCGGATCCGATGCGGGCGAGACGCAACGCTGCCTCTTGTTCCTCGCCGGGATAGGTGATCAGCACGATCCGCTCGCCGACCTCGGCAACCATGCCACCGGTCTCGGCGAAGCGACCGTCGAAACCGACGTTGACCGATCCGCGCAGGTGCCCGTCGGCGAAGTCGTCGACGCTGCGCGCGTCGAGCACACGGGTGCCGGCCGTGAGCTCTTCCTTCACCTGCGCCGGGCTCAGCTCCGGGATGGTGTGATCCTGCGCGAGCAGAGGGTGGATCCGCTTGTTCATGGCGGCATCGGCCGAGAAGTACGTCGGCGCGGCCGGCTGGCCCTCGGTGATCAGTTCGACGAAGGCGTCCTCGCTCATCGGCTGAACCGAGGGGTTCGTCAGTCGCTGCTCGCCGATCGTGGAGGTCAGCTCGGTGGAGAGGTTCTTACCGCACGAGGAACCGGCGCCGTGTGCGGGCATGACGGTCACCTCGTCGGGCAGGGTGAGCAGCTTCTCGTGCACGGTGCGGTACATCGCCCGGGCGAGGTCGCTGGTGGATCCGTCGCCGAGGTTGACCAGGTCGGGCCGGCCCACGTCGCCGATGAACAACGAGTCGCCGGTCAGGACGGCGGACGGAACGGCGTCGGGATGCTCGCGCACCAGCACCGAAATCGATTCCCAGGTATGCCCGGGGGTGGAGAGGATCTCGAGTTGGACCTCGCCGAGAGAGATTTGCTCTCCGTCCCGCAACCGGCGGATGGGGTAGTCGGTCTCGGCAGCCTCGCCGAAGCCGATCCACGCGCCGGTCGCATCGACCAGCTCGAGGTGCCCGGAGACGAAGTCTGCGTGGAAATGTGTGTTGATCACACCCTCGATCGTGAGGTGATGCTTCGCGGCGTCGTCGAGGTACTCGGTGATGTCGCGGCGAGGATCGACCACGATTGCGCGTCCGGTGCTTTCGTCGCCGATGAGGTACGACGCGTGGGACAAGCACTCGATGTAGTACTGCTCGAGAATCATGGGGTCCTCCAATTGCGGGATCCGTGGGTGGTGCGGGGTCTGTAGACAGGTTGCCATATACCCCCTAGGGTATGTCAAGTACCCCCGGGGGTATGGATGCCACCCGCGGTGCTCTTGCCGCGCTGTCGCCGCCGTTGTGCGCGGATGCGCTTCCCGAGTGATTGGATATACCCACAGGGGTATGTGTAAGCTCCTCCCACAATACCCCTAGGGGTACATGCGCTCGAATGTCTCCGTACCGCGACGAACCCGAACCGAAAGGCTCAACATGAGTACGCCCGGCCCCGAAACTCTCGACCCGATCGCCCTCCAGGAACTCGTGGACGCACGAAAGAATGTGCGCGTCGTCGACGTGCGGACGCCCGGAGAGTTCGAATCCGTGCACATCCCCGGCGCGTACAACGTGCCCCTCGACCTGCTGCGGGAACACCGCGACGAGTTTCTCACCCACCTGGACGAGGACGTCGTGCTGGTGTGCCGGTCCGGGCAGCGGGCTACCCAGGCCGAAGAGACACTGCGCGCCGCGGGACTGTGCAACGTGCACATCCTCGAAGGCGGGATGACGGCCTGGGATGCGCAGGGGCTGCCCGTCAACCGCGGCGCTCAGCGCTGGGACCTCGAACGTCAGGTTCGCCTCGTCGCGGGTTCGCTGGTGCTGACCTCCGTATTGGGCAGCATTGCGGTTCCCCGGCTCAAGTGGGTCGCGGCCGGAATCGGTGGGGGTCTGAGCTTCGCGGCACTGTCGAATACGTGCGCCATGGGCGCGATGTTGTCCAAGCTGCCCTACAACCGGGCCGCCGGCTGTGACCCGCAGACCATCGTCGCGCAGCTGATCGATTCGAAAACCGCTCCGGGCGAAGGGAACTGACCATGATCGCGCTGACCGTGTCACTGGCGGTCCTCGTCGGCGTCACCCTCGGACTGCTCGGCGGCGGAGGGTCGATTCTGACGGTCCCGCTTCTCGCCTATGTCGCGGGAATGGACGCGAAGGAGGCCATCGCCACCTCCCTGCTCGTCGTCGGCGTCACCAGCGCGGTCGGCGCGATCTCCCACGCGCGGGCGGGCCGTGTCCAGTGGCGCACCGGCATCCTGTTCGGTCTCGCGGGCATGGTGGGTGCCTATGCCGGCGGCCTGCTCTCCCGATTCATTCCCGGCGGCATCCTGTTGCTCGCGTTCGCCGCGATGATGATCGCCACCGCCGTCGCGATGCTGCGCGGACGCAAGAACAAGGCTGCGGTCGGTGACGGTTCTTCCATGCCGGTGGGCAAGATCCTGATCGACGGCGTGGTCGTGGGTCTGGTCACCGGACTGGTCGGAGCCGGGGGCGGCTTCCTCGTCGTGCCCGCCCTGGCGCTGCTCGGCGGTCTCCCGATGCCCATCGCCGTCGGCACCTCGCTGATCGTGATCGCGATGAAGTCCTTCGCGGGCCTGGGTGGCTACCTTTCCGCGGTGCAGATCGACTGGCGCCTGGCGGCGATGGTCACGGCGGCGGCGGTCGTCGGAAGCCTGATCGGTGGCCGGTTGACCTCGAAGGTCGACCCCGATGCCCTGCGTAAGGGATTCGGCTGGTTCGTTCTGCTCATGTCGTCGGTGATTCTCGCGCAGGAACTCCACCCAGCAGTCGGGATCGCGACGGCGGTGCTCACTCTGGCAGTGGGTGGGGCGACCTATATGTGCACCCGCTCGACGCATTGCCCGCTGCGGCGATTGAGCCGAGTCGCCACCGCTACTGCGTGACGGCGGCGTGTGCGGACTGCGCGGCGTCGTTCTGCGCCTTCGATACCCCTAGGGGTACGATGACGGGAAATTGTCGAAAGGAATCCACATGGTCGGCGACGACGAAAGCATCGCACAGGTACTCAATCGGCTGCGCCGCGCCCAGGGGCAGCTCGCAGGCGTGATCTCGATGATCGAGCAGGGGCGCGACTGCAAGGACGTCGTCACGCAGCTCGCGGCGGTGTCGAAAGCGCTCGACCGCGCCGGCTTCAAGATCGTCGCCAGTGGGTTGCGCGAGTGCCTCACGGAGACGGCCGACGGAAACAAGGAGCCGATGACCGAGAGTCAACTCGAGAAACTCTTCCTCGCTCTCGCGTGAACATCGAGGCGCGACCGGGCGTCGACGCCTGAACCTCTCGGGGAAGGCGTCGGCGCCTTTCGCGTCAAATATTCCTTGACCGGAATATAACCGAGAAGGCATACTTGCCGGGTGGAGGATGCACTGTGGTCCGCACTCGCGGACCCGCACCGCCGGGCCATGCTCGACCTCATCCGGCGGGAGGGTGGCTGTACCGTCGGCGCTCTCTCCGAGCGGCTGGGAACCTCGCAACCGGCGACGTCCAAACACCTGCGCGTGCTGCGCCAGGCCGGAATGGTGCAAGTCCACAAGGCAGGAACCCGGCGCATCTACACCGTGGAACCGCGGGCCCTCGCGCGACTCGACGCCTGGCTCGAGCCGTACCGGCGGTTGTGGAACGACAGCCTCGATGCACTGGGGGACCATCTCGACACCACCGGCCGACCGCGCTCCACGGTCCGCACGAGGGGCCCGGCCGACACGGACCGGAAGGACTCGTCATGAACGATCGAGGCGAATACATCGAATTCGGCGGACGACCCGCTGTGCGGTTCGAACGGACCTACCCCCACCCGGTCGAGCGCCTGTGGCGTGCGATCACCGAACCGGACGAACTGACGCGCTGGTTCCCGTCCCACGTCGTGATGGACCTACGGCCGGGAGGAACCGCCGAGTTCTCGGGCGACCCGAACGCCGAACCCACGACGGGGAAGGTGCTCGTCGCCGAGCCGCCCCACCGGCTCGTCTACACCTGGGGCGGCGACGAACTGCATTTCGAACTCACGTCGACGACTGACGGCACAACTCTGGTGTTCGTCGACGTCCTCGAGGCTCGCGACACCGCAGCGCGCACCGCGACCGGATGGACCGTCTGCCTCGCCGCCTTCGAATCGGCCCTCGCCGGGGAACCCGTCGACGGTCCGCATTCGGACGGAGCGATGCCGTGGCGTCCGGTGTACGACGCGTACCTCGCAGCCGGGATGCCGTCCGGCGCCGCTGTTCCCGAGGACTGAACGTGGAGCAGGCTAGCTTGTAGGCATGACCACCGAACTGCAGAACATCACCATCGACACCCTGTCGGGTGAGCCCACGAGCCTCGAGGCCTACGACGGGCACGCCCTGCTCGTCGTCAACGTTGCGTCCAAGTGCGGTCTGACCCCGCAGTACGGCGCGCTCGAGCAGCTTGCGAACGACTACGCCGACCGTGGGCTCATCGTGATCGGCGTGCCGTGCACCCAGTTCATGGGGCAGGAACCGGGCACACCGCAGGAGATCCAGGAGTTCTGCTCCGCCACGTACGGGGTGACCTTCCCGCTGATGGAGAAGGTCGAGGTCAACGGCGACAACCGGCACCCGCTGTACGCCGAGCTCACCAAGCACCCCGACGCTTCCGGGGAAGCCGGCGACATCCAGTGGAACTTCGAGAAGTTCCTGATCGCACCGGACGGCACCGTCGCCGCACGCTTCCGGCCCCGCACCGAGCCCGACGCACCCGAGGTCATCGAGGCAATCGAAGCCGTCGTGCCGGCCTGACGATCATGTTCACGGCCCAAGCGCGCGACGCGCTGTACGACATCATCCGCATGCGCCGCGACGTGCGCGCCGAATTCAGCGGCGAGGAGATCGCCGAGGACGTACTGCACCGCGTCCTCACCGCCGCGCACCACGCACCGAGTGTGGGCAATACCCAACCGTGGGATTTCGTGGTCGTCCGCGACCCGGACCGCCTGGCGGCGTTCGCAGAACACGTCGCCGGGTGCCGACGGGCGTTCGCCGACTCCCTTCCCGAGGACAGGCGGCAAACCTTCGATCCGATCAAGGTCGAGGGCATCACCGAGTCGCGCACCGGCATCGTCGTCACCTACGATCCGGCGCGCGGTGGGAAGCACATCCTCGGGCGCCACACCGTCGACGAGTCAGGATTGTTCTCCGCGGTCCTCGCCATCCAGAACCTGTGGCTCGCGGCCACGGCTGAGGGCCTGGGCGTCGGGTGGGTGTCGTTCTACGAGGAAGATTTCCTTCGCGAGTTCGTGGGCGCGCAGGACCCCGTCCGTCCGATCGCTTGGCTGTGCCTGGGCCCGGTCTCGCGTCTGCAGGAGGTCCCCGACCTCGAACGGTTCGGCTGGCGGCAGGGGCGCCCCCTCGACGAGGCGGTCCACCTCGAATCATTGCGGTAGATCCGTGGCGGCCCGCATCGGGTGACGACCCGCCGTCCCGAAGAGTCGCGTCGGCAACTGTTTGTCCCGTGTGGCCCGCTCGCTCGGTACTGTTTGCGGCATGGACGCAGATGTGATCGTGGTGGGGGCGGGCCTTGCGGGACTCGTAGCGACGGGCGAACTCGTCGACGCCGGCCGGAAGGTGCTCCTGGTCGACCAGGAGAATGCGAACAACCTCGGGGGACAGGCGTTCTGGTCCTTCGGCGGTTTGTTCTTCGTCGACAGCCCCGAGCAGCGTCGCCTCGGAATCGAGGACTCGTACGAACTGGCTCTCCAGGACTGGATGGGCACCGCGGGCTTCGACCGGGAAGTCGACGATCGCTGGCCGCGCCGGTGGGCACAGGCCTACGTCGAGTTCGCGACCGGGGAGAAGCACGCGTGGCTCAAACAGCGTGGACTGAAGATCTTCCCGATGGTCAACTGGGCGGAACGCGGCGGTTACGACGCTGCGGGACACGGCAATTCGGTTCCGCGGTTCCACATCACGTGGGGCACCGGCCCGGCGCTCGTCGAAATCTTCGCTCGTAAGGTCCGCGAAGGCGTCGAGCGGGGTCTGGTCACACTGAAGCATCGTCACCAGGTCGACGGTCTCGTGATCACCGACGGAGCGGTCACCGGCGTCCGGGGCACCGTCCTCGAGCCCACCGAGGCTGCGCGCGGCGTGGCGTCGTCCCGCACGGCCGTGGGTGAGTTCGAGTTCGCCGCGGGGGCCGTCATCGTCACGTCCGGGGGCATCGGCGGCAACTTCGAACTCGTGAAGAAGAACTGGCCTGCGCGTCTGGGTGCACCCCCGAAGCGGATGCTCACCGGGGTGCCCGCGCACGTCGACGGCCGAATGCTCGAGATCACCGAGAACGCCGGTGGTCACATCGTCAACCGCGACCGGATGTGGCACTACACGGAAGGCATCACGAACTTCGACCCCGTGTGGCCCAACCACGGCATCCGGATCCTGCCGGGCCCGTCGTCGTTGTGGCTCGACGCCACCGGCGTGCGTCTGCCCGTCCCGCTGTTCCCCGGATTCGACACGCTCGGCACGCTCGAGCACATCACCCGCACCGGGCACGACCACACGTGGTTCCTGCTCGACCAGAAGATCATCGAGAAGGAGTTCAGCCTCTCCGGGTCGGAACAGAACCCCGACCTCACCGGCCGCGACATCGGATTGCTCCTGCAGCGCATACGCTCGGGCGCTCCCGGCCCGGTGGATGCGTTCATGCGCCGCGGGGTCGACTTCGTCGTTCGCGACAATCTCGCCGATCTCGTGGCCGGGATGAACGAACTGACCCCCGAGACGCCGCTGGACTACGAAACCGTGCGTGGCGTCGTCGAATCGCGCGATCGGGAGATGACCAACAAGTACACCAAGGATCTGCAGGTCGCCGCGATGCGCGCGGCCCGCGCCTACAAGCCGGACCGAATCGCCCGGATCGCGTCGCCCCACCGGATCCTCGATCCGAAGGCCGGACCGCTGGTCGCGGTGAAACTGCACCTCCTCACCCGGAAGACGCTCGGTGGGCTCGAGACCGACCTCTCGTCGCGGGTGCTGCGCGCGGACGGCTCCGTGTTCGAGGGGTTGTACGCGGCCGGAGAGGTCGCGGGCTTCGGCGGCGGCGGTGTCCACGGATACCGCTCGCTGGAAGGCACGTTCCTCGGTGGGTGCATCTTCTCCGGCCGGGCCGCAGGGCGCGCGGCGGCGCGGTAACCCCGCCCCGCCGCTCGCCGCCGGGAGATCAGACCTCGACGTCGTTCTCGTATTCGAGCACGCGCACCTCGGTGCCGTCGGGTGCCATGTCGGAGTAGCGGCCGTAGAAGATGCCGGTCGCCCGGTCGCTGATGATGCCCTGGTGGATCGGCACTGCCACGCGGGGGTTCACCGCTCGGAGGTAGTCGACGGCCTCCGAGATCTTGAGCCACGGTGCTGCCGCCGGGAGCGCGAGCACGTCCACCCGTTCGTACGGGATGTACAGCGAGTCCCCCGGGTGCATCAGCCGCGCCGGGTTCTCGTCGTCGCCGACGAGGAACACGGTGTTGTCGATGACGGGCAGGTCGGGATGGATCACCGCATGTCGTCCGCCGCTGCCGCGGATCGTCAGTCCCCCCACCGTGAATCGGTCACCGGGCCGCACCGGCGACCAGTCGCCTTCGAGAAGGTCTGCCGACTGCGGGTCCGAGTAGAGGGCCGCGCCGGGGTTGGCGTCGAGGAGTGCCGGGAGGCGTGCGGGGTCGGCGTGATCGGGGTGCTGGTGCGTGATCAGGATGGCGTCGAGACCGGTGATTCCCTCGAACCCGTGCGAGAAATTGCCGGGGTCGAACAGGATCTTCCGATCGAGATGTTCCACCAGGATGCAGGAATGGCCGAAGTGCGTCAGTCGCATGCCTTCGAGTATGCCGTTCGTGTCCCGGACAGCTGCTCGATCCCCGGTATGCCGCCGAACCCGGTGTTATCGTTGCGCCGTCAACCAGCTGGATCCTCGGCAGTGTCTTTCGCAGCGGCACCGGGCCCTTGCACTGTCACCGAGTACACCCGATCAACGACCGGCCGGAGGAGCAGACATGACCGAGACCGAGGCATCCCGCGTCCTGATCGACAAACAACACCGGCCCGTCTACCGAGCGCAGATCGCGGTCGCGGAGGCGGTACGGACGGCGGTCGCGGAGGCGGGTCTGGACCGGTCCCTCGTCGAACTCGTCAACGTCCGGGTGTCCCAGATCAACGGCTGCGCCTACTGCCTCGACGTCCACGTCGCCGCTGCGTTGAAGGAGGGTGTGTCGACGACGCGGCTCGCCGTCCTGTCCGCCTGGCGCGACACCGAATCGTTCAGTGACCTCGAGCGCGCGGCACTGACGCTCGCCGAGTCGCTGACACAGTTGCCCTCGCATCGTGAACAGGAACTCGACTACGCCGAGGCGCGGCGCCACCTCACCGACGAGCAGCTGTCCGCGATCGCCTGGGTGACCGTCGCAATGAACGCCTTCAATCGCATTTCCATCGTCAGCAGGCACACCCCGCGAGTCGTGGCGGACGGGTCGTGACACGGTGCCCGACTACGGGAAAGCCTCGAACCGGTGACCTCCCAGGAGATCGCCGAGGGTGCGAGAACTCGTCGGGTTGTGTCAGCGGGGTGAGAACATCCGCAGCCGCAGACTGTTGCTCACCACGAACACCGAACTGAAGGCCATCGCCGCGCCCGCGATGAGCGGGTTGAGCAGGCCCAGCGCCGCGAGCGGAAGTGCCGCGACGTTGTACGCGAACGCCCAGAACAGGTTGCCCTTGATGGTGCGCAGCGTCGCGCGTGCCAGACGGATCGCGTCGGGCGCGGCCCGGAGGTCGCCGCGCACCAGGGTCAGGTCGGACGCCTCGATCGCGACATCCGTTCCCGTGCCCATCGCCAACCCGAGGTCCGCCTGGGCGAGTGCCGCCGCGTCGTTCACTCCGTCACCGATCATCGCGACCACCCTGCCCTCGGACTGGAGTCGCTCGATCACACGCACCTTGTCGGCAGGCAGGACCTCGGCGACGACCTCGTCGATGCCGACCTGCTTCGCGACCGCCTCGGCGGCACCGCGGTTGTCGCCGGTGAGCAGGACGGGATGCAACCCGAGTTCACGCAGATCGGCCACCGCGTCGCGGGAACCTTCCTTCACGGAATCGGAGACCACGACGACCGCGCGGATCTTTCCGTCCCAGGCCACCCAGATCGGGGTCCGGCCTTCGGCCTGCGCCGCCTCGGCCTCTTCTTCGAGCGCAGTAGGCGGGGTGAGCGACCATTCCTCACGCAACCAGGTCAGACGTCCCGCAAGGACGGCGTGGCCGTCGACTACACCGGAAACGCCGCGCCCACCGTAGTTTTCGAAGTTCTCGACGTCCGCCGGCGGCTTCGTCTGCGCGGCGTGTTCGGCTATCGCCCGGGCGATCGGGTGCTCGGAGGCGTGTTCGAGCGACCCCGCGAGATGCAGGGCCTCTTCTTCCGACTCGTCCGGGGAGACGTGAACGGAAGCCACCGTCATGTGACCGGTCGTGACCGTCCCGGTCTTGTCGAGGACGACGGTGTCGACGCGCCGTGTGGATTCGAGAATCTGGGGGCCTTTGATGAGGATGCCGAGTTGCGCGCCCCGTCCGGTGCCGACGAGCAGTGCCGTGGGGGTCGCGAGGCCCAGGGCGCACGGGCACGCGATGATCAGTACCGCAACCGCCGATGTGAAAGCTGCCGAGACGGGATCGTCGGTGAACAGCAGCCATGCGGCGAGGGTGAGCAGCGACAACCCGATCACGATCGGGACGAATACCGCCGAGATCCGGTCGGCGAGGCGCTGGACTTCGGCCTTTCCGTTCTGCGCGTCCTCGACCAGTCGTGCCATCTGGGCGAGTTGCGTGTCCGAGCCGATACGGGTGGCGCGGACGGTCAGCCGCCCGCCGGCGTTGACGGTGGCACCGACGACGGCGTCGCCCGGACCGACCTCGACGGGCATCGACTCGCCGGTGAGCATCGACTCGTCGACGGCGGAGGAACCCGATTCGACGACTCCGTCCGTGGCGATCTTCTCGCCCGGGCGCACGACGAACACGTCGTCGACGACGAGTTGGTCCACAGGAATCCGGGTTTCGGTGCCGCCGCGCAGGACCGCGACGTCCTTGGCTCCCATGTCGAGGAGTGCCCGCAGGGCTGCACCGGAACGGCGCTTCGCGCGCGCTTCGAACCAGCGACCCGCGGTGATGAATGTCGTGACCGCCGCGGCGACCTCGAGATAGATGTGCTCCTCACCGCCGCCTGTCGCGAACAGTTCGAACGACATCTTCATACCGGGCATACCGGCGTGCGTGAAGAACAATGCCCACAGCGACCACAGGTAGGCGGCGATGACGCCGACGGAGATGAGGGTGTCCATCGTGGCCGCCCCGTGCCGGAGGTTCGTCCAGGCGGCACGGTGGAACGGCAGGGCACCCCAGACGACCACCGGTGACGCCAGCGTCAGGCAGAGCCACTGCCAGTTGTCGAACTGCAGCGCCGGGATCATCGACAGTGCGACGACCGGCACGGTGAGCAGCGCCGACACCGTCAGCCGCTGCTTCCACTGTGCGGCCTCGTCGGGTTCGGCTCCCGTGCTGTCGTCGGAGTCGCGCTGCTGGGCCGGGGGCGAGGGGAGCGTCGCGGTGTAGCCCGTCGCCTCCACCTTGGCCACGAGGTCGTCGGGTGTGATGTCGCCGCTGTAGCTGACCTTGGCCTTCTCGGTCGCGTAGTTGACCGAGGCCGTGACGCCTTCCATGCGGTTGAGCTTCTTCTCCACGCGTGCGGCGCAGGATGCGCAGGTCATCCCTCCGATGGTGAGTTCGACGTCACGCGTCGTATCGGCGGTCGTCATGTGCTTGCTCCTTAGGTGTCGTCACCCCTTTATACCCCTAGGGGGTATGGAGCCGCCACCATGCGGACATAGTTGCAGGGAGGCCGGCGGCCGGTTCCCTCCCGGAGCACGTCAGCCGGTAAACTTCGCGGTGTCCGGTGTCCGTTCCCGGGCGCCAGCACTACTACCGAGGAGCAGCACGTGGCGCGTGTCGTCGTCGAAGTCATGCCCAAGGCCGAGATTCTCGACCCTCAGGGTCAGGCCATTGCCGGGGCGCTGTCGCGGCTGGGCTTCGCGGGCGTGACCGACGTCCGTCAGGGCAAGCGATTCGAGCTCGAGGTCGACGGAAGCGTCGACGATGCCCAGGTCGAGAAGATCGCCGAGGCGTTGCTCGCCAACACTGTGATCGAGGACTGGGCGGTTCGTCGGATCGACGGTGACGCATGAGCGCCCGTATCGGCGTCATCACGTTCCCTGGGACCCTCGACGATATCGATGCCGCCCGTGCTGTGAAGCTCGCCGGTGGTGAGGCTGTGAGCCTGTGGCACGGCGACGCCGACCTCAGGGGCGTCGACGCGGTCGTGGTGCCCGGCGGGTTCTCCTACGGCGACTACCTGCGGTGCGGTGCCATCGCGCGCTTCGCGCCGGTGATGACCAAGGTCGTCGAGGCAGCCCGAGGCGGAATGCCCGTGCTCGGCATCTGCAACGGTTTCCAGGTGCTCGCCGAGGCGGGGCTGCTGCCCGGTGCGCTCACACGTAACGCGGGCCTGCACTTCGTGTGCCGCGACCAGTGGCTGAAGGTCGAATCGAACTCCACCGCGTGGACCTCACGTTACGAGCAGGGCGCGGAGATCCTCGTGCCGCTCAAGTCCGGTGAGGGTCGCTACCAGGCCTCGCAGGAAGTGCTCGACGAACTCGAAGGCGAAGGCCGGGTCGTGTTCCGCTATGTCGGCGACAACCCGAACGGCTCGCAGCGCGGCATCGCCGGTATCGCGTCGGCCGACGGCCGGGTCGTCGGTCTCATGCCGCATCCGGAGCACGCCACCGAGGCGCTCACCGGGCCCAGCGACGACGGGCTCGGGATCTTCTACAGTGCGCTCGACGCGGTAGTCAACGCCTGATCTACCGACTCACGCGAACCCCCGCCATCCGATGGACGGCGGGGGTTTTTGTGGGTCGGCACACACCGGCGGACAGCGACGAAAACCCCAACGGTTTCCGGCCACCGGGCCGGTAGGGTTTCGTGCGACGAGATGCGGGGGAGGGCATGTGGCACCGAGAGCGGCTGTCGTTCCGAAGACGACGCGAGTCGAGCAGAAGCGCGCGACGCGCGAGGCACTCATCGAATCGGCACGGGCACTGTTCGTCGACTCGGGCTACACGTCCACCACCGCCGAAGCCATCGCGAAGGCCGCGGGCGTGTCGCGGGCGACGTTCTACCTGCACTTCCGGTCCAAGGCCGAGATCGTGCAGTGGCACATGTCCGCGCTCGAACAGCCGATCCGGGAGGCCTACCAGCGCCTGGACGCCCTTGTGGACCCCTCGCTCGACGAGGTGACGGACTGGCTCGACGAGCACGCGCTGTTCTGGCGTGCGCACCGAGCCGAGTTCGCCAGCATGGAGCAGGCCCTCTCGCACGAGGCTCTCGTGTCCGACGAGTGGTTCGCGATGCTGCGTTGCGTGGCGTCGGGCATGGAGAACCTGCTGGGGCGGCAGTCGAGCGACGACGCGCGGCTGCGGGCGCAGTTGCACGTGACATCGATGTTGATGTCGACGGACCGCAACTTCCATTTCGCGCTGGTGCAGGGACACGACGAGGATTTCGACCTGCTCGTCTCGGTGCTCGCCGAGCAGTGGCTGTACTGCCTGACGCGCGTGGAGTGACCTCGCTCGGAACAGAATCCGGTACGCACGGAACGAGGGATCCCGGCGCCGTCCCGATCGGCGACGAGATCCCTCGTCCGTGAAACCCGGAGCTCAACCCCCCGATCGAGTCCCGAGTCGGCACCGCCGCCCGTTTCGGTGGAAGTGCCGAGCCCCAGTGTGCCCGGCTCGCCCGGTTTTGTCGCGGCAAACGACCGAAATGGCCCTCGCACCCCGAGCCGAACGGTCTCTCACGTCGCCCGTTCCCGGAGGTGCGAGGATGCAGGCATGCCTTCGATGACGCGAGCGGATGCCCCCGGCCTGTGCAACTTCGTCGACCTGTCGCCGTCGCCGTTCCACGTGTGTGCGACGACAGCGGCCGCACTGAGCGACGCCGGCTTCGCCCAACTCGAAGAATCGCAGCCCTGGCCGGGCGAGCCGGGACGCTACTTCCTCATCCGCGGTGGATCGCTCGTCGCGTGGAGCACCGAAGGCGGCGACGGCGACGCGGCGCGCCCCTTCCGCATCGTCGGCGGACACACCGACAGCCCCAACCTGCGGGTCAAGCAGCATCCCGACCTGACCTCGGCCGGATGGCGCCTCGTCGGCCTCGAGCCGTACGGCGGCGCGTGGCTCAATTCCTGGCTCGATCGCGACCTCGGTGTCTCCGGGCGGTTGACCGTGCGATCAGGATCCGGGACCACCGACGTGCTCGTCCGCATCGACGACCCCGTCCTGCGCGTGCCGCAGCTCGCGATCCATCTGTCGGAGGATCGCAAGGGCGTGCAGCTCGATCCGCAGCGACACCTCAACGGTGTGTGGGGTATCGGCACCGAACCGCGTTCGTTCCTGGCGTACGTCGCCGCGCACGCCGGGGTCGAGGCCGGCGACGTGCTCGGATGGGAGCTGATGACGCACGATCTGGCGCCGAGTTCGCTCGTCGGAGCCGACGGTGAACTGGTCAGCGCACCTCGTCTCGACAATCAGGGGACGTGTTACGCCGGACTGCAGGCGATGCTCCACGCCGCCGATCATGTGGCCGCGAATTCGGGACCGGTGCCGCTGCTGGCGCTGTTCGACCACGAAGAGGTCGGAAGCATGTCCGACCGTGGCGCGTTCTCCGATCTGCTCAACACGGTGCTCGAGCGCATTGCCCTGGTGCGCGGTGCCGGCCGCGAGGACTACCTGCGCGCGCTCGCCGGATCGGTGGTGGCCTCGGGAGACATGGCGCACGCGACCCATCCCAACTACGCGGATCGTCACGAACCCGCCCACCGGATCGCGGTGGGCGGCGGTCCGGTGCTCAAGGTCAACCAGAACCTGCGGTACGCGACCGACGCGGCCGGGGCCGCCGCATTCGCGCTCGCGTGCGAGCAGGCGGGCGTTCCGCTGCAGCGCTACGTACATCGCGCGGATCTGCCGTGCGGCTCGACCATCGGGCCCATCACCGCGTCGCGCACGGGCTTGACCACCGTCGATGTCGGGGCTCCGCAGCTCGCGATGCACTCGGCCCGCGAACTCATGGGCGCGGCCGACGTGAGGAGCTACGCCGACGCGCTCGCGGCCTTCCTGACCCCCGCCGCCTGAGCCGACCCGACACCCCACCGTTCCGGACACGACTGCGACCCCCCGGTGACAGACTGGGGTGGTCCTGTCCGGCCCGAATGAACGGGAGTGGTGACGTGAGCAGTCCGTCGTACCCCGATCACCTGCTGACCCTCGACGAGTGGGTCGCGCTGCCGGACCACGAGCAGCATCACATCGAAGTGTGCGAGGGCGTGCTCATCGTCTCCCCGTCGCCGGGCGCCGGGCACGATCACGCCGAGATGATGCTGGCGATGCAGCTCGACGACCAGCTACCGGACGACCTGTGTGTGCTCGGAGGCGTCGAGGTGCTGGTCGCCGACAACCCCCTGACCGTGCGGGTCCCGGACGTCATCGTGGTGGACCGATCGCTCGTCGACGCCGACCCGGATCGCGCTCCCGTCGGGGAGGTGCGGCTTGTCGTCGAGATCACTGTGCCGGGCACCGCGCGCACCGACCGGGTCACCAAATTCTCCGAGTACGCCGAGGCAGGAGTGCCGCAGTACTGGATCGTCGACCTCGACGGACCCCCGGTGATGGCGGTGTTCACCCTCGACGACGGCTGGTACCGCTACGACGGTGATCGCACCGGCACGGCCACCCTGAAAGCGATGGGTCACGACGTCACCCTCGCGCTCCCGGACCTCGTGCCCGCACCGGTGAATCCTGTCGAGCCTTCGCCCCGATAGACTGGCCCCTGGCAGTGCCCGCCCGGCCTGCTGTTTTCGATCCCAGAGTGAAGGGACCCGACGCCCAGTGTCACCGCACGTGGATACCGTCACCCACGCCGCCGAATCTCCTGATGTCGCCCAGCCCTTCCGGGAACTGGGGCTGAAGGAAGACGAGTACGCGCGCATCAAGGAGATCCTGGGGCGCCGCCCCACGGATGCCGAACTCGCGATGTACTCGATCATGTGGTCCGAGCACTGCTCGTACAAGTCGTCGAAGGTGCACCTCAAGTACTTCGGCGAGACCACCACCGACGAGATGCGGGCCTCGATGCTCGCCGGCATCGGTGAGAACGCCGGTGTCGTCGACATCGGCGACGGCTGGGCCGTCACGTTCAAGGTCGAATCCCACAACCACCCGTCGTACGTCGAGCCGTACCAGGGTGCGGCCACCGGTGTCGGCGGCATCGTCCGCGACATCATGGCGATGGGCGCACGGCCGATCGCGGTCATGGACCAGTTGCGGTTCGGCGACCCGGCTCATTCCGACACCCGGCGCGTCGTCGACGGTGTCGTGCGCGGCGTCGGCGGCTACGGCAACTCGCTGGGCCTGCCCAACGTCGGCGGCGAGACGGTCTTCGACCCCTCCTACCAGGGCAACCCGCTCGTCAACGCTCTGTGTGCCGGCGCGATGCGCGTCGAGGACCTGCACCTGGCGTTCGCGTCCGGAACCGGTAACAAGATCATCCTTTTCGGCGCCCGCACCGGTCTCGACGGGATCGGTGGCGTGTCCGTCCTCGCGTCCGAGACCTTCGACGACAGCGCCGGTGGCCGTCCGAAGAAGCTTCCGAGCGTGCAGGTCGGCGACCCGTTCACCGAGAAGGTGCTCATCGAGTGCTGCCTCGATCTGTACCGCGAGAAGCTCGTCGTCGGTATCCAGGACCTCGGCGGCGCCGGATTGTCCTGTGCGACATCCGAACTCGCTGCCGCAGGTGACGGCGGTATGCACATCGACCTCGAGCGTGTCCCGATGCGCGCCACCGGCATGACGCCCGCCGAGGTGCTCTCGTCGGAGTCGCAGGAACGCATGTGCGCGGTCGTCACTCCCGAGAACGTCGACGCCTTCATGGCGGTCTGCAAGAAGTGGGACGTGCTCGCGACCGTGATCGGTGAGGTCACCGACGGGGATCGCCTCGTCATCAACTGGCACGGGGAGACCGTGGTGGACGTGCCGCCGCGCACCGTCGCCCACGAGGGCCCGGTCTACGAGCGTCCCGTGCAGCGCCCCGAGAGCCAGGACGCGCTGGTCGCGAACACCACCGCGGGCTTGAAGCGTCCCGAGACGCCTGCCGAACTCGAGGCCACGCTGCGGAAGATGCTCGCATCGCCGGCACTGTGCAGTCGCAAGTGGATCACCGAGCAGTACGACCGCTACGTGCGCGGCAACACCGTGCTCGCCGAGAACGCCGATGCCGGTGTCGTTCGCATCGACGAGGAGACCGGCCGCGGTATCGCGCTGGCCACCGACGCGTCGGGCCGGTACACCCAGCTCGACCCGTACGCGGGCGCACAGCTCGCGCTGGCCGAGGCGTACCGCAACGTCGCCACCACCGGGGCGACCCCGAAGGCCGTGTCGAACTGCCTGAACTTCGGTTCGCCGGAGGATCCGGCCGTGATGTGGCAGTTCCAGCAGGCCGTTCGCGGTCTCGCCGACGGCTGCGCGCAGCTCGGGATCCCGGTCACCGGCGGCAACGTCAGCTTCTACAACCAGACCGGCTCGACGCCGATCCTGCCGACGCCGGTCGTCGCCGTACTCGGCGTGATCGACGACGTGCACCGCCGCATTCCCACCGGCCTCGGACTCGAACCCGGCGAGACGCTGATCCTGCTCGGGGACACTCGCGACGAGTTCGACGGCTCGATCTGGGCCCAGGTCGAGCACGATCACCTCGGTGGCGTGCCCCCGAAGGTCGATCTCGAGCGCGAGCGACTGCTGTCGGAGATCCTGCTCGCCGGTTCACGCGACGGCCTGATCTCGGCGGCCCACGACCTGTCCGAGGGCGGCCTCGCCCAGGCGGTCGTCGAAGCGGCACTCGCCGGTGAGACCGGCTGCCGGATCCTCCTGCCGGAGGGCGCCGACCCGTTCGTGACGTTGTTCTCCGAGTCCGCGGGACGCGTGCTCGTCGCCGTGCCGCGCACCGAAGAATCCCGCTTCACCGGGATGTGCACCGCACGCAACATGCCGTGGGTGCGTATCGGTGTCGTCGACGAAGGGTCCGACTCCATCGAGGTCCAGGGTCAGTTCTCGATCCCGATGAACGAACTTCGTGAGGTGTGGGAAGGCACCCTCCCGGCTCTGTTCGGGTAGGCCATGCCGGCGAGCCAGGTCGATCGGCTGGCGGCGATCGCGGCCCGTAGGGGCCGAATCATCGCTGCGGTCACCGAACTCGGTGAACGCTATCCCCTTCCCGCGCGGGTATGGGGACGGCTGAGCCTGGACTACACCGGCATCGCCTTCGCGTCACTGTTCTTCTGCTGGTCGTTGACGCCGTCGTTGCTGCCCCGGGACTGGTTGTTCCAGGGCATCGTCGGCGGCATCAACGCCGCGATCGGTTACGGCGTCGGGTGTGTGGCGGGGTGGGCCGTCTACAAGTTCCTGCTCGCGGGGAGGCGCTGGTGGCCGCCACCGTTGCCCGTCACCCGGGGACTCCGGGTGGCAGTGCCGGTCGCGGCCGTCGTCGCTGCTCTCGTCGCACTCGTCCTCGCAGTGGACGATCAGCGCCAGCTCGCGGCGCTGATGGGAGCGGAAGGCACCACCACCAGCGGGTACCTCCGCACCCTCGGGCTCAGCGTCGGCGTCTTCGCAGGCCTGGTCGGACTGTGGCGCTTCGGACACGACGTCGGACGTTGGATCGCGGGACAGCTGATCCGGCGTGCCCGCGTCCCGCTGGGACTCGCCCGCACTCTCGGTGTGCTGGTCGTCGTGCTCGCCACGTTCATGCTCATCGACGGCGTACTGCTGCGGGGCGCGTACTACTTCACCAACCAGGTGTTCAGCCTGAAGGACGACACCACCCGAGAGGGCACCGTTCAGCCGACCGAACCGACGAAGTCGGGTAGTCCCGACTCGTCGGCGTCGTGGGATTCGCTCGGTTACCAGGGCCGCAATTTCGTCTCGCGCGGGCTCGACTCCGACAGGCTGACCGCCATCAGCGGCACCCCCGCGCTGGACCCCATCCGCGTGTACGTCGGGCTCGATTCTGCCGAAACACCAGAAGCACGAGCAGATCTCGTCGTGGACGAGCTGGAACGGACCGGCGCGTTCGACAGGTCGGTGCTGGCGCTGATTCCCACCACCGGGACGGGATGGGTGAATCCGACCGCCGCGCAGGCGATGGAACTCGTCCACAACGGCGACCTCGCGATGGTGGCATGGCAGTATTCGTACCTTCCGAGCTGGATCTCTTTCCTCGCCGACCGCGAGAAGGCCGCCGCGGCAGGGAAACTGCTCATCAGCCGCGTGCACGAACGCTGGTCGCAGTTGCCCGCGGACGATCGTCCGAAGTTGTACATCTACGGGGAGAGCCTCGGCGTCCAGTCCGGCGAGGGAGCGTTCGACAGCATCGGGGAGATCCGCTCGACCGTCGACGGCGTCCTGTGGGTGGGCCCGCCCAACTCGAACCGCCTGTGGCGGCAGATCGTCGATCGACGAGATCCCGGTACTCCCGAGGTGTTACCCGTGTACGCGGATGGCCTCGTCGTGCGCTTCGCCGGTGGTGTGGATACCGTGCCGGAACCCGACTCGTCGTGGCTCGCACCCCGGGTCCTCTACATCCAGCACACCTCGGATCCGGTGGTGTGGTGGTCGCCCGACCTGTTGTTCACCCGGCCCGACTGGCTCGAGGAGCCGCCGGGGCCCGACCGTCTCCCGCAGATGCGCTGGTTCCCTTTCGTCACCTTCTGGCAGGTGTCCGCCGATCTGACGAATGCGGCCGGGGTCCCGGACGGGCACGGGCACAACTACGGCACCGCGGTGCTCGACGGGTGGCTGGCTGTCGCGCGGCCGGACGGCTGGACCGATGCCGACACCGAGCGTGCGCGCGCCGCGCTCGAAGAGTTGCGGCTCGAACAAGGGCCCGAGAAGTGACGCCCGGAACCCGGCGGGGTGTGATCGCCTCCGCCGCGACACTCGCGCTCGGTGCGGCGCTGCCCGCCGTCCGGATGGGACCCCGCGGTCGAGGGCTGCTCTCGGCGGCAGCGGGGGCGGGGGCGGTCCTTCTCGCCCGGGCCTCCGGGGTCGGCACCGCAGCTCTCGGATTCGATCCCGCCCACGTCCGGGCCGGATTGCGCTGGGGAACCGGCGCGGCGGCGGTGGTCGCGGCAGGGTACGTCGTCGCGGTGACGGTGCCCGGATTGCGCACCCATTTCGTCGACGAGGTGCGGGGGAGTCGCGCGGACTTCTACGAGTGGAGCGGCGTGCACATCCCTGTCGGCACGGTCCTCGCGGAGGAACTGTTGTTCCGCAGCGCACTGACCGCCCTCGTCGGCCCCGTTCCGCAAGCATTGGTCTTCGGCCTGTGGCACGTCCGGCCCGCGATGAACGGGGGAGACAGCATCGCCGGCACCGTCGTCGTGACCGGACTGTCGGGTCTGGTGTTCGGGTGGCTGCGCTCCCGCAGCGGCAGCGTGCTCGCCCCCGCCCTGGCGCATCTCGCCGTCAACGTCGGCGGTGCCGTCGCGGTGCGGGTGGCGACTGCTCGGGTGGGGACCGAGGATGAGGGACGCCGTGATTAGGCTCCGGGGACATGGCACCTCGTAGAACCGTCGATCCTGCGGACCTGAGAGCCGCGCTCGGCCGCGTCGAGCCGTGGTTGTCGGGACTCGACGACGCCGAGCCCGCCCGTGCCGACCTCGCCGCCGCGGTGCGGCTCAGCGCGCGCACCCTCGAACAGATCGCACCGGGCTCGAGTGTCGAGGTGCGGGTGCCGCCGTTCGTCGCAGTGCAGTGCATCGAAGGACCCCGGCACACCCGGGGGACACCTCCCAACGTCGTCGAAACCGATGCTCGCACCTGGCTGCGTCTCGCGGTGGGCCGGCTCACCTTCGACGACGCGATCGCAGCCGGGGCGATCGACGCCTCGGGAAGCCGGGCCGGCGAGATCGCGCACTGGCTGCCGCTGCTGCGCCTGTGACGTCCGAATCGCGCAGTCCGCACCGCCGAAGCGGGGACGACGGGGGGACGACGGTCGGAGTCCCGTCAGGGGGCCCGTAGAATGAAACCGCCCCGCCCTTGTCCAGCCTCAGGGAGCACCTCCGTGACCAGTGCCGATCTGTCGGTTCACACACGTAATCTTCTCGCCGCCGACGAACCCGAGAACGAACCGCGCGAGGAGTGCGGCGTCTTCGGAGTCTGGGCTCCGGGTGAGGACGTGGCCAAACTCACTTACTACGGCCTTTATGCCCTGCAGCACCGCGGCCAGGAGGCCGCCGGCATCGCCG
>JAEZDV010000334.1 GCA_023417985.1 Actinomycetes bacterium | reverse complement strand
GCGCAGCACGAGGCGAGCGCCGCTGCCGTGGTGCTCGCGGCAGGGTGCATCGAGTCGCCGCGGTTGTGGTTCGGTTCCGGTCTGCCCAACCCGAACGGCTGGGTCGGGCGGGGGTTGACCGATCACCACATGGACGGCGTCTTCGGGGTCTTCGACGAATACACCGGTGAGACGAGGGGCCCCGGTTCGAATGCGCGCGTCGATCTGCCGGGATACGGCGGCGTCGAGCAACTCGGCCTGCCGCCGGCGCTCATCGCCTACGCGCTGAACTTCAGCGACTCCGGGATCCACGGGTACGGACGCGCCGGGGGAGTGGTCGACTCCGCGGGAGCGGACAGCCTCGGCAGACTCGTAGGCCGCGATCTCCTCGACACGATGGCCGACACCGATCGTGTGCTCGCCGCGCTCGTCATATCCGACGACGACGTCGAACCGGAGAACCGGGTGACGCTGTCTCCGGTGCTGCTTCCGAGCGAAGGCGGACTCGCCCCGAAAGTGACGATGAACCACCGGAACCGGTCGGCGCGCACCAAACGCAACCGCGAGTACGCGACGCGCAGGGCCGTCGAACTGATGCGTGCGGCCGGGGCGAAATCGGTGCACCGGTGCGACTGGCCGCCGCTGATCCTGCATTCGCAGTCGAGCATGCGGATGGGCATCGACGAACACAACTCGGTGCTCGATTCGAACGCGGAAGCACGCTGGGTCAAACGTCTGTTCATCACCGACAACTCGGCGCTCGCCAACAGTCTCGGCGGTCCCAACCCGACCCTCACAACGCAGGCCGTCGCCACCCGGACCGCCGAGAAGATCGTCGAGAAGTACTTCGGTGGGGAACCATGGGTCGGGCGCGAGGATCCGGTGTCGTCGATCGACGATCGGGTCACCCAGGCAGTCATCGCGCGGGGGCTCTGAGCCCCGCGGGAGCAGGACGGGACGATCCGGGGGTGACGCGTTCGGTCGATTTCCTGTGCGTGGGAACCGGTGCGCGTGGCGGTGCGTCGAATGTGGCAAGGGCCGAAAACGAAAGCGGCCCACCACAGGAGGTGCCAACCCTCATGGACCCACGAACGGCGCGATGCGTTCCCGGACGTCCCCGACTCATCGCCGCAGCGCGCGGCCCGCGATCGTCGGCAAAGTTCCGTTGCATCCGGCAGGGCACCGACGATGCTGCGCCTCGGACCCCGGTCGACGATTCCGACCGCGACAACGATCCTCGATGACGCAGCGACCGTTTGCGGGGTTCGCCGGTCAGGACTTCGGGAGCGCGGCGGCCGCAGCCGGATCGACGAACCACACGGTACGTTCACGTCCGACAGCACCCGCTGCCGGAATGTCCGCGGGGCTCGCTCCCGCGATCGCCGCAGCGACCGCGTCGGCCTTGTTTTCCCCGGCGACCAGCAACCAGACCTGACGGGCGCGTCGCACGGCGGGCAGGGTCAGGGTCACCCGTGCGGGCGGGGGCTTCGGCGAATCCTCCACGCCGACAACGAAACGGTCCGACTCGCGTACCGCGTCGGTGTGCGGGAAGAGCGAGTTGACATGTCCCTCGCCGCCCATGCCCAGCAGATGGACGTCGAAGTCCGGTACGGATCCGTCGGCGGACTTAGCGGCGAGAAGCCGGGTGTAACGCTCCGCCGACTCTGCGGGCGTGGCGCACCCGTCCTCGCCGAGCGCCGGCATCGTGTGGATGCGCGCCTGGTCGATCGGCACGTGGTCGAGCAGCGCGGCCCGGGCCTGCACCTCGTTGCGGTCGGGATCGCCTGCGGGAAGGAACCGCTCGTCACCGAAGTAGACGTTCATCGCGGACCAGTCGATGCCGCCCTGCTCACGGCCGACGTGCTCGAGCATCGCGATTCCCGTCCCGCCTCCGGTGAGAACCACATGCGCCTGTAACCGTTCGCGCTGAGCTGCGACAACGGCGTCGACGAAGGCTTTCGCCGCCGCGCGCGCGACCGCGTCGGGGTCGGCGAAGGTCAGGACTTCGGTGGGGGCACTGACGGGTTCAGACATATTCCACCTTCGGCAGGGCCGACAGTGCGGCCTCGTAGATGACGTCGGGGTCGAGCCGCCGCAACTCTTCGGCGAGGCACTCCGCGGAGTCCCTCCGGGCCAGCGTGATCAACGACGCCGGCTTGTCGGTCCGTTCGAGCGTGGCGACGCGCCCTTCCTGGGGACGACCCAGCACGATGGTCTGCGTCGTGGTGCGTAACTCGACACGCAGGGCGCCGGTCGCGCGTTGCACCGGGCAGTCGATACGACTCGCGAGCCATCCCGCGAGTAGATCGATGGCGGGTTCGGTCTGCAGACCCGAGACGTGGGCGGAGACGACCTGCTCGTGCGGCGGTTGCTCGAGTGCCGAGACCAGGAGCGCCCGCCAGTAGGTGATCCGTGCCCATGCCAGATCGGTGTCGCCGGGGGTGTACCCGGACAGCCGCGAGAACAGGTCGGTGCGCGGATCGAGTGCGTTCGTCGTGTCGGTGAGCCGGCGGACCGCCAATCGGCCGACCGGGTCCTGGGCGGGGATCGGCGGTGCCTGTCCGGGCCACCACGCGACGACGGGCGTGTCGGGCAGCAGGAACGGCACCACGACCGATTCCTGATGGTCGGCGAGTTCACCGTGCAGTGCCAGGATCAGCACCTCGGATGCACCGGCTTCGCCGCCGACGCGGATCTCCGCGTCGAGACGGGACGGGCCCTCGGAGCGACCGCGGCCGATGACGATGACGCGGCACGGGTGTTCACGCGCCGCGTCGGTCGCCGCCGAGATCGCAGCTTCGATTCCCCGGGCCTCGCCTGCGCACACGATGAGCGTGAGAACCCTGCCCTGCGTGACGATGCCGCCGGTGCGGCGCAACTCGACGAGTTTCTTGCTGACATCCACCGCGGAGGTGTTGCGCAGTTGCAGTCTCACGGCCGCCTCCATTCCCGGCCGGATCGGCGCAGCATCTCGTCGGACGAGGCCGGGCCCCAGCTTCCGGCCTCGTACGGTTCCGGCCGGCCCTTCGCAGCCCAGTGCGCGAGAACCGGGTCGAGGATCTTCCAGGACAACTCGACCTCTTCGTCCACTGGGAACAGCGACGGTTCACCGAGCAGCACGTCGAGCAGCAGCCGTTCGTACGCCTCCGGGGAGGACACCGTGAACGCCTGCCCGTAACTGAAGTCCATGTTCACGTCGCGCACTTCCATCTCGGAGCCGGGGACCTTCGACCCGAAGCGCATCGTGACGCCCTCGTCGGGTTGCACCCGGATGACGAGCGCGTTCTGTCCGAGATCGGACGTCATCGTCGTGTCGAACGGGAGGTGCGGTGCTCGCTTGAAGACCACGGCGATCTCGGTGACGCGGCGGCCCAGGCGCTTTCCGGTCCGCAGATAGAACGGCACGCCCGCCCATCGGCGGGTGTCGACTTCGAGAGTGATCGCCGCATAGGTCTCGGTGGTCGAGTCCGCCGCGAAACCCTTCTCCTCGAGCAATCCGACCACCCGCTCGCCGCCCTGCCAGCCACCGGTGTACTGACCGCGGGCGGTGGTTTCGTCGAGTGGCTCGGCGAGGCGGGTCGCGGACAGCACCTTGATCTTTTCCGCGCGCAATTCCGCGGGCGCAAAGCTGATCGGCTCTTCCATCGCGGTGAACGCGAGCAACTGCAACAGGTGGTTCTGGATGACGTCGCGCGCCGCCCCGATCCCGTCGTAGTAACCCGCCCTGCCGCCGAGACCGATGTCCTCGGCCATCGTGATCTGGACATGGTCGACGTAGTGCGCATTCCAGATCGGATCGAACAACTGGTTGGCGAACCGCAGCGCCAGGATGTTCTGAACCGTCTCCTTGCCGAGGTAGTGGTCGATGCGGAACACCGAGTCCTCGGAGAACACTTCGCCGACAACCGCATTGAGCTCACGAGCACTCTGGAGGTCGTGACCGAACGGCTTCTCGATCACCACCCGGCTCCACGTGTCGTCCGTGGCGGCCGCGAGACCCGAACGGGCAAGTTGCCCGCACACGACGGGGAATGCATCGGGCGGCACCGACAGGTAGAACGCGTGGTTACCGCCGGTGCCCCGCTCCTGATCGAGTTTGTGGAGCGTCTCGGCGAGTTCGGCGAACGCGGCGTCGTCGTCGAACGAGCCCTGGACGAAGCGGATGCCTTCGGCGAGCCGCTGCCAGACTTCTTCACGGAACGGGGTGCGCGAGTTGTTGCGCACAGCGTCGTGCACTACGTCACCGAACTCGGCGTCGTCCCACTCTCTGCGGGCGAAACCGACGAGAGCGAATCCGGGCGGCAGGAGCCCTCGATTGGCCAGGTCGTACACCGCCGGCATCAGTTTCCGGCGAGCGAGATCGCCCGTGACGCCGAAGATGACGAGAGCACACGGACCCGCGATGCGAGGGAGCCGGCGATCCCTGCTGTCCCGCAGCGGGTTCACCCACTCCGCCGTCCCGGATTCGCTCACGTTCAGCCCTCCGAGCCGGGAGCGTGGGCGGTGAGCTGCTCCGAGGTGGCGTCGAGCAGTTCGTTCCACGATGCGACGAACTTCTCGAGACCCTCGTCCTCGAGCTTGCGGAACACGTCCGGGAGGTCGATACCCGCGGAGGCGAGGGCGTCGAAGACCTGCTGAGCCGCGGCGATGTTGCCGGTGACGGTGTCGCCGGTGATCTCGCCGTGGTCCGCGACCGCTTCGAGCGTCTTCTCCGGCATCGTGTTCACGGTGTTCGGCGCCACGAGTTCTGTGACGTACATCGTGTCGGAGTAATCCGGGTTCTTCACGCCGGTCGAGGCCCACAGTGCACGCTGCGGGCGCGCACCTGCCTCGGCGAGCTGCTCGAACCGGGCACCGGACTCGAATGCCTTGCGGTAGGCGGAATACGCCAGCCGGGCGTTCGCGACGCCCGCCTTGCCGCGCAACGCCAGTGCAGCGTCCGTGCCGATCTCCTCGAGCCGCGCATCGATCTCGGTGTCCACGCGGGAGACGAAGAACGACGCCACCGAATGGATCTTCGACAGGTCGTGGCCGGCCGCCTTCGCGGCGGTGAGCCCGTCCAGGTAAGCCTCGATCACCCGCTCGTACCGCTCCACGGAGAAAATCAGCGTGACGTTGACGCTGATGCCCTCGCCGATCACCCGCGCGATGGCCGGCAGGCCCGCCACCGTCGCCGGGATCTTGATGAACAGGTTGGGACGGTCGACGACACGCCACAGTTCCTCGGCCTGCGCGACGGTCTCGTCGGTGGCGTGAGCCAGACGCGGATCGACCTCGATCGACACGCGCCCGTCCAGCCCGCCGGTCGCCTCGTAGACCGGGGCGAGCACGTCGCACGCGGAGCGGACGTCGTCGGTGGTGACGGCGAGGATGGTCTCCTCGACATCGGCACCGCCCGCCGCCAGCTCACGGACCTGTGCGTCGTACGCGTGACCCTTGGACAACGCCGCCTGGAAGATCGACGGGTTGGTGGTCACGCCGACCACGCTGCGAGTGGCGATCAGATCGGCGAGATTGCCGGATTCGATCCGCTCCCGCGACAGGTCGTCGAGCCACACCGACACTCCCTGCGCCGAGAGCTCAGCGAGCACTTCGTTCTGTGCGGTGGTCTGTGAAGTCATCCGATCATCCCTTCACTCGGGTCAGCGAGCGGCGCGCAGCGTCGACGACGGCCTCTGCGGTGATTCCGAACTCGCGGTACAGGGTCTTGTAATCGGCGGACGC
The DNA here is from genome assembly GCA_023417985.1 of Actinomycetes bacterium. Lineage (GTDB taxonomy): Bacteria > Actinomycetota > Actinomycetes > Mycobacteriales > Mycobacteriaceae > Rhodococcus. Next base: position 3,230 of record JAEZDV010000334.1, on the reverse strand, counting down.
GCCGAAGTGCTCGAGCGACACGGCCTCACCGGCGTCGCCGATCAGCCGGTACCACGGCATCGCGAGACCGGCTTCGATTGAGACCCGGGCACGGACCGACGGCGGGAGCACCTCGTCGCGGTAGGCCTGGTCCTGCTCGAGGAACCAGTCGAGTACCGGCACCGAGACGACCCGGGTGGGTACCCCGTCGGCCTCGAGCGTCTCGCGGGCGGCGACGGCCGGTTCGACCTCGGATCCGGTGGCGAGCAGAACGACCTCCGGAGTTCCGGTGGACGCCTCGAACAGCACGTACGCGCCGCGGGCCACACCTTCGGCCGCCTTCTCGCGCGTGCCCTCCAGCACCGGCACGTTCTGGCGGGTGAGCGCCAGCGCGGTCGGGCCGGTCTTGTTCTCCAGCGCCGACTTCCACGCGAAGGACGTCTCGTTGGCGTCGGCCGGACGGATCACCGCGAGGTTGGGGATCGCGCGCAGCGCCGCGAGATGCTCGATCGGCTGGTGCGTCGGGCCGTCCTCGCCGAGACCGATCGAATCGTGGGTCCAGACGTAGATGGCCGGGGTCTGCATCAGCGCGGCCAGGCGCACGGCAGGCCGCATGTAGTCGGAGAACACGAGGAACGTGCCGCCGTAGGGCCGCGTCGGTCCGTGCAGCGCGATGCCGTTGAGGATCGAGCCCATCGCATGCTCGCGGATGCCGAAGTGCAGAGTGCGCCCGTACGGCTGGGCCGTCCAGTCGTCGGTGGAGATCGACGTGGGACCGAACGAGTCGGAACCGGGGATCGTGGTGTTGTTGCTGCCGGCCAGGTCGGCGGAGCCGCCCCACAGCTCGGGCAGGATCGGGCCGAGGGTCGCGAGCGCATTGCCCGACGCCTTACGCGTGGCCGGACCGTTGTCGGTGGGGTCGTAGAGCGGCAGGGCCTCGACCCAGCCCTCCGGGAACTCGCCCGCGTACAGGCGATCGAACAATTCCTTGCGCTCCGGCTCGCGCCGGGCCCACGCGTCGAAGTCCGCCTGCCATGCATCGCGCGCCTTGGCGTTGCGCTCGACGACACCGCGGGCATGGTCGAGCACCGCCGGGTCGACGTCGAAGTTCTTCTCCGGATCGAAGCCGAGCACCTTCTTCACCGCGGCGACCTCGTCGGCACCCAGAGCGGCACCGTGGACGTCACCGGTGTTCATCTTGGTGGGCGCGGGATAGCCGATGATCGTGCGCACCGAGATGAGCGACGGGCGATCGGTGACCGCCTTGGCAGCTTCGACGGCTTCGAGGATGCCGGTGACGTTCTCGCCGCCGTCGACGGTCTGCACGTGCCAGCCGTACGCCTCGTACCGCTTCGGCACATCCTCGCCGAGAGCGATGGTGGTGTCGTGCTCGATCGAGATCTTGTTGGCGTCGTAGAAGACGATCAGATTGCCGAGTTCCTGCACACCCGCGAGCGACGACGCCTCGGAGGTGACGCCTTCCTCGATGTCACCGTCGGAGGCGACCACGTAGACGAAGTGGTCGAACGGGCTCTCGCCCGGAGCGGCCTCGGGGTCGAACAGGCCACGCTCGCGGCGGGCGGCCATCGCCATGCCCACGGCGGAGGCGAGCCCCTGGCCGAGCGGGCCGGTGGTCATCTCGACACCGGCGGTGTGCCCGTACTCGGGGTGACCGGGAGTCAGCGAACCCCACGTGCGCAGCGCCTCGAGGTCGGCGAGTTCGACGCCGTATCCCGACAGGTACAGCTGGATGTAGAGCGTCAGGCTGGAATGCCCGCAGGACAGAACGAAACGATCGCGGCCGACCCACTTCGGGTCGGTCGGATCGTGTCGCATCACGCGCTGGTACAGGGTGTACGCCAGCGGAGCGAGGCTCATCGCAGTGCCGGGGTGCCCGTTGCCGACCTTCTGCACCGCGTCGGCGGCGAGCACGCGGGCCGTGTCGACCGCCTTGGTGTCCAGGTCGGTCCAGTCGGCCGGGTGCGCCGGCTGAGTGAGGGTGCGGATCTCGTCTGTGATCGACACGAGCAGAATTCTCCTGACATGGGGTGTACGGGGCGGCTGCGGGCAGAGTATGGCCCGCGCGCTCCTTCAGACTAGTGCGCGCCGTGGAGCGGGTCGATTCGGTCGGTGAGTCTCTGCCGTCTACCATCGCTTGTAGTAGTGAGGAGCGTCCGGAACCGGGCGACCGTGAACGGGCGAGCGAAAGTGCGGATTCGCGTGGTGCAAGGAGACAGTGTGCGGGCAGGGCAACGGCCGGGAGGACACGGCTTCGGCGCCCCCGAAGCACCGAGTGCTTCCCGTCCCGACACCGCGTGGGGACGTCTCTCGGGCACAGTCCTCGCCTACATCGCACTCACCAAGCCGCGCGTGATCGAGTTGTTGCTGGTCGCGACCATTCCGGCGATGCTCTTCGCCGATCGCGGCCACGTCGACATCGTGCTGATCCTGAGCACCCTGTTCGGTGGCTGGATGGGTGCGGCGAGTGCCAATTCCCTGAACTGCGTGGTCGACGCAGACATCGACAAGGTGATGAAGCGCACCGCGCTTCGTCCGCTCGCGCGTCAGACCGTGCCGACGCGGAACGCGTTCGTCTTCGGTGTTCTTCTCGGCGTTGCCTCCTTCGCGTGGCTGTGGTGGCGGGCGAACCTGCTGTCGGGCCTGCTCGTCGTCGCGACCATCGCGTTCTACGTGCTCGTCTACACGATGGTGCTCAAACGTCGTACCTGGCAGAACGTCGTGTGGGGCGGCGCCGCGGGATGCATGCCCGTGATGGTGGGCTGGGCCGCGGTCACCGGGTCGCTGAGCTGGGAACCGGTCGTGTTGTTCCTGGTGGTGTTCTTCTGGACGCCGCCGCACACCTGGGCTCTGGCGATGCGGTACAAGGAGGACTACAAGGCGGCCGGCGTGCCGATGCTGCCCGTGATCGCGACCGAGCAGCACGTCACCAAGCAGATCGTGCTGTACACCTGGGCGACCGTCATTGCGACGCTGGCGATCGTCCCCGCCGCCGGCGTCGTCTACGCGGTGGTGGCGGTCCTCGCCGGCGCGTGGTTCCTGTTCGTCGCTCACCAGCTCTACAACAGCGTGCGAGGCGGCGCCTCGGTCAAGCCGCTCAAGCTGTTCCTGCAATCCAACAACTATCTCGCGGTCGTGTGCCTCGGTCTGGCGATCGACTCGGTGCTGGCTCTGCCGACGATCGGTTCCTTCTTCTGATCCGGTTCCTGCGCTACGACGAAGCCCCGCTCCTC
>JAEZDV010000265.1 GCA_023417985.1 Actinomycetes bacterium | reverse complement strand
GCACATATGTGGGTGTCGCGCTGATCGTCGTCTGGGGCCTGGCCCCGTGCTACTGGATGATCGTCACGGCCCTGCGGGACCCGAAGGACACCTTCAGCACGTCCCTGTGGCCGTCGAATCCGACGCTGCAGAACTTTGCGGACGCACTCGATCCCGCAGCCAAGGTGAACTTCTCCCGTGCGCTGCTCAACAGCGTGATCATCGCGGGCGCCACGACGGCAGCGGCGTTGCTGATCGGTGTGTTCACCGCCTACGCCCTGTCGCGGTTCGAGTTCCGCGGCAAGTACTTCGTCACCGGAATCATCCTGGGCGCCTCGATGTTCCCGGTGGTCGCTCTCGTCACGCCGCTGTTCCAGTTGTTCACCGACATCGGCTGGATCGGCAGTTATCAGGCGCTGATCATCCCGAACATCTCGTTCGTGCTGCCGCTGACGGTCTACACCCTCACGTCGTTCTTCTCCGACCTGCCCTGGGAACTCGAAGAGGCCGCCCGGATGGACGGTGCCACACGCGGGCAGGCGTTCCGCCTCGTGATGCTGCCGCTGGCCGCCCCCGCGCTGTTCACCACCGCGATCCTGGCGTTCATCGCGACGGTCAACGAGTACCTGCTGATGTCGCAGCTCTCGAGCGAACGGACGGCGCCGGTCACGGTCGCGATGGCCAGGTTCACCGGCACCGACCCGTACGTCACCCCCTATGCGTCGATCATGGCCGGCGGAACCCTGGTGATGGTGCCGCTCGTGATCATGGTTCTGCTGTTCCAGCGGCGGATCATCTCGGGCCTGACCGCAGGTGGCGTCAAGTCGTGAAACGCCTTCCGAGACGGCAGCAACTGGAGATGCTGCTCGGTTTCCTCACCATCTTCACCGTATTCGCGGTGATCGGCGCGGTCGCCGAACTGATGTCGTCGGCGCCGGGCATCGTCCCGTCACTGGTGCTTCTCGGTTTCGCGGTGGCCTGGTGGTTCGCGTTCCGGGCTTGGCGGCGCACCGGCTCATAACCTGTCCGTAGATCATCCGGGTCGGACACTTTCCGTACCATGCGTTCGGCGGTGCGATTTGCCCGTCCCGGACTCCGGAGAAAGTGGTACGAGTGACTTCCTCGAAACGGCCGACAGCCCGCAGACACGGTGCTGCCGTTGCGTCCGCGAAGGCCCGCCGGTGGCGCGTCGTGCGGTACGTGGTGCTCGCCGTCGTCGCGCTCCTCGTGATCGTGCCCGCAGGCGTGTTCATGTCGTCGTACTCGTCGGCGGAGGTGCCGCGTCCCGCCGACCTCAAGACCAACCAGATCGCGCGGATCTACGCGGCCGACGACACGACCGAGATCACCAGGGTCGTGCCGCCCGAGGGAAACCGCGTCGAGATCGCCATCGACGAAGTGCCGGTGCATGTCCGCGATGCGGTGCTGTCGGCGGAAGACCGCAACTTCTACACCAACCCGGGTTTCTCGATCACCGGATTCGCCCGCGCTGCTCGCGACAACGTCATGGGCAAGGAGAGCGCGGGCGGTGGTTCCACCATCACGCAGCAGTACGTCAAGAACGTTCTCGTCGGCGCCGACCGCACCCTCGACCGGAAGATGCGCGAACTCGTCATCTCCACCAAGATGGCGCGCGAATGGTCGAAGGACGAGATCCTCGAGGCGTACCTCAACACGATCTATTTCGGGCGCGGCGCGTACGGCATCGCGGCGGCATCGCAGGCGTACTTCGGCAAGTCCGTCGGTGAGTTGTCGGTGGCCGAGGGCGCCGTGCTCGCGGGCGTGATCCAGACGCCGTCGACGCTCGACCCCGAGTACAACCGCCTCGCCGTCGAGGAGCGCTGGAACTACGTGCTCGACGGCATGGTGGGCATGGGGGTGCTCGACGAATCCGAGCGCGCGGCCCAAGTTTTCCCCGACACCGTGCCGTCGAACACGCTCGCTCTCGCAAGTCAGGCGACGGGTCCGGAGGGGCTCATCCGCTCCCAGGTGCTGCGCGAACTGTCGCAGGCCGGCATCAGCGAACAGGTGCTCAACACCGAGGGGCTGCGGATCACCACGACCATCGATCCCGTCGCCCAGCAGGCCGCAGTCGATTCTGCGCGCGGCACGCTCGAAGGTGAGAAACCCGAATTGCGTACCGCGGTGGTCTCGATCGACCCGCGCTCCGGTGCGGTGCGGGCGTACTACGGCGGCGAGGACGGTGCCGGTTTCGACTACGCGCAGGCGCCGTTGCAGACCGGGTCGTCGTTCAAGGTGTTCGGCCTGCTCGCCGCTCTCGACGAGGGAATCGGGCTGAATGCGAAGTACGACAGTTCTCCCCTGAAGATCGGCAATCTCGAGATCGGCAACGTCGAGGGCGAGTCGTGCGGGCGGTGCACCATCGCGGAAGCACTCAAGCGGTCGCTCAACACCAGTTTCTACCGGCTCATGATGTCGATGACCGACGGTCCCCAGAAGATCGCCGACATCGCCCACCGCGCCGGGATTCCGAAGACCATCCCCGGAGTCGAAGGCACCACGCTGGGAACCACGGACGGGCCGCCGGAAGGTGGCATCGTGCTCGGCCAGTACGAGTCGCGGGTCATCGACATGGCGTCGGCGTACGCGACGCTTGCGGCGTCCGGAACCTACCGCGCGCCGTACTTCGTGCAGAAGGTCGTGACCGGAGACGGTGTGGTGCTCATGGACCGGACCGCGTCCCCCGCCGAGCAGCGCATCGACCCCGCGGTCGCCGACAACGCCACGCAGGCGATGCTGCCCATCCCGGCACATTCGCGCGGGCACGGTCTCGCCGGTGGCCGTCCGGCTGCAGCGAAGACCGGCACCACCCAGCTCGGCGAGACCGGACTCAACAAGGACGCATGGATGGTCGGCTACACGCCGTCCCTGTCCACCGCGGTCTGGATCGGAACTCCCGACGCCGGCCCCATCACCAACCGCTGGGGCGGCTCGATCTACGGATCGAGCCTGCCGGCGGACATCTGGAAGGGCACGATGGACGGTGCCCTCGCGGGCACCGAGGTCGAGAGCTTCCCGTGGCCGGCCCCGATCGGTGGTCAAGCCGGGGTGCCCGCAGACCCGGGCATCGAAGAGCCGAAGGAAACACCACCGCCCGGACTCCGGCTTCCGGATTTCTCGAACCTTCCGCCGATCACGATCCCGGCGCCGCCGGTTCAGTTGCCGGTGCAGGTGCCGCCGCAGATCGAAGTCTTCCCCGGCGTCACGATCCAGATTCCGGGTCTGTGAACCCGCCGGCCGGTGTGAGGACGGCCGGCAGGAGCGTGCTCGCGTAGCCGACGACGTCGTCGACGGACAGCCCCGGTTCGCTCAACCGGTCGATCGCGAGCGACTCGGCCAGCGACCACCATCCGCGCAACCGCATCCGGTTGAGCGGGGTGTCCGGGCAGCCGATCGCCGCGATCACGCGGCCGACCAGCGTGTTCTTCATCGAGGCGTGGATCTCGCGGATCTGCGGGTCGGAGCCGTAGCCGCCGTGGAAGCAGGCCTGATAGTTGTCACCGTGGCGGCCGACGAACGAGACGAAGGCGTGCAGGATCGCCCGAAGCGGGTCGGGGTCGCCGGGTGCGGGAACCGCCGCGCGCAAGAGGCGACGGGCTGCGGAGCCGACGACCGCGACGTAGTAGTCCTGCTTGGTCGGGAAGTAGCGGAACAGCAGGCTCCGGGAGATCCCGGCCAGTTCGGCGACGCGGTCGACGGAGAGCGCGTGGATGGGGCGCGCGGCAAGTTCCTGGAGACCGATCGCGACGAGTTGCCGGCGTCGCTCCTCGGGTGGCAGCCGGCGCCGTCTGCCGTCCTCTTGTCGCGGGGTGCCCATC
>JAEZDV010000253.1 GCA_023417985.1 Actinomycetes bacterium | reverse complement strand
TCATGTCGGACGTCAGCGCCTCGACAGGTGGGCCCTGGGCGACAACCCGTCCCTTCGAGAGAACAACGACCCGGTCGCAGCACATCGCGGCGAGGTTGAGGTCGTGCAGCGCCACGTAGCTGGTCACCGGCAATGCCACCACCCGTTCCAGGATGTCGAGCTGATGCTGGACGTCGAGGTGATTGGTCGGTTCGTCGAGCAGGAGTTCCTGCGGGTCCTGGGCGAGAGCTCGTGCGATCTGGGCGCGTTGGCGTTCGCCACCGGACATGGCACGCCACATCCGGTCGGCGTGCTCGGTCATACCGGTGACCGCGAGTGCCCGTTTTATCGCTGCGTCGCCGCCCTTGTCACGACCGAATACATCCGAGCGCGGCACACGTCCGAGCCGCACGACGTCCCGCACTCGGATGTCGACCTCGGTGTACGAGTGCTGGCCCACCATCGCGACCCGCCTGGCCAGGACGCGGCGGCCGAGCATCCGGATGTCGGCACCATCGAGCGTCACGGTGCCCGCATCCGGACGGTCGACGCCGGCAAGCAGACGTAGGAGTGAAGATTTGCCGGAACCGTTGGGGCCGAGCAGCCCGATCGTCTCGCCGGGCTGCGGGTCGATCGTCACATCGTCGACGACGAGGTTGCCGCCCCGGCTCCACCGCAGCGATGTTGCCGCCAGTGTCACTGTTTTGCTCTTGTCACTATGCGTCCCTCGTGCGGAAGAGGATCAGGGCGAAGGCTGGCACACCGATCAATGCGGTCACCACACCGACCGGTACCTCCTGCGGCGCGAAGACTGTGCGGGCCACCGCGTCGACCCACACCATGAACACCGCGCCCACCACCGCCGCGACCGGCACGAGACGACTGTGCCGGGGGCCGATCAGGAATCGGGCGGCATGCGGAAGTACCAGTCCCACGAATCCGATGGCGCCGGCCGCACTGACCAGTACCGCGGTGATGAGTGCCGTCACCACCAGGAACATCATGCGGGTGCGCCCGACCGCGATTCCGAGCGTCGCGGCCGTAGACGACCCGAAGGTGAAGGCGTCGAGTGCGGATGCCCTGAGCAGGCACACCGCGATACCGAGCACACACACGGTGCCGCACAGGATCACGTCACTCCAGGTTGCACCCGCGAGCGACCCGAGCAGCCAGAACAACACTCCTCGGGTGCGTTCCGCGTCGGCCGACGAGATGACGATGAAAGAGGTGAGCGCCGAGAACAATTGCGTACCCGCAACACCGGCGAGTACCACGCGGGAGGTTCCGCCACCCGCACCCGTCGCGAGCAGTAACACCAGGCCGAACGACACCAGTGCTCCGAGAAATGCGCCACCCGACAACGAGATTGCGCCACCACCGATACCGAGAACCGCGATCATCACGGCGCCGGTGGAGGCACCGGACGAGATACCCAGTACGAACGGGTCGGCGAGCGGGTTGCGGAGCAGGGACTGCATGATCACGCCGCACACGGCCAGGCCGGCCCCGCACACCGCCGCGAGCAACGTCCGCGGGAGCCGCAGCTCCCAGACGATGCCCTCACGAATCGCGCTCACCGTCGACCCGCCCCACCCCAGTTTGTCGAAGATCACCGAATACACTTCTGCAACAGAGAGATTCGCAGGGCCGATGGTGACGGTGACAGCGATCGACAGGGCGAGCGCCGCCATCCCCAGCGCGATCGCGCCGACGACCGGGACCCGGTCGCCCGTGACGGGCAACCGGGTCTTCGTCTCGAAGGCCATCAGCTGCCGAGGTTCCATTCACGCACTGCGGCCGCGACCTTCTCGATCCCGTCGATGGTGCGGATGGACGGGTTCATGTCGGCTCCGTTCACCACGATGTAGCGCTGGTTCTGCACAGCGGACAGTCGCTGCGTGACCGGGTTCGACTCGAGGAAGTCGATCTTGCTGTCGAGGGCGTCACCGTCGATGCTGCGACGGCTCAGATCTCCGAGCACCAGCGCAGTGGGGTCCCGGTCCAGGACCGACTCCCAGCTGACCTGCGGCCATTCGTTGGTGGTGTCGTCGAAGACGTTCTTCGCCCCTACAGAGTTCGTGATGATGCCCGACGAGCCACAGCAGCCCGCCACGTAGGGCGTGTTGATATCGGCGAACCAGAACGCCAGCGACACATCCGACGCATCGATCTCGCCGGCGGCGTTCTCGTACCGCTGCTCGAGCTCCGCGACGAACTCCTCACCGCGATCGCGCACATCGAAAATGGCTGCGAGCTCGCGGATCTCCCTGTAGACCGAGTCCATCGTGAGCGGTTCGGTGCGGTTGCCGTCGACGTTGACGCTCTCGTCGTTCTTGCCTTCGCAGTCGGTGGGCGACAGGTACGACGGCACCCCGAGCCGGTCGAACTGATCCCGATCGGCCACACCGCCCTCGCCGAGCGTCCCGCCGAACGATGCCGAGACGAAGTCGGGTTCGGTATCGAGGACCACTTCGAACGACGGTTTGTTGTCTGCGAGACGCGGAACCTTCGCATTGTCCGCCGCGAGGTCCTCGCGCACCGGGTCGGTCCACGTCGCGGTCCCGACCATCCGATCAGCAAGTCCGAGCGACAGCAGGATCTCCGTGGAGCCCTGGTTGAGTGAGACGGCTCGTTGTGGGGGTGCATCGATCGTGACGGAATAGCCGCAATTGTCGATCGTCAGTGGGTAGTCCGTCGCGGACGACGACACGTCGACGTCTTGTTCGGCGCCTGTCTCGGTTCCCCCGGTCGAGCAGCCTGCGACCGCGAGGGTCGCGACGATGAGTGCGATGCCAGTGCGCAGCACCGAGTTCCGCCCCTGCCGGGTGGTGAATATCGAGTTGTTCATTTCCATCCTCGTGGTGTCACTTCGGTCGGCGCAGGTGTCCTGGCTCCCGGATCGACGCTCTCCCCCGGCCTTCCAACCGTGATGGGTCGTGGCCGTACGAGTGGGGGATCGCTCCTCGGTGACAGTTGCGGGACAGCCCCGGATTCGCACCGGTGTTCCCTACGTCGCATCAGAGCGTACAAGACCTTCGCGAATACGGACACAGCGGCGGGGTCCGCAAAATGGCACGTCGATCGGGAGGATGGTAATCACGGCCTGTATCGACCAGCGACGTCGTCGCCGCTCAGCAAGTACCGGCGGCGCGGCGGAGCAAATATGTATCCATCACCCAGCCACGTGCGACCTTCGCCCTCGCTCGCGCCTTCTCGATCTGGGGAAGTACATCGGGGAGGCGGCCGGCTACGAGTTCTTCGTCGATCGTTCCCAGCTGTGCACCCCACCAGATATCCCACTCACCAAGCAATTCCGAGCACGCGAGCTGTCCGTCGAGCATCACCACGATGTTCTCGGCGCCTCCGGCAACTTCCTCGAGAAGCCGCCGTCCCGTCGTGATGGTAATGGGGCCCCCGATCACATTCAGGACGAGCCGGTGTCGGGCTGCGAGCATCTGCACGCTGCTGACTCCCGGGATCACGTCGTAATCGATGTCGAGTCGTCCGCGCCTGCGAATACGTTCGACGACACGAATAGTGCTGTCGTACAAGCTCGGATCTCCCCACACGAGGAGCCCGACGGTCTCGCCGTCGAGAACCTGTTCGAGGAGAGCGATCTCGTAGGCTTCGGCGCGGGCGGCGTGCCAGTCGCGCACCTCGGCGCCGTACGCCTCGGGAGTGCGGTTGCGCGGCGGATCGGGCACCGCGACCACACGATAGTCCCCGGTGCTGTGACGGCGGCAGATCTCTTGCCTCACGGCGACGAGATCACCGGTACCGGCACGTCCGGCTTCGGCTTCCTTGTCGGTGACAAGGAACACGTCGACGCTGTTCAACGCGTGTACGGCGGTCACCGTCAGGTCGTCGGGCCCGCCCGGGCCGATACCGATGAGCCGCAGCCGCCGAACGGTCACCCGCGGTCCTCGAGGTCACCTTCTGCATCGAGGTACGCCTGCTGCAGCGCCTGCATCGTGTCGGGATCCGGCTCCGCCCACAGACCACGGTCTGCGGCTTCGGTGAGCCGCTCGACGATTCCGCGCAATGCCCACGGGTTCGACTCGCGGAGGAAATGCTGATTCTCCGGATCGAGAGCGTATGTCTGCGCGAGGGTTTCGTACATCCAGTCGGCGACGACACCGGCCGTGGCGTCGTACCCGTAGAGGTAGTCGACGGTGGCGGCGAGTTCGAACGCGCCCTTGTAACCGTGCCGGCGCATCGCGGCGAGCCAGCGCGGGTTCACGACCCGCGCCCGGAACACGCGCGCGGTCTCCTCCGTCAACGACCGGGTGCGGACCGCATCGGGGGTCGTCGAATCCCCGATGTAGGCCTTCGGATCGCCGCCGGTGAGCGCGCGCACGGTCGCGACCATGCCACCGTGGTACTGGAAGTAGTCGTCGGAGTCGGCGATGTCGTGCTCGCGGGTGTCGGTATTCTTGGCCGCGACCGCGATGCGACGGTAGTTGGCGCGCATGTCGTCGGCAGCGGGCTCGCCGTGCAGATCGCGCCCGTACGCGAACCCTCCCCATGCCGTGTACACCTCGGCGAGGTCTGCGTCGGTCCGCCAGTTTCCGGAATCGATGAGTTGCAGGATGCCTGCCCCGTAGGAGCCGGGCTTGGAACCGAAGATCCGCCGCACCGCGCGGTCCGCGTCCCCGTGCTCGGCCTCGTCCCGCTGGGCATGAGCGCGAACGTAGTTTCGGTCGGCTGGTTCGTCGAGTGCCGCGACCATGCGGACCGCGTCGTCGAGCATTCCGATGACATGCGGGAACGCGTCGCGGAAGAACCCGGAGATGCGGACGGTGACATCGATGCGTGGCCGGCCGAGTTCCTCGAGCGGCACTACGGTCAGCTCTCGGACCCGGCGCGATTCGGGGTCCCATTCTGGACGCACTCCGATGAGCGCGAGAACCTCGGCCACGTCGTCCCCGGCGGTACGCATCGCAGACGTTCCCCACACCGAGAGCCCCACCGACTGCGGGTACTCCCCGACATCAGCGAGATATCGCTCGACCAGGGCATTCGCGAGAGCCACGCCGGTGTCGTAGGCGAGACGGCTCGGTACGGCCTTCGGATCCACGGTGTAGAAGTTCCGGCCGGTGGGCAGCACGTTGACCAGGCCCCGCAACGGCGATCCTGAAGGTCCGGCAGGGATGTAGCCGCCGTCGAGAGCATGCAGCACCGCACCGAGTTCGTCGGTGGTCTGCGCCAGGCGGGGCACCACTTGTTCAGCAGCGAACTCCAGCACACGGGCGACCTCGTCGTCGGTACGTCCGAGTACGGATTCGACTGTGGCCGAGCTGGATCCGCAAGTCCAGGCGCAGTCTTCCATGGCCTGGACAAGCGCACGGGCCTGGGCCTCGACCGCGTCGACCTCGGTGAGCGGCGCATCAGGTTTCAAACCCAATGCGGTGCGAAGCCCGGGTATCGCGTGCGATTTCCCTCCCCATACCTGGGCTGCGCGCAGAATGGACAGCACCAGATTCACGCGCGCCTCCCCCTCGGGGGCACCACCGAGCACGTGCAGGCCGTCCCGGATCTGCGCATCCTTCACCTCACACAGCCAGCCGTCGACGTGCAGAAGGAAGTCGTCGAACTCCGCGTCGTGCGGGCGATCGTCCAGGCCGAGGTCGTGGTCCAGTTTCGCGGCCTGGATCAACGTCCAGATTTGTGCGCGGATCGCCGGGAGCTTCGCCGGGTCCATCGCCGCGATGTTCGAGTACTCGTCGAGCAACTGCTCCAAACGCGCGATGTCACCGTAGGATTCGGCACGGGCCATCGGCGGAATCAAGTGATCGATGATCGTCGCGTGGGCGCGTCGCTTGGCCTGCGCGCCCTCGCCCGGATCGTTGACGAGGAACGGGTAGATCAACGGCATGTTGCCGATCGCGGCGTCCGTCGCACACGACGCGGACAGGCCCGCGTTCTTGCCGGGCAGCCACTCCATCGAGCCGTGCTTACCGAGATGCACGACGGCGTCGGCGCCGAAACCGTTCTCCACCCACCGGTACGCGGCGAGATAGTGGTGTGAAGGCGCCATGTCGGGATCGTGATAGATCGCGACGGGGTTCTCGCCGAAACCGCGGGGCGGCTGGATCATCAGCACCACATTGCCGGCCTGCAACGTCGCGAGGACGACAGCCTTGTCGTCGCCGTCGCCGTCGACGAACAAGGAGCCGGGGGCCCCGCCCCAGGTTTCCGTCATCGCATCGGTCAGTTCCGCGGGCAGATCCTTCGTCCACTCGCGGTACTGAGCGGTGGTGACGCGCACGGAATTACCGGACAATTGCTCCGTGGTGAGCCATTCCTCGTCTTGTCCCCCCGCATCGATAAGCGCGTGGATCAGGGCGTTTCCGGCTTCTGCATCGTCGTCGAGATCCATGCCCGGAAAGCCGTCGCCCAGGTCGTAGCCCTGATCACGCATGGTCCGCAGCAGCCGGATCGCCGATACCGGGGTGTCCAGGCCCACGGCGTTGCCGACGCGGGAGTGTTTCGTCGGATATGCCGACAGCATGAGGGCGATCCGCCGCTGCGGCGGGGGTACACGCCGTAACCGTGCATGTGCCACCGCAATACCCGCGACCCTGCGGCAACGTTCGGGATCGGTGACATAACGCGGCAGTCCGTCGACATCGAGTTCCTTGAACGAGAACGGCACCGTGATGATGCGCCCGTCGAATTCGGGAACCGCGATCTGCGTTGCCGAATCCAGTGGGGACACACCGTCGTCCGAGTCGGCCCAGCTGTCGCGGCTCCAAGTCAGGCACAGCGCTTGGAGGATGGGGATGTCGAGTGCGGCCAACGCCGCTACGTCCCACGCCTCGTCCTCGCCACCGGCGCTCACTGTGGCGGGTTTGGTGCCACCCGCGGCGAGGACCGTGACGACCAGGGCGTCGAGGGTGCCGAGTTCGCGCAGAAGATCATCCGGGGCACCGCGCAAGGACGCACAGTGGATTGCGACGCCGCGTGCCTTGCCGGTCGCGTCGATCGCGTCGGCCAGGTCGTGCGCGAACTGGACGTTTCCGCTGGTGTGGTGGGCGCGGTAGAACAACACCCCGACACGCGAGAGCGCCGCGACAGGGGATGCGGGACGGTCGAGAATGCCCCATTCGGGCAGCTCGAGCGGGGGTTCGAAGCCTTCACCGCCGAGGAGCACCGTGTCGGACAGGAACGCGTGCAATTGCGCGAGGTTCGTCGGCCCGCCGGAGGCGAGATAACGGTGGGCCTCCGCGGCGGTACCGATCGGCACCGTGGAGTAACCCATCAACTCCGCGTCGGGGGTCTGCTCACCACCGAGAACGATGACGGGAACTCCCTGGGCGAGAACCAGGTCCAATCCTGCCTGCCAGGAGCGGGCAGAGCCGAGGATTCGGACGATCACCAGGTCTGTTCCGGCCAGCAGCGCAGGAAGCGCCCGGGGATCCTCGCCGGCCAGGTCCAGCCGGGCCGGATTGCCGACCACCCAGTCTGCGCCACTGGATCGCGCCGACAACAAGTCGGTGTCCGACGTCGACAAAAGCGCGAGCCGCGTCACAACGCAACCCCAAGCAGCACAACAGAAGCCATGTTCAGTCTCCAAAACCCTCGTGGACCTCGCGTGCCGTGGCCGGTCTCCTGGCTGACGGATCGACGCTGCTCGGCCGACCTTCCCGGAGCTGGCTCCAGTGGTCTCCGCACCGGCGGACCGGTACGAACGAGGGCGAACAACTACCCGCTCACAGTGGCGAGGGCCGCGTCGGTTTTTCACCGACTTCCCGAGCACCACGGCAAATCGAGAGTAGCGCACGGTTTTCTCCGGGTGTGCAACCATGTGCGCTCATGGCCGACCTTGCTCCCGAAACCTTTGCACCGGATCGGTGCCCCGGGGTGCTGCGTCCGCATCTCGCAGCCGACGGTGCGCTGGTGCGACTGCGTGCGCCGGGCGGGCGGATACCGGCCGAGGGAATGCACCGGTTGTCGGTGGCAGCCGGGCAGTACGCGGACGGCGACCTTCACCTCACGTCACGAGGAAACGTGCAGATCAGAGGCATTTCCGTCGACGAATCCGGCGCCGTACCGGAAGGGCTCGTGCAGGCCGTCTCCGGCGCCGGGTTCCTTCCGTCGGCGTCCCACGAACGTGTACGGAACATCGTGGCCTCGCCGCTGTCCGGACGGTTCGGAGGACTCGCCGACATCCGGCCGCTCATCGGTGCGCTCGACGAGGCCCTGTGCCGGGAACCTGCACTCGCCGACCTGCCCGGTAGGTTCCTGTTCGGTCTCGACGACGGCCGCGGCGATGTTGCGGCTCTACGGTGCGACCTCGCCGCGGTCGCGGTCGATGCCCGCGGCGCACGGCTCACCATCGGAGATCTGTCCGGTCCGACACTGCCGCTGCAGGACGTGGTCGACGTCATGGTCGCGACTGCACTTCGGTTCGTCGAAGTTCGGGAGACGCGATGGCACGTGTGGCAACTCCCCGAGGCGGGACGCGAAATCGGCGGCGGTTCAAGCGTTCCCCCAGCACCGCCTGCGATGATGCCGTACGGCGTTCTCGGTACGGCGGTATCTGTGCTGGTTCCGCTGGGGATACTCACCCCGCCGATGGTCGACGCGCTGCCGGCCCGAGACGTGATCGTCACACCGTGGCGTGGACTCGTCCTGCCCGGTGACAGCGACCCAGCCGCGCTGGCCACCGCCGGGTTCGTGCTCGACGACGATTCGCCGTGGAGACGGGTCACCGCTTGCACGGGTGCACCCGGGTGTAACCTCGCCGGTGGAAACACCCGAGCACTCGCACGCCGCGTCGCTGCGTCCCCACTCCCGGACCGCGCCGTGCATGTTGTCGGCTGCGAACGCTCCTGCGGCGCACCGCACTCCCCTCACTCCGTCATCTTCGCCTGCAGTCCGCCGTAACAGGAGCCCGCCGTGATCGAATCTCCACCACCCCGCCGGTACGAGTACGAAACCGACGGTGCCGAAATCTACGTACGTTCGTTCGCGACGATCCGGGCCGAGTCCGATCTCGCCGCGATTCCCGCGGACGCCGAGAAGGTCGCGGTACGTATGATCCACGCGAGTGGGCAGACCGATCTCGCCCGAGATCTGGTGATCCATCCCGATCTGGTCCCGGCAGCCCGTCGGGCACTCGACGCCGGGGCGCCTGTTCTCACCGACGCGAACATGGTTGCCTCCGGTATCACCCGCACCCGCCTGCCCGCCGGCAACGAGGTGCTGTGCCTGTTGCGTGATCCG
Source organism: Actinomycetes bacterium (assembly GCA_023417985.1). Classification (GTDB taxonomy): domain Bacteria; phylum Actinomycetota; class Actinomycetes; order Mycobacteriales; family Mycobacteriaceae; genus Rhodococcus. The sequence continues at coordinate 12,498 of JAEZDV010000253.1, read as the reverse complement.
CGGGTTCCGGGTCTCGCCGAACGGTGGGGAACCACCCGGTCTGCGGCGGCGGTGTCACTGTGGGCCGACCGGCTCGACGGCGCCGTCGTCGCGATCGGCAACGCTCCCACCGCTCTGTTCCACCTCCTGGAAATGCTCGACGCCGGCGCGCCCAGACCGGCCGCAATTGTCGGGGTGCCGGTCGGTTTCATCGGTGCCGCCGAATCCAAGGAGGCACTGATCGAACACGGTCTGCAGATCCCGCACCTGGTGGTCCGGGGACGACGGGGCGGCTCGGCGATGGCATCGTCCGCCCTCAACGCACTGGCACAGGAAGCGGAATGACCTCTACAGCACAGACTCCCGGCAAGATCTTCGGCGTGGGCCTGGGCCCCGGCGACCCAGAACTCATCACACGCAAAGCCGCACGACTGGTCGGCGACGCCGACGTGATCGCCTACTATTCGGGAACACACGGCCGGTCGATCGCGCGTGCGATTGCGGCCGACCTCATCCCGGACGGTGCGCTCGAGGAACGGATGGTGTACCCGGTCACCACCGGCACCGTCGATCACCCGGGCGGATACAACGGCGCGATCGCCGATTTCTACGACGAGTCCGCGGCCCGGTTGGCCGGGCACCTCGATGCGGGCCGGACCGTGGTGGTGCTGTGCGAGGGCGACCCGTTGTTCTACGGCTCCTACATGTACCTCCACGACCGACTCGCGACCCGCTACGACGCCGAGGTGGTTCCCGGAGTGACGTCGTTCTCCGCCGCCGCGGCCGCAGCGGCGGAACCGCTGGTGCGACGTACCGATGTCCTGACGATTCTGCCGGGAACGCTGCCGGAACCGGAGTTGGCACGTCGCCTCGCCGACACCGACGGCGCCGTGATCATGAAGCTCGGCCGCACCTTTCCCGCAGTCCGCAACGCGCTCGCGCAGTCGGGTCGGCTCGCAGACGCCGTCTATGTCGAGCGCGCGTCGATGGATGGTCAGCGGATCGCGCCCGTTGCCGATGTCGATCCGGCTGACGTCCCGTACTTCTCGGTGATCCTGGCCCCCGGCGACCGGGCGCCCCGAAACGCCGGCATCGCGGACCGGTCTCGCCCGGCACTTGAGGCGAAGCCGGATCCTGTTGTCATCGAAGAGGTTCTGGTGATCGGGTTGGGTCCCGCCGACGAGAAGTGGCTGACGCCGGAAGCGTCCGAGGCACTCGCGTCCGTGGACCACGTCGTCGGATACGGGCCGTACGTGGACCGGGTTCCGGTTCGTGCAGGCCTGCAACGTCATTCGACCGGCAACACCGTAGAGGTCGATCGCGCCCGGTTCGCTCTCGATCTGGCGCTGGCCGGGGAGAAGGTTGCCGTGGTCTCCGGTGGCGACGCCGGGATCTTCGGCATGGCGTCGGCGGTGTTCGAGGCCGCTCGCGACGACAGATACGAGTCGGTACCGATCCGGGTACTCCCCGGTGTGTCCGCGGTTCAGGCGGTCGCTGCCCGTGCCGGTGCACCCATCGGAGGGGATTTCGCGGTCATGAGCCTGTCCGACCGGCTCAAAGCGTGGGAGGTGATCGAACGACGCCTGGTCGCTGTCTCCGAAGCCGATCTCGTGCTGGGTATCTACAACCCTGCGTCTCGCTCGCGCACGACGCAGGTCGCCGACGCAAAGGACATCCTGCTGCGCCACCGCCCGGGCGACACCGTCGTCGTGGTGGGACGCGACGTGGGCCGCCCCGGAGAATCGCTCGACGTCACCACGCTCGAGAAGCTCGATCCGGCGAGCATCGACATGAAGTGCCTGCTCATCATCGGCGCTGCGGGAACCTCGGTGACGGCAGCCGGGGCGGTGTGGACCGCACGATCGGTTCCGTGACGACCGCTACACACGGCGTTCGCGCGCCGGGTCGTAGAGATGCGAACACGCCACTTCGGACTGCTCCCGGACGCCGAGAGCCCTACCCACGAGAATCACCGCGGTGTGCTTCAGACGGGCCTGCTCGACCCGGTCCGCGATGTCCGCGAGCGTGCCGCGGAGCACCAACTCTTTGGGGCGCGACGCGAAGGCCACGACGGCAGCCGGGCAGTCGGTTCCGTACTCCGTGCTCAACTCCTCGGCGAGAACCCGCACCCTGGTGATCGCCAGGTGCAGAACCAGACTGGCGCGCAGACCCGCGACACGCGCTAGCGTCTCGGTGTCGGGCATCGCCGTCGACCGCGCCTGCGTACGGGTGAGCACGACCGTCTGCGACAGTCCCGGCACCGTGAGTTCCGCGCCGAGGGTGGCCGCTGCCGCCGCATACGCGGGCACGCCCGGAGTGACGTCCCACGGCACTCCGGCAGCGTCGAGCCGGCGGGTCTGCTCGGTGAGCGCCGAGTACAGCGACGGGTCGCCCGAACACAACCGCACCACGTCGAGTCCGCGGCGGTGCGCGTCGACAAGATGTTCGGTGATTCGATCGAGGTCCAGGTGCTGGGTGTCGACGAGTTCGGCATCCTCGGCGCAGTGAGCGAGGATCTCCTCGTCGAGGTAGGTGCCCGCGTACAACACCACCGGCGCCCGGCGCAGCAGACCGGCCGCACGCAGCGTCAGCAGGTCGGCCGCACCAGGCCCGGATCCTACGAAATGGACGGTCATTCTCCACCTTTCACAATGGACCACTGCACCACCGGGCGCAGTGACTGCCACCCGGTGAATGCTCCTATGGGCGCGGCCTGTTCGACTGACAACCGGGTCAGCTCACCGCCGTACGTCTTCCACCACTCCACGAGCACGGCCTCGGTCTCGAGGGTCACGGAGTGAGCCACGAGACGACCACCCTCGCGCAGCGCATTCCAACACGCGTCGAGTACACCGACTCGACTACCACCGCCACCGACGAAGATCGCGTCCGGCGTCTCGAGTCCCGACAACGCCTCCGGTGCCCCACCGAGCAGCACACGCACCGAGGTCGGTACCCCGAGCCGGGAGGCGTTGCGCTCGACCGTCTCCGCGCGGGAGGGGTTCCGCTCGAGCGCGATCGTCCGGCAACTCGGATCGGTACGCGCCCATTCGATTCCCACCGATCCGGCACCGGCTCCGACGTCCCACAACAACTGTCCGGGTTTCGGCGCGAGCGCGCAGACTGCTGCGACCCGGACGGGTCGTTTGCTGAGCTGACCGTCGTGTTCGAAACACTCGTCGGGAAGGCCCGGGGTCGTCGAATTACCCTCTGCTCCTGCACATTCGATACACAGAAGGCTCAGGTCATCGCCCGGCACACCGACGAACTCGCGCGCCGTGCCCACCCGGCGCGACTCGTCGGCCTCGCTACCGAGATTCGACAGGATCGTCACCCGTGCGGCACCGAATCCTTCGTCGACGAGCAATCTCGCAACCACGTCGAGGCTCGACGAGTCCGAGGTCAGCACGATGAGCCGTCGATCACGAGACAGGTAGCGGCGCAACGTGTCGACGTTCCGGCCGACGAGAGTGACGATCTCGCAGTCCTCCGCAGCCCAGCCCATCCGGGCACGGGCCAGTGCGACCGACGACACCGCCGGAATCACGTGCACCGCGTCGCGGCCGAGCCTCCGGATCAAGGTCGATCCGATTCCGGACACCAGCGGATCACCCGACGCGAGCGCAACGATCGACCGTCCGGTATGGCGGGCGAGCACGTCGTCGAGACCCGCGAGCAGCGGGGACGGCCACGGCTCGCGGGTCGCACCCGAGGCCGGCACCGACGCGAGATGCCGACGCCCGCCGAGCAGGACGTCGGCGCGCAGAACGTGTGCCCGCGCGGCCGGCGCGACGCCGGCCCAGCCGTCGGCACCGATGCCGACCACGGTGATCGAAGAACCCATGGCGGTGAACCATAGTGCAGGGCGGTGTGGATACACTCGGCCACGGCAAGACAATCGAAGGTGCCCCTCACGGGGATAATCGGGAAGCCGGTGAGAATCCGGCACAGGCCCGCTGCGGTGACCCGGGAGTCGTCGATCATGCGCGTACGCGCAGCCACTGGACCATCGGTCCGGGAAGGCGATCGCACGATGTCCGACCGGGAAGTCCGAATACCGGCCTTCGATTCAGCTGCCGAAGAGTACGTCCCAGCGGGAGCCTGTGGAGGGTCGAGTAGTGCACGTGTATCCGTTCAGCGCCGTCGTCGGTTCAGACGATCTGGCGCTCGCCCTGACGCTGTGCGCGGTGTCGCCGGAGATCGGCGGCGTGCTCGTGCGCGGCGAGAAGGGCACCGCGAAATCGACGATGGTCCGGGCGCAGGCAGCACTGTTGCCGCAGGTTACCGAGGTCGAGGGCTGCCGCTTCGCGTGTGATCCCCGGTCCGTCGACCCAGCCTGCCCCGACGGACCGCATCCGTCCGACGCGCCCGTGCGACATCGCCCGGCGCGCCTCGTCGAACTGCCTGTCGGCGCCACCGAGGACCGGGTCACCGGGTCGCTCCACCTGCAGAAAGCGTTGTCGGCGGGTACTGCGGAATACGAACCCGGCCTGCTCGCGCTCGCGCATCGCGGCGTGCTGTACGTCGACGAAGTGAACCTTCTGCACGACCATCTCGTCGATCTGCTGCTCGATGCTGCTGCGATGGGGCGTTCCACAGTCGAGCGCGACGGGGTGTCCGTCACCCATGCCGCACGATTTGTTCTGGTCGGCACCATGAATCCCGAGGAAGGCGAACTGCGACCGCAACTGCTGGACCGGTTCGGTCTGACGGTCGATGTGGCGGCGCCACGTGATCCGCAGTTGCGTGCCGAGATCATCCGCCGTCGCCTGGCATTCGATGCCGACCCCGCCGTATTCACCGCGCAATGGGCGGACGTCGAAGCCGCACTGTCCGAGCGTATCGTCGATGCCCGGCACAGGATGCCGCAGGTTCGGCTCGACGATGCTGCGCTCGTCGCGATCGCGGAGGTGTGCGCTGCGTTCGACGTCGACGGCATGCGCGCCGACCTGGTGACCGCGAAAACCGCCGTGGCGCACGCAGCCTGGGAAGGCCGCAGTGAGGTGACCCGCGAGGACATCGCGGTCGCAGCGAAACTTGCGCTGCCTCACCGCCGCCGCCGCACTCCCTTCGACTCGCCGGGGATGGACGAGGATCTGCTCGACGAGTTACTCGGCAACGCCGCACCGGACGAGGATCCCGACGGCGGTCCGGACGGTGACGGACCCGATGGCGGTGGCGCGCCGGATCCGTCCGGTCCGGAAGGCGGCGAGGCGGATTCTGCGTCCCCCGAAACCGAGTCGGAACGAAAGCCCGCTCCCGCTCCCACCGCGGTGTCCGCTCCCGGCGACCCGTACCGCACCCGACTGTTCGCCGCGGACCGCACCGGGCGCGGCGCGCCGGGGCGGCGTTCTCGGGCACGTACCACCACCGGCCGCACGGTCGGTGAGCGTCGCGGCGATGCCGGCCCGATCCATCTCCCCGCGACGATCCGCGCGAATGCGCTCGTCCGTGGGCAGCAAGCCGGGCCAGGCGGACTTCGGGAACTGCGACGCAAGGTGATCGAGGGTCGCGAGGCGAACTTGGTGCTGCTGTGCGTCGATGCGTCAGGGTCGATGGCCGCGAAACAGCGTATGACCCAAGTGAAGACGGCGATCCTGTCCCTGCTCCTCGACGCGTATCGCCGTCGCGACACCGTCGGTCTCGTCACCTTCCGGGGGACCACGGCGAGTCTCACTCTCCCTCCCACCAACTCGGTCGACGTGGCCGCCGCACGGCTTCGCGACCTTCCTGCCGGTGGACGCACACCTCTCGCCGAGGGATTGATCGAATCCGCCGAGACCGTTCGGCGGCACAGGTTGCGCGACCCGGACCGGCGCGCGTTGCTCGTCGTCGTCACCGACGGTCGCGCGACGTCCGGCGAGAATGCGGTGAACCGAGCCCTCGCGGCAGCAGATGTGATCGCCGCACAGAAAATCTCCGCAGTGGTCGTCGACTCCGAAACGGGCCGGTTCCGCATGGGACTGGCGGAGCGTCTCGCCGAACGACTCGGAGCCGAACACGTGCAGGTCGGCGATGTCCATGCAGATGCACTCACCGGAATCGTCCGAGGCAGGGCGGCCTGATGCCGAAGGGACAACCGTCCATCGTGCCCGACGACGGGCTCACCACCCGCCAACGGCGCAATCGCCCACTGCTCATGGTCAACACCGGTGACGGCAAAGGGAAGTCGACGGCTGCATTCGGACTTGCCCTGCGCGGCTGGAACCAGGGTTGGTCTGTCGCCGTGTTCCAGTTCGTCAAGTCCGCCAAATGGCGACTCGGTGAGCAGACAGCGTTCGAAACCCTCGACGAATTGCACACCGCGCGTGGCACGGGCGGTCCGATCGAATGGCACAAGATGGGATCGGGCTGGTCGTGGTCGCGCAAGGAAGGCAGCGACGAGGACCATGCCGCCGATGCACTGGCGGGGTGGCGCGAGATCCAGCGGCGTCTGGCTGCGGAGCAGCACGGACTGTACGTGCTCGACGAGTTCACCTACCCGATCAACTGGGGCTGGATCGATATCGACGAAGTCGTCGATACCCTCTCCCACCGCACCGGGCACCAGCACGTCATGGTCACGGGACGTCGTGCGGACCCGAAACTGCTCGACATCGCCGACCTCGTCACGGAGATGACGAAGATCAAGCACCCGATGGACGCGGGCCAGAAGGGCCAGCGGGGAATCGAATGGTGAGAGCAAACAAGTGGTAGCCCTCCCCCGCCTCGTCGTCGCCGCACCGGCCTCCGGGCACGGTAAGACCACCGCGTCCGCGGGGCTGATGGCGGCCCTTCGGCGCACCGGAATGGTGGTCTCCGGGCACAAGATCGGCCCCGACTATATCGATCCCGGTTACCACACACTGGCGACGGGACGTCCCGGCCGCAACCTCGATCCACATCTCGTCGGCGAAGACCTCGTGGCACCGCTGCTCCTCCACGGTGCCGAGGGCGCCGACATCGCGGTCATCGAGGGTGTCATGGGGCTGTACGACGGCATGCTCGGCACCGACGGTTACGCGTCGACCTCACACGTCGCGTCGCTGCTGACCGCGCCGGTGATCCTCGTTGTCGATATATCGCACGCATCGCGGTCGATCGCGGCGATCGTGCACGGGATGGCGTCGTACGACCGCGGCACCCGCATCGCCGGAGTGATCTTGAACAAGGCCGGTTCCCAACGGCATTCGGACGAGGTGATCGCTGCGCTGGAACCGACCGGCATCCCGGTGCTCGGTGTACTGCATCGTGACGACGGAATCTCGGCTCCCTCCCGGCATCTGGGCCTGATACCCGCAGAGGAGCGTGCCGAGGCGGCCGGGCAACTCGATCGACTCGCCGACGCCATCGCGGAACACATCGACCTCGCCGAACTCGTGCGGATCGCGCGAACGGCTCCGGATATGCACAGCCGGTCGTGGGATCCCGGCGAGTCGGTGTCCCGCAGCGAGGCTCGCCCGGTCGTCGCGATGGCGGGGGGCCGCGCCTTCACCTTCCGCTACACCGAAACCGAAGAACTGTTGCGCGCCGCCGGATGCCGCACTGTCACCTTCGATCCCCTGCGCGACGAGAAGCTTCCCGACGGCACCACCGGGATCTATCTGGGCGGGGGATTCCCGGAGGTCCACGCCGCGGATCTGTCCGCGAATCTTCCACTGCGTGAACATCTCCGGTCTGCAATCACCGCCGGTGTACCGACCGTCGCCGAATGTGCCGGTCTGCTGTATCTGTGCCGTGACGTCGACGGCGCCGAAATGGTCGGCGCGCTCGATGTGTCCGCGCGGATGACCTCGCGCCTGACCCTGGGCTACCGCACCGCGATCGCCACCACCGGCAGCCTGCTGGCCACCGCCGGCACCCGCGTCACCGGACACGAGTTCCATCGCACCGTCGCCGAGCCCGGCCCGGCCCCCGGCTGGTTGCTCGACGGCCGGCCCGACGGTTTCGCGACCGTGACACTGCACGCGTCGTACCTGCACACTCATTGGGCCGGCCACCCGCAACTGGCGCAGCGGTTCGCCGATGCCGCCCGCGCCGCAACACCCGTCCCGGCGCCGACGCAACACCGGCAGCGCCGCGTGCGCACACCCGACCTGCACCACCACGGTGATCGCGAAGCAACCCCTGGGCTCGTCGACCTCGCCGTCAACGTCTCGAGACGGCCGCGTCCCGCGTGGCTGGACGATGCACTGCGTGCATCCCTCGACGATCTGGACCGTTACCCGGACCCGGGGGCCGCCCGGTCCGCCGTCGCCGACCGGCACGGCCGCACCGTCGACGAGGTACTGCCCACCGCGGGCGGCGCCGAAGCCTTCACCCTCATTGCGCGTGCACGGGCATGGCGCGCCCCGGTCGTCGTACATCCGCAGTTCACCGAACCGGAGGCGGCACTCGCCGCGGCCGGGCACGACGTGCGGCGTGTGATCCTGCGCGCCGACGACGGCTTCGTCCTCGGACCCGATGCCGTGCCCGACGATGCGGATCTCGTCGTGATCGGCAACCCGACGAACCCGACTTCGGTGCTGCACCCCGCCGGGACGTTGCGCGCACTGCTCCGGCGGGGACGTGTCGTGGTGGTCGACGAGGCTTTCATGGATGCTGTTCCCGGAGAGACGGAGTCGCTCGCGAGCGAGCAGCATTCCGGATTGCTGGTGATTCGTTCGCTGACGAAAACCTGGGCGATTCCCGGCATCCGGGCGGGGTATGTCGTCGGCGCCGCCGACGTGATCGCGGATCTCGCAGCACAGCAACCTCCGTGGTCTGTGTCGACCCCTGCCGCGGCAGCGATGATCGCGTGCGCGTCGGCACGCGCCACGTCGGAGGCAGAGACGATCGCTTGGGAAGTCGCCGCCGACCGGACCGTACTCGTCGAAGCGCTGAAAGAAGCGGGCCTGACGGTGGCCGGCACTCCCGCCGGACCGTTCGTGCTGGTCCCCGTGCGCGCCGGTACGCGGGAGAAGTTGCGCGCACATGGCTTCGCGGTGCGTCGCGGCGATACCTTCCCCGGGCTCGGCGAACAGTGGGCGCGGATCGCGGTACGCGACCGCGCCACCACCGCCGCACTGCTGGATGCGTGGAGATCGATCCGATGAGAGCAGCAGGGCTCGTGCTGGGGTACATCGCCGACCAGATTCTCGGTGATCCGCGGCGGTGGCATCCCGTGAGCGGGTTCGGAAAAGTCGCGCGAATTGCCGAACGGACGATGTATGCCGACAACCGCAGCGCCGGAGTCGCATTCACAGTCGTACTCGTCGGCTCCACCGGGCTGCTGGGCTGGACCGTCGACAGGGCCACCCGATCCCGTCCTCTGCTCAACACCGCGGTCGTCGCCTTCGCCACCTGGGTAGTGCTCGGGGGGCGATCCCTCGGCACCGAGGCGCGCGCCCTGGACAACCAGTTGAGGCGCGGCGACCTCGCCGCGGCACGGGTGCAGATCACGCATCTGGTCGGCCGGGATCCCTCACATCTCGACGCGAACGACATCGCTCGCGCGACAATCGAATCCGTCGCCGAGAACACCTCGGATGCCGTTGTGGGCCCGCTCCTCTGGGGAGCGCTCCTCGGTCCAGCCGGGCTCCTCGGCTACCGCGCGGCGAACACGCTGGATGCCCGGGTCGGGCACCGCACCCCCCGCCTGGAACGATTCGGGTGGGCGTCGGCGCGATTCGACGATGTACTCAACCTCGCCCCGGCTAGGCTGACCGCGCTGCTGGCCGCGGCGCTGGGTGGGAATCCTGTCGCCGCGCTCCGAGCATGGCGACGGGACGCGCACAAGCACCCGAGTCCGAATGCGGGTCCCGTCGAGTCGGCTTTCGCCGGGGCGCTCGGAATCACGCTCGGGGGAGCGAACGTCTATCACGGAGTCGTCGAGGACCGCGGGACGCTGGGCGACGGCCCGGCACCCACCCCGGCGGATATCGGCCGAACCGCGCGTCTCTCAGCACGGGTAGGTGCGGGAGCACTGATTTCGACCGTTGCGCCGGTCGTCGCCGTACGGGTTGCGTTTCGCGCACGCCGGTGACGGGTCGGGGTCGAACTTCGTCCCATCGGGCATTCTTTTCGAATGAGACGATTTCTCACTGTATGCGGGGATAACGGCTGAGCGTGTCAGTCAGGTGCGTTGGAGAGCACGCTCGTCCGACCTCGGCCATGGAGAGACGCCGTCCGTACCGCGCGAACACGGTCTAGCCATTCGGGCGGTATCGCTCCTCGAGTCTGCGGATGCAGGCTGCGGTGGACGACGATGTGTGGGTGTTCATCCAGGAGTGGAGTTTGGTCCTGTACAACTGCGGAGCGTGGTCTCGCAGTGTCCGGCGAGCGGTTTCGGCGCCGAACATCTGTGTTGCGGCATCGTCGGCGGCCCACACGATGGCAGGGGTGCGTCGGCGCCGGTGCCGGATGAGTGCTCCGGCGGCGATCAGGGTGGTTGCGCTGGCGATGCCCCACAGTGCCCGTTCGATGCTTTCGCCGGGATTCAGGAGCCGTAGGGCGGCGTATGCAGCGATCAGGATCAGGGCGGTGGGCATCAGCCGTTAAGCGCCGCAGTGCCGAGCGGGGTATTGCGCTGCGTGAATGTGTTGCACGAGAAGCCATTTCCCGGTTCGTCGGTGGGTGTGATGGTGTTGGTGCGGTGCGGAGATCAGCAGGGTGTAGTGACGGCCGGTGCGTGTGTTTCGGGGTGCGACGGTGGTCGTTCCGCGGCCGGCGTTTTCGACGTGGGTGACCGGGGGTGCGCCGGGGATGAGTTCGGACAGTTCGCAGGCGGGTTCTGCCCACCAGCGGAGCCCGTCGATCTGGCCGCGCGCTTCCGGTGCGGTGCTGCAGGGTGGGTGTCCGGTGCGGGCGCTGATGGCATCGTCGCCTCCTGTGGTGGTGCTGTTCGGTGTGCGGGTGTTACCCCTGCCCCGGTCCGAGGAATTTCGGGTGGTGCGGTCAGAGCGTATGAGGTGCTGTTCGGGCTGTCGGGGCCGTGCGATGTGCCGAAGCCTCGCGGTGCGGGTCTCCGGCACATCGGCGGTGAGCGCCGCGTGATGGCGGGCTATGTGATCGGGGTGCGTCGGGCGTCGATCCAGTCCCTTTCGAAATGGTCGATGGCGCTGTCCACCGCAGTGCTAGCTGCGTCGACCCCCTCGGTGTCGGCGCGGTGCAGCAGGATGTTGGCGATCGCATCGGTGGCGATTTCGGCGTGATCGCGAAAGCCGTGGAGTACTTCTTCGGTCGCGATCAGCTTGCGCCCTTTGGCGATGTTGTGGTGAGGGCTCGCCTGGTGCCCGTGGTCCCCGACGATGGTGTCGAGTAGGTCGCCGTCGTTGACCACGAACAGGATCTTCTGCCGCTCGGGTGCATCGACACCGACGAGCAGCGCACCGGGTTCGGTGTTGGAGCGATGCGCGTAGATACGTGCGTCGATGCCGTCGACTTCGATTTCGACCAGGCCGTCGTTGTCGGCGGTCGTGTCCTCGAGTGCGCCGTCATGGCCTGGGGCTGCGTGGTCGGCCATCCCGCACGAGCATCCTTTCACGTGGTCGGTGCTGTCGTCGTGGTCGGCGCTGTTCACGCTGAACCTCTCGGGGGTGGCGTCGGTGGATGTGCCGTTCGAGTACATAGGAAGGTGATGTCCTGTGCGGCAGTTCCTTTGATGGGACGGGGCGTCGTGGCGTGGATCGCTCGCCCTGTTCGTGCCTCGCACCCCGGGCCCGGTTCCGGGGTGCGAGGTGGGCGGGACTACGAGTGCGCTCGTCCGACCGTGGTGGGCCGGCGGATGTCCCAGCGGCCCCCTACCGCGGTCTTCCATTGGTCGAGAAGTTCGGCGTCGTCGAGGCCGGGGTCGAAGGCCCCGACGGGGATGAAGCCGGAGGCGGCAAGGTCGGCGGCATCCGCGCGGGCCTACCGGGCGAGGGTCACGGTGGCCGCGGCTTCGGTGCGGACCACGGTGGCGCGGTCGAGGTCGTGGCCGTCGGTCGACTACATCTGCACGATCCACAGATCGGTGACCGGATCGTTGGCGTAGGTGATGTCGCCGTCGTCTTCCGGACTGTGCCGTCGGCGATGTGTACCCGCCAGCGGGAGCTTTCCGTCCTCGCAGCAGATGTCGCCGTCGATGTGTTCGGCGGCGAGGATCGCGGTGACCTGGTCGAGTGTTCGGTGGCGGCCTTCGCCGCTGGCTCCGATCGCGATGACACCGTGGTCGATGCTGGCCCAGACTTCGCCGTCGCCGAATGTGCGGGTGTCGAGGCCCAGGCTGTGTCCGAGGGTGTGTCGGACGGTCTGTAGGTCTCCGTCGGGGCCGGGATGGCGCTCGACGTCGTCGAATTCGAGGATGTCGGCGAGGCGTTCGGCGGCCTGGGCGAGGGCGGTGCGCCCGTGGGGGGTGTCGTCGATTCGGAACTGTGCCGATGAGTAGGTGTCGGTTCCCATGTGTTGTCTCCTGTGACCGGCGGGTGTGGTCATCACCGTGGCCGGCTGCAGATCAGGGTGCGGCACTGTCCGGGCAGGTGCAGTACAACGAGACGCGGGGCCGGACGGTATGTCCGGGCC
>JAEZDV010000233.1 GCA_023417985.1 Actinomycetes bacterium | reverse complement strand
GGCCCGGACCGACCCGGGGCCGACGACCCCGGCCGGGGACGACGAATCGGAATCGACGTAGGCAGCGTTCGGATCGGGGTCGCCTCGAGTGACCCCGACTGCATCCTCGCCACGCCTGTCGAAACCGTCCCACGATCCAAGGACCGTGGTCCCGACGCGCCGGATATCCGGCGCATTGTCCAAATTGTTATGGAATACGAGGCCGTTGAGGTTATCGTCGGGCTGCCGCAGACGCTGCGCGGCGAGCCCGGCAAGGCCGCGAAACTGGCGAGCGACTTCGCTCGGCGTATTCGCCGGCAGCTACCGGATGTTCCCGTGCGCATGGCCGACGAACGTTTCACCACGGTCACTGCGGCGCGTGCCCTCCGCGAGAGCGGGGTGAGCGCGAGGGGTGCGCGGCCTGTCATCGACCAGGCCGCCGCCGTGGCCATTTTGCAGGGTTGGTTGGACGAGCGGAGCGCAGCAGTGAACGAAGCCGACGGAGAACTCGGGGGAAGCCGGTGAACCGGCACGGGCAGTCCGACGACCGTTCCGACAACACGAGGCAGGGGTTGTTCTCCGATCCGTACGCCGACGGCTACGGCGGGCCGGTGCAACGCGGCGGCGAGGGTGATCCCCGTTACGACGCGCCGCCACCGCAGTGGAACCGCCCGCCGCGTTCGCCGGACGACGACGAGACGAACGTGCTGCATTTCGAGGAGGGGGTCTTCGACGGCCCGCCTCCCGGACACACGCCGGACCAGAGTTATGCCGCCGACCGGGGTTACCCACCCGATCACGGCTATGCAGCACCGGCACAGGGCCGTGCAGGCTACGCAGGTCCCGACCACGGCTACGCACCGCCGGAGCTCGGCCACGCAGGACCCGGCCGGGACAACGCCCCCGAGCAGGGTTACGGCGAGCCTGCCTACGCGGACGACGAATACGCCGAGGGTTACTCCTACGCCCAGCGCGAGGGTTACCGCTACGACGACACCGGCGACGAGTACGACCGTTACGAGGACGACGCCGAATTCGCCGAGGACCCCTACGCCGAGGACCCCTACGAGGACGAAGACGATACCGAGACCCGTGCGGCACCCGCGGCGGTCGGCAGCCCGACCTCTCGGGGCAAGCGAGCGGGAGGAGCGGTCGCCCGCAAGAAGCGCGGACGCATCGTCGGGTCGCTGGCCGCGGCTCTGCTTCTCGTCGTCGTTCTCGGTGGCGGTTACTTCGCCTACACCAAACTGACCGGACCCGACCCGGCACCCGACTTCACGGGGCCTCCGGGGCCCGAAGTGGTGGTCCAGGTGCAGCCCGGTGACACTGCCCAGCAGATCGGCACCGAGTTCGTCGACAAGGGTGTCGTCGCCAGCTCCGCGGCGTTCTACGAGGCCGCCGTGCAGAACTCCGGCATGAACGCCCTGCATCCGGGCTTCTACCGGGTGCCCACCAACGTGCCCGCGGTCGACGCCGTTGCCGCCCTGGTAAGCGACACCAGTCGTGTCGGTGCGTTCGTCGTCTCCGAGGGGCGCCAGCTCCACGACATTCGTGACGTCAACACCGGGGCCGTGCGCAAGGGCATCTACACGCTGATCTCCGAAGCGAGCTGTTACGACGACGGCGGCGTACCGAGTTGCCTGACCTACGAGGAGCTCGAAGCGGCCGGCGCAAGCCCCGACCTCGAAGCTCTCGGAGTTCCCGAGTGGGCCCGCGAAGCGGTCGCGAACGTCCCCGACCGTGCACGCCAGCTCGAAGGCCTGATCGCGGCGGGAAGCTGGGACATCGACCCGAGCGCGGAACCGATCGAGGTTCTTCGCACGCTCGTGTCCGCGAGTGCCGCCAAGTACGACGAAACCGGCATCACGGCAGCGGCGGCCAAGGTGGGACTGACCCCGTACGAGCTGCTCGTCGCGGCGTCGCTCGTCGAACGGGAAGCGCTTCCGGCGGACTTCTCGAAGGTTGCCCGCGTGATCCTCAACCGTCTGGAGATCGGGCAGATGCTGCAGTTCGACTCCACCGTCAACTACGCACTCGACGAGACGGAACTCGCCACCACCGATGCGGACCGCGCACTCGTCACCCCGTGGAACACGTACGCGAGCGTGGGTCTGCCCGCGACACCGATCTCGTCGCCGAGCATCGGTGCGCTCCAAGCGGTGGAGAATCCGGAACCGGGAGAGTGGACCTACTTCGTGACGATCGACGACAAGGGCACCACCCTGTTCGCGAACACGTACGAAGAACACCTCGTCAACACCGAAAAAGCTCTGGAAAGCGGAATTCTCAACAGTGGTAGATGACCCGAACCCGGCACCCCGCAAGGCGGCGGTACTCGGGAAACCGATCGAGCATTCCAAGTCGCCTCTGCTGCACCTCGCGGCGTACCGGGCGCTCGGGCTGACGGGGTGGACCTACGACCGGATCGAATGCACCGGAGAGGAACTCGCGGGTCTGGTCGGCGGTCTCGGCGACGAGTGGGTCGGTGTCTCGGTGACCATGCCCGGCAAGTTCGCGGCGCTGGAGTTCGCGACCGAGCGCACCGAGCGCGCCGTGACCATCGGATCCGCCAACACGCTGGTGCGGGTGCCCGGAGGATGGCGGGCGGACTGCACCGACGTCGACGGCGTCACCGGGGCGCTGCGCTCCGGCGGCGTCCGCGACCTGCGGGACGGGTCCGCGGTCGTCGTCGGGTCCGGCGGCACCTCGCGCCCCGCGCTCGTCGGGCTCACCGAACTCGGCGTC
>JAEZDV010000185.1 GCA_023417985.1 Actinomycetes bacterium | reverse complement strand
TCCTGGTGGCGACGAGTGTCGTCTGGTTCCGGTCCGATGCGCGTGGCACCACCTCGATCACGTGGGACGAACCGGTCTCGGCCCTCCCCGCGGCGGACGCGCTGCCGGACGGCCTCACCGAGGTGTGGCAGGCGCCGAGCGCCGCGACGTCGGTACCCATCGCTCTCGGCGGCACCGTCGCGACTGCCGACGCCGGATCGGTCGTCGGGCGCGACCCACTGACCGGCGACGAGCGCTGGCGATACGAACGCAACCGGCCGCTGTGCGCCGTGACGGGCGCATGGGGGTCGGTGGTCTCGGTCTATCGGGACGCGCGCGGATGCGGGCAGGTCACCGCGCTCGATGCGGACAGCGGCGCGAGGGACGCGCAACGAACGAGTTACGCCGACGACGAGGTCCGGCTTTTCGACGCCGGGTCCTATGTGATCGCGCTCGGCGGCAACAGGCTCGAGATGTGGCGGTCCGACCTCGTGCGGACCGTCGAATACGGCTATGTCGACGCTCCCGTCAATCCGCGTGCCCAGCCCCGTTCCGGATGCGCACTGCTCTCCGCGGACGCCGGCAGCAGCCGTCTCGCGGTGCTCGAGCAGTGCCCGAACGAACCTGCCAACCGGCTCACCCTGCTCGATCCGTCACCGGACGACAACCAGAAGCCCGAGCAGTTCGCCTCGTCGGTGCTGCCGGAAGCAGAACCGGGTGCGGGCGCCCGCATCGTTGCGGTTCTCGGTGAACGCACCGCTGTGTACATGCCGCCGGGCGACGGCGGTGGCCCGCGCATCGCCGTGTACGACGGCTCGGGCCGGTTACTCGAAACTCACGACCTGTCGCGTGCCGCCGGTGACAATCCCGCGCCGGCCACCGAACACGAGGGAGTGCTCGTGTGGTGGACGGGCCTGGACACGGTTGCGTTGTCCCCCAGCGACTTCACCCCGGAATGGACGGTCGAGAACACGCTCGGGACCGGGGCCCCGATGGCCGGGACGTTGCTTCTTCCCGTCGACGACGCGGTGGCGGCGGTCGATCCGGCGTCCGGGGACATCCGGCAGCGCATCCCGGTCGATCGTGGCAACGCCGAGGAAGTGGACGTCGCTGTGGCCGGTGACCTGGTCCTCGAACAGCGCGGCGACCAGGTCGTCGCGCTGCGCTGACACCGCCGGCGGCTCTCGTCAGCCCAGCGTGGGCAGCGACGTGCCGTTCGCCCAGGAGCCGAGCAGGTTCTCGGCGAGTTCGCGGTAGGCGTCGGCGCCCTTGTTCTTCCGACCGGCGAGCACTGTGGAACCGGACGCCGACGCCTCGGCGAACCGGACGGTGCGCGGGATCGGCGGTGCGAGCACCGGCAGGTCGTACCGATCCGACACATCGGCGAGCACGTCACGGCTGTGCGTGGTCCGCGCGTCGTACAGGGTGGGGAGCGCGCCGAGCAGATCGAGATCGGGATTGGTGATCTGCTTGATCTCGTCCACGGTCCGCAGCAACTGCCCGACACCGCGGTGCGCGAGCGTTTCACACTGCAGCGGTACGAGCACCGAATCTGCCGCGGTGAGACCGTTGAGCGTGAGGACCCCCAGCGACGGAGGGCAGTCCACGATCACGACGTCGAAATCGTCGGCGACCGTCGCGAGCGCGCGCTTGAGCGTGTATTCCCGTCCGGGCTTCATGAGCAGCATCGCTTCGGCACCTGCCAGATCGATGGTGGCGGGCATGAGGGTGAGCCCCTCGCCCGCTTCGATCAGCACCTCCCGCACCTTCGTATCGCCGACGAGCACGTCGTGGACCGACTTGTCGAGCCGGTCGGGGTTGTGGCCCAGCGAGAACGTCAGGCACCCCTGGGGATCGAGGTCGACGAGGAGCACCCGCTGCCCCAGGGCGGACAGCGCGGCGCCGAGCGACGCGACGGTGGTCGTCTTGGCGACGCCACCCTTCTGGTTTGCCACTGCAAGTACGGTTGTCACTGCTCGATCCTCGCGTATTCGGCGCGCCCGTGTGCGGTAACGACGCGGTCTCTTCCGGCGAATCGGGCGTCCTGTCCGTCAGTCCCCGAAAGGCGTGTCGATCGTGATCCGCAGAGCCCGTCCCGACGATGTCGGTGCCGTCACCGGCCTGATCTACGACCTCGCGGAGTACGAGAAGGCCCGTGACGAGTGCACCGTGACGCCGGAGCAGATCCGGTCCGCGCTGTTCGGTCCCGAACCATCGGTGTTCGCGCATGTGGCGGAGGAGCAGGACGGCACCGTCGTCGGCGTCGCACTGTGGTTCCGGAACTTCTCGACCTGGGACGGGGTGCACGGCGTGTACCTCGAAGACCTGTTCGTCCGCCCGGAACACCGCGGGGCGGGACACGGCCGCGCGCTGCTGGCCGCGCTGGCCCACGAGTGCGTGGAGCACGGTTACACCCGGCTGAGTTGGTCCGTGCTGAACTGGAACGAGCCGTCCATCGGTTTCTACCGGTCGCTGGGTGCGGTCGCCCAGGACGAGTGGACGACGTTCCGTCTCAGCGGCGAGGCGTTGCGCGAGCTGGGTGCCTGACCGCTCGGCACACCGCCGCGGGGCTCAGTTGTCGCCGTCGTCCTCGGCGTAGTCTTCGGCGAGCCACCGTGTGGTGGCCGGAGCGAAGAGCAGCACCAGGGTGGGCACGACGATCAGTCCCATCAGCAGGCCGAGCACCAGCTGGTTCGAATCGGTGAGCAGCGACCACACGACGGGGAGCAGCAGGAGTTGCGCGACGATTGCGATCGCCCGACCCCAGTGGGCGCCCCGCAGCAGCCCGATTCCGGCGGCCAGGACGCCACCGAAGAGGATCGACAGCCACAGCGCGAGGCCGTAGCCGTTGCTCACCGACTGGTCGTGGTCGCCCGACCACGCGCGGATCACCGAGTACACCGCGAACCCGATTGCGATGACGCCTTCGAGCACGACGAGCGACCCGGCAACCCGGACGGTCGACGGAGTACGAGTGCGGGGTGTTTCAGTGGGCACCCGACCAGCGTAGTGGACCGGCGCGATAGCACTTAGGCTGATGCTCCGTGCGTGCCCTGCTGATCGTGAACCCGAATGCGACGACCACCACTCCGGCCGGTCGCGACCGGCTGGCTCACGCATTGTCGAGCAGAACCCAGCTCACGGTCGCGCACACGACGCACCGGGGGCACGCCGCCGACCTGGCGCGTTCGGCGCACGCCGACGGGATGGACGTGGTCATCGCGCACGGCGGCGACGGGACTGTGAACGAAATCGTCAACGGGTTGCTCGGCCCGTCGCCCGACCGTGGACCCGACCCGTCGCTGCCTCGTCTGGCGGTGGTGCCCGGTGGATCGGCGAACGTGTTCGCTCGATCGCTCGGCGTCGCGGCGGACCCGATGGAAGCGACGGAACAACTCCTTTCGCTGCTCGCCGGTCGCGCCTCCCGCCGCATCGGGCTCGGCCACTGCGACGGGCGATGGTTCGTGTTCAATGCCGGCCTCGGACTCGATGCCCAGGTCTGCGAAGCGATCGATCTGAGCCGTCTCGGCGGGAAGAAGGTGACGAGTGCGCGCTATGTGCGGCACTCGATCACGCAGTTCTTCGCCTCCAGACGGAACGAACCCGCACTCACGCTCGAGTTACCCGGCGAGGCCCCGGTCTCCGGGGTGTACTACGCCTTCGTGTCCAACTCGAGCCCGTGGACGTTCCTCGACACCCGACCGGTCCATACGAATCCGAGCACGTCGTTCCGAACGGGACTCGGGGTGTTCGCGATGGCGACGATGCGGGTGCTGCCGAGCCTGCGCGTGGTCCGGCAGTTGCTTGCACGGAACGGCGAGCCGTCGTCGCCGCATCTGCTGCGCGCGGACGACGTCGCCCGCGTGACCGCACGGTCGACACGCCCGATCGGCCTTCAGGTGGACGGCGACTACCTGGGACTTCGCACCGAGGTCGAGTTCGTATCCGTGCCGTCGATACTCGAAGTCGTCGCTCCTGCACAGTGAGCAACCACCTCGAATATTGTGATTCTGCTTACTTTTCGGCCCGAACACGTGTAGAAAGAAAGTTTGACGAATGCTTCGCCCTCTCGTCGGCGTGAGCTTCCACACGGTCGCGGTCGATTCTCTTGACTTCACGCTTGTTCGTGAAAGCATTCACAAGTAACCGCGCGGAAATACTTCGCGTCGCAAGCGTGAACACGCACAGACAATCATCCGGTGCACAGCACCATCGAAGGAGAGTAGAAGCATGGACTGGCGCCACGAAGCCATCTGCCGCGACGAGGATCCGGAACTGTTCTTCCCGGTAGGTAACAGCGGCCCGGCTCTCGCGCAGATCGCCGATGCCAAGCTCGTGTGCAACCGTTGCCCCGTCACCGCCGAGTGCCTTTCCTGGGCCCTCGAGTCCGGTCAGGACGCCGGCGTGTGGGGCGGCATGAGCGAAGACGAGCGACGCGCACTCAAGCGCCGCAACGCCCGCACCCGGGCTCGCACCACGGTCTGACGAACACGACCGCACGAAGGGCCCCGCCCCCGGGGCCCCGGGCGGGGGGGGGGG
>JAEZDV010000176.1 GCA_023417985.1 Actinomycetes bacterium | reverse complement strand
CCCCCCCCCCCCCCCGCACCGTAGGGGTGCCGGGCATACGGTGGATTCATGACCGACACATCCGAACAGTCTTCCCAGCAGTTCCGTATCGAGCACGACACGATGGGTGAAGTCCGGGTTCCGGTAGATGCCCTGTGGCGAGCCCAGACTCAGCGTGCCGTGGAAAACTTCCCCATCTCGGGTCGCCCGCTCGAACCGGCACAGATCCACGCTCTGGGCCTGCTCAAAGGTGCATGCGCCCAGGTCAACAAGGACCTCGGATTGCTCGACGCCGCGAAGGCCGACGCGATCATCGCGGCCGCGAACGAGATCGCCGCGGGCAAGCACAACGACCAGTTCCCGATCGACGTCTTCCAGACGGGATCCGGCACCAGTTCGAACATGAACACCAACGAGGTCATCGCCTCGCTCGCGAGCCGGTCGGGTGTCGAGGTTCACGCCAACGACGACGTCAACATGTCGCAGTCCTCGAACGACACCTTCCCCACCGCGACGCATGTCGCGGCGACCGAAGCGGTCGTGAAGGATCTGATCCCGGCGCTCGAACACCTCCGCGCGGCGCTGGCTGCGAAGTCCGAGGAGTGGCGCACCGTCGTCAAGTCGGGCCGCACGCACCTGATGGACGCCGTCCCGGTGACGCTGGGTCAGGAGTTCGGCGGTTACGCCCGGCAGATCGAAGCGGGCATCGAGCGGCTCGGCGCGACGTTGCCGCGGCTCGGAGAACTCCCCATCGGGGGGACTGCAGTCGGCACCGGTCTCAATGCACCCGAAGACTTCGGTGTCCGGGTGGTGGCGGAACTCGTCAAGGCGACGGGTGTCGAAGACCTCCGTCCCGCGCTGGACAGCTTCGAGGCACAGGCTGCACGTGACGGACTCGTCGAGGCGTCCGGCGCGCTCCGGACCGTCGCGGTGTCGCTCACCAAGATCGCCAACGACGTGCGCTGGATGGGCTCGGGGCCGCTCACCGGTCTCGCGGAAATCCGTCTTCCGGATCTGCAGCCGGGCAGCTCGATCATGCCAGGCAAGGTCAATCCCGTTCTCCCCGAGGCAGTTACGCAGGTGGCGGCTCAGGTCGTCGGTAACGACGCCGCTATCGCGTGGGGTGGTGCGGGTGGCGCGTTCGAACTCAACGTCTACATCCCGATGATGGCCCGCAATCTGCTCGAGTCGATCCGGTTGCTCGCCAACGTCTCCCGCCTGTTCGCCGACCGTTGCATCGAGGGACTCACCGCCAACGTCGAGCACCTGCGTACCCTCGCGGAGTCCTCGCCGTCGATCGTCACACCGCTCAATTCCGCGATCGGGTACGAGGAAGCCGCGGCCGTGGCGAAAGAGGCACTGAAGGAAGGCAAGACCATCCGTCAGACCGTCCTGGACCGCGGACTGATCGGAGAGAACCTCAGCGAGGAAGAACTCGACCGGCGCCTCGACGTGCTCGCGATGACGCGCGTCGAACGCGAGGGCTGACCCGCCCGGCGCGGGCGCGCGTCATTCCTGGACGACCTCGGTGGCTCCGTCGATGTAGGTGATGTAGCCGGACTGGAAGTTGCTGCGGAATCCTCCGGGAACCGTTTCCTCGTCGCTGACGGGGAATCCGAGTACGCCGCCCGCGCCTCCGTCCGCCTCCCACGCGACCCGGATCTCGCCCCACACGATGTGGGCGTCGGTGTCCGGGCTCCAGGCGATGATGCCGCCGTCGAACTCGGCGACGTAGCCGTCCCCGACCTCTTCCTGGTTTCCGGTCGCGTTGCCCAGCGGGCTCTCCGCGCCGCCGGATTCCAGGTACTTGGCGAGGATCGGTCCGCTGAGTTCGACCTCTTCTCCGTTCGGCCCGGGCACGGCGCTCGACTGGTCGGCTGCCGGCTCGGACGGTTCGCCACCGGCCGTGCTGTCTGCGTCCTCGCCGGCGGTGATCGACTCGACCGCGCTCTGAGCCTGCGACCCGACACTCTCGGCTGCGGATCCGACGGCGCTGGTCGCGCTGCCCACCACGTCGGATGCGGAGTTGTCGTCGCCGCACCCGACGGCCACCAGTCCGACGGCGGCCACGGCCGCAGCGATGGACGCACTTCTTCGTGAAATTCTCATGGCGTCGCTCCTCGATGGCTCGCAGTCCCGTCGCGCGACACTGCCGGACGTTCGGACTCACACCGATTTCCAGGGTGCCCGATCTCGGCAACGAAATTGGCGTTTCCGTCGTATCGACGCGCGGTCTTCGATCGGGCGTCACCGCGCCTGTGCTGCCGTTAGGATCCGACGCAGCGGAAAGAGGCCCATATGCGAGTTTCACGCCGTCACCGTTCGTCCATGGCAGTGGCCGTCATGGCACTCGTCGCCGCGGGGTGCGCATCCACGAGCACCGACACCGCCGACAGCACCGAGAACACCGGATCGCCGTCGTCCGGTGCGGAAGCCTCGACAACGACGGATCCCTCCGCCGCCATGTCGCCACCGCAGGTCGCGGGGGTCGCGATCCCCGACGGCCGGATCGACGACGCGGTGGCCCAGGTCGGCGAACTCGCCCAGGGGCTGATGGACAGTTCCGGCATTCCGGGTATGGCCGTGGCGGTCGTGCACGGCGGCGAGACCGTGTTCGCCGAAGGCTTCGGGGTGCGCCGGGAAGGATCCGACGAGCCGATCGATACGCAGACGGTCTTCCAGCTTGCGTCGATGTCCAAGCCCATCGGTTCGACGGTCGTGGCGCACCAGGTCGACGAGGGGGTCGTGTCCTGGGAGACGCCCGTCGTCGAACACCTCCCGACATTCACCCTCGCCGACAGTTACGTCGGTTCCCATGTCACCGTCGGAGACCTGTATTCGCATCGCTCCGGTCTTCCCGAGCATGCGGGCGACGACCTCGAAGACATCGGCTACGACCGCGGCGAAGTGATCGAACGTCTCCGTTACCTACCGTTGAGCCCGTATCGAATCACTTACGACTACACAAACTTCGGGCTCACAGCCGCAGCCGAATCCGTCGCGGTGGCCTCCGGGGAGGACTGGTCCGATCTGTCCGAGCAAGTGCTCTACGAACCTCTCGGCATGACATCGACGAGTTCGCGGTTCGCCGACTTCGCGGCGCAGGAGAACCGCGCCCCCGGGCACATCCTCGTCGACGGGGAATACGTGGCACGCGACGTGCGGGTGCCGGACGAGCAGTCCCCGGCCGGCGGAGTCAGCTCGTCGGTCGAGGACGTCGCGAAATGGCTGACCGTGCTGCTCGCGAACGGCGAGTACGACGGTGGACGCATAGCGTCGCCCGCCGCGTTGCAGGCAGCATTCACACCCCAGGCGACGTCGGCACCGCCCGAGACACCGGACAGCCGTGCGGGCTTCTACGGCTACGGCTTCAATGTAGGCACGAGTGCCGCCGGTCGCGTGATCCTGAGTCACTCGGGCGCTTTCGCTTCGGGCGCCGCGACCG
The DNA here is from genome assembly GCA_023417985.1 of Actinomycetes bacterium. Classification (GTDB taxonomy): domain Bacteria; phylum Actinomycetota; class Actinomycetes; order Mycobacteriales; family Mycobacteriaceae; genus Rhodococcus. The sequence goes on along the minus strand of JAEZDV010000176.1, from coordinate 1,455 downwards.
CGTTCACCGCGATTCCGTCCGCCGACGTCGCGATCGTGGTCCTGACGAACGCTGCGCCCATCGGCGTGCCGGAGACTCTCGCGGCGGAGTTCGCCGATCTGGTGCAGTTCGGGGAGGTCCGCGAAGACTGGGCGGGGCTGTACACCGAGGCGCTCTCGCGCTTCGCCGATCCGGTCGGATCGCTCGTCGGTCAGTCGCCACCGGCCGATCCGGCGCCGCCCAAGCCCCTCGCCGACTACACGGGCACCTACGACAACGAGTACTTCGGCCCGGCACGGATCGAAGAGAACGACGGTGCGCTGCAACTCGTGATCGGCCCCGACGACCGGGCGTACCCGCTGACGCATTGGGACGGCGACGTGTTCACATTCCCGCTCAGCAACGAGAACGCCCCCGACGGCACGATCTCGAAAGCCACGTTCACACCGGACGACGTCACATTCGAATACTGGGACACCAACAGCCTGGGTACTTTCCGCAAAGGAGACACATGAGCGAGGACAGCACGACCAACCCGACCTCGGATAACTCCATCGGCACGGTTCGGAGTTTCCTCGACGCGCTGGCGTCGGGGGACCTCGACACCGCCACCGATCTGCTCACAGACGACATCGCATGGCACAACACCTCCCTCCCGACCGTGCGCGGGCACAAGCGGGTACGCGGAATGCTCCACGGAATGGCACGCCCGTGGGTCGGGTTCGACGTCGTGACCCACCACATCGCAACGGACGGCGACGTGGTTCTCACCGAACGGACCGACATCTTCCGCCTCGGACCTGTGGACATCGGATTCTGGGTGTGCGGCACGTTCCATCTGCGCGACGGCCGGATCGCCGTGTGGGACGACCACTTCTCCCCCGGCAACATGCTGCTGGGAGCTCTCCGCGGGGTCCTGCACGCTATGACCGGGCGCCGATCGGTGGCAGCATAGAATCTCTGCGGTCATCGAACCGGTCGGTGACAGGCCGACAAGGAGCAGTGGCATGACCGACGCCGAATACAGCCCGGGGTTCGCAGCGGGACTCGAGATCCGGCGGGAAGTCATGGGAGACGACTTCGTCGAGCGTGCTTTCGACCGCGCACGCGGCACCGATTCGGAACAGATGCAGGAGTTCGTCACCGAACACGCCTGGGGTGCGGTGTGGTCGCGACCGGGCCTGGATCGCCGCAGTCGCAGCCTGCTCAACCTCGGTATGCTCATCGCCCTGCGCGCCGAGAACGAACTTCGCGGGCACGTCCGCGGTGCACTTCGCAACGGTGTGACGCGCACCGAGATCGTCGAATCCGTCATCCACTGCAGCGCGTACTGCGGTGCCCCGGCCGGGCTGGCGGCGATGCGCGTCGTGCAGGAAGTCCTCGAAGCCGAACTCGGTCCCCTCAGCGATAACGAATAACCGTGTGGCCCCTCCGGGGCGGAACCGGGTTGGGGACCCAGCCCGGCGGGGGGGGGGG
>JAEZDV010000164.1 GCA_023417985.1 Actinomycetes bacterium | reverse complement strand
CTCCTCTGTCGTCCGCGGACGTCGTCGGCTCGATTCGCACTTGTAATGTTACCTACGTCACACACGTGGGTGCAAGCGCTCACGGTTCTGTGCAAGGATCGCGGTCCCCATCCATCGGTGCAGATACCGGCGCAGTTCGTCGTCGCTGCGGGGCGGGTCGCCCGGGGAGACGAAGAACGACTGCATCGTGCGCAGCACGTACTCGACCAGTTGGCCCAGCGACTCGTCGTCGTACCCGTAGTGCTCCCAGTCGACGTCGAACCGCCGGATCATGGTCATGCCGAAGGCACGCGCTTCGCCGGAGGCGATCACTTCCGGATGTGGGTCCGAATACGTACTCGAGAGCAGGATGCCCAGGTGCGGGGTTCGCCGGACTTCCGCCAACGTGAACACCACGCCTTCGACCATCGCCTCGGCAGGGGCGCCGATGCCGGCAACCCTGCCGGCGAGCCGATCGAGGAATCCTTCGACCGATGCGATCGCGGCCGCGCGCATCAACGCATCGGCGCTGGCGAAGTACCGGTACACCGTCTGGCGGATGACACCGAGCGACTGCGCGACATCGGCGATGCTGATTTCCGACCCGGACCGGGCGATCAGCTCCACCGCTGCCGCGACGATCCGCTGCGAGGCCTCCTCGTCGTCGACGGGAGGACGCCCGCCCCAACCACGTCTCCGCGCCACAATCTGCTTCCTCGGGGTACCGCGACCTGCAACAAGAACCCGACGGTAACACGGCGGGCAGTCGCGCACGGGGTCCGTCGCGGGCACCGGCGACCTCACCGGATCGGCAGCGGGATTCCTATCATACAAAGGGTCGCTCTGATGTATGGTCACGCCGAACCGAGGCCTCGCACCCGGGGCCCCACCTGCCCGGCCTCCCCGAGGCGGGCACGAGACGAGGTAGTGCCGAAATGACAAATCTGCAGGTCCGAAAGATGCGGTTCGCGTTCGCGGACTACGACGTGCCCTTTCTGTGGAACGAGGAGAACCCGGCGTTCTCGAGCATGGCCAACGCGGTGTCGTTCCTCGCGATCGGTTTCGAGAAAATGATCGTGAACATGGTCCAGGAGGTCGTGCACCGGATCGCCGACCCGAAGGTGGTCGAGGAAGCCAACGCCTTCATGTACCAGGAGGGGCAGCACTCCACTGCCCACCGGCAACACGTCAAGGGTCTGATCAGGCACTACCCGGGTCTGCAGGAGACCCTCGACGAGGTCGTCGCGGCGTTCGACCGCCTCACCGCGGAGAAATCCCTCGAGTACCGTCTCGCCTACACCGCGGATCTGGAAGCAACCTTCACGCCGGTGTTCAAGCTGATGCTCGACAACGATTCGCATCTGTTCCGCCCCGGCGACGACCGGGTCGCGTCGCTGTTCATCTGGCACTTCGTCGAAGAGGTCGAGCACCGCAGTTCGGCGCTCATCATCTTCGACGCAGTGGTGGGCAGCGACCTGTACCGGATGCGCATGGCCCCATCGGTTTTCAAGCACGTGCTCGATGTGATCGCGATCGCCTGCGAGGGTTTCAACAAGCACGTCCCGATCGAGGAACGGAAGATCGACGCGATGTCGATGTTCGCGTCGCACCGCCGCAAGCAGCACCTGCGCAAGCGCCTGCCGTTCCTGCGCGCCGAAGACCACGGGCCGATGCCGCGGGCCTTCGACGTCCTGCCCCTGCGTGAGCAACTGGTCGCGCTGGCCGGCGTCGTCCGCAGTCAGTTGCCCAAGCACAACCCCGATCACGAGAAGCTTCCCGCGCTCGCCGACGTGTGGTTCGAACGGTTCGATTCCGGCTACGACGTCTCGCACTGGTACACCGCCGAGACCGTATCCACGCGAGAGGCGGAGTGATGTCGGACCTCTGCTCCACCACCTTCGAGGACCTCGCGGCGCGCTTGGGATTCTCGTGCGCCGACGCCGGTGGGCTCTTCGAACTGCGCAGCCCCTTCGCCCTCGAGAACTGGACGCTTCCGGTGCTCGAAGCGACGATCGTGGTGGGTGCGGTTCTGGCCCTGGTCTACGCGATCGTCCGGCTCCGCCGCACAGGTGATCCCACCAACCTCGTCGTGTGGCTCGGAACGCTCGCGTTCCTGTTCATCATCGAACCGCTGCTGTACTTCCCCGACGCCTTCGGAGTCGAGGAGTACGTGGATACGATGTTCGCGCACAACGTGTTCACGGTCGAGTTCATGTGGGGCCGCCTCCCGCTGTACATCATCGCGATCTATCCGCTCATGGCGACGATCGCGTTCGAGATCGTCCGGATGCTCGGAGTGTTCCGGCAGTACGGCACCCTGATCGGGGCGGCGTGCGTCGGCTTCGTGCATCACGCGTTCTACGAGATCTTCGATCACCTCGGTCCGCAACTGCGGTGGTGGGAGTGGTCTCTCGACAATCCGGTCAACCAACCGTTCTTCGACTCGGTGCCGCTGCCGAGCGTGGTCGTGTTCGCCGCGCTGTGGCCCATGTCCCTGGCGTTCTGCGTCCAGTTCTTCGTCGGGCGCCACGCCGATGCCGGACGCACGTTCGGGGGACTCGAACTGGTCTGGCGCACAGTGGTCGTCGGCCTCCTGGCCTCCCTGGGAACGGTGATCCTGCCGGCCCCCGCGACCGTCATCGGCATGGGCAGCACCACCGTCCGCGCGACGATCTACGCGGCCGAACTCGTCATCCTCTCCGCCGTCGCGATCTACGTGCTCGCACGGCAATGGCGTCGGTTGCGCACCGCTTCGGCACCCGGATCGCCGGAGACACCCGCGTACTCCAACGACTTCGTACGGTATTTCAGCATCGTGTACCTGGGCGTGATGGCGGTGATGTGGGCGAGCGCGCTCCCCGATTACTTCGCGGCCACCGACGGCGTGACCGACAACGGTGATCCGGTAGGCAGCCTCTGGTACACGGTGGCATGCTTCGTGGTCGCGATACTCGTTGTGGCAGCGACCTTCACGATCCCACGGAACTACTCGCCGAGCCCCGACGACGCTCGGGCGAGCACACTGTCCGGCGCATAGTTGGCCCATCCCGTACCGGGCCAGTTGAACCACCCCGACGACGCGAGTGTGCCGCCGTCGGGGTGGAGCGTCGTCCCGGTGACGAAGGACGACAGTCCCGACGCCAGGAACACGACGCAATTGGACACGTCGTGGACGTGCCCGACCCGACCCATCGGAATGGCGATACCGGCGCTGCGCGAATCCGCGAGCGCGTGCTCGCCCACGGCGAGTTTGTCGAGATTGGGCGTCGGAACGAAGTCCGGCGCCACGTTGTTCACACGGATGCCGTCGGGTGCCACCTCGACCGCAAGGGTGCGGGCAAACTGCTCGACGGCGGCCTTCGCCGCCGAATAGACCGCGAAACCGGGGGCGGCACGGTGGGCCTCGATGGTCGTGAGGTTGACGATGCTTCCCCCACGGCCGCCGCTCTGCATGCGTGGCACGGCAAGCGAGCACGCATGGAGTACATGGGAGAGATTGGTACGCAGGAGAGCGTCCCAGCCCTTGGGCTTGGTGTCGGCGAACGGCGAGCGGAACGTTCCCCCGACGATGTTCACCAGGATGTCGAGTCTCCCCCATCGCTCGTCGACAGCACCGAACAGAGCCTCGAGCGTCTCCGGGTCCCGGGCGTCACCGTGCCGGACGAGGGCGTCGACGCCGCTCTCGCGCAGCGACGCATCGAGTGCGTCGACTGCGTTGCGGTCGATGTCGAGGACGGCGGGTCGCACGCCGTTGGTGGCGAGGTCGCGGACGATCGCCTCACCGAGACCGCCCGCCCCACCGGTGATCACGGCGACGGTGCCGGCGAGACCTGCGCGTTCGGCGAACCAACCCCCGGCCGAGTTGTTCCCCTGGGTGGTGTCCTGCGTGGCGGCATTCTCCGTGGTAGCGGCGTTCCGAACGGCGGTGGTGTTATGCACGGCGGCAGTCTCTTTCACTACAGGTAGGTGGCGCCGAAGGCTTCGAGGAAGTCGACGGTGGCCGACAAACCCTCGATGGGGCACGACACCGTGACGAAGTCGACTCCCGCTTTCTCCAGATCGGCGAAGACTTCGCGGTGCCGGTCGGGGTGTACACCCGTGCCGCCGATCTCGCCGCTGTAGGAGTAGACGACATCGATGTGGTCGGTGCGGCCCGCCGCGATTGCGGCCTCGCGCACGTCGGCGATCTGGCCGGCAAGTCGATCGACGGGTCCGAGTTCCTGCGTACGGGCGGTTGCGCTGAGTTGGGCACCACCCGACATCGGCATCCATCCCTGTGCTCGCTGGGCTACGCGGCGGCGCGTGAGCGCGGAGTTGCCGCCGATCCAGATCGGGATCGGATTCTGGACCGGACGCGGCCGGGCAATGATGTTGTGCGCGCTGAAGTGACGGCCTTCGTAGCTGAACGGCTCGCCGCTCCAATGCAGAGGCAACACGTCGAGCGCCTCGTCGAACAGCGCGTTGCGCTCGGCGAAGTCGACTCCGAGAGCATGGAATTCGCTCTTCTGGTAACCCGTGCCGATTCCGAGCAGGAACCGTCCCCCGGAGATCTTGTCGAGCGACGCCGCAGCCTTGGCCAGCAACAGGGGATTCCGGTACGGCGCGACGGCCAGATAGGTGAGAAGACGGAGATGCTCGGTCGCACCCGCCACATACCCGAGGGCGACGAACGGGTCGAGTGTCTGATGTCCACCGGCGGAAAGCCAACGAGCACCCGGGGCGGGATGCTCGCTGAAGGAGAACGCGTCGAATCCGGCACGCTCGGCTGCCACCGCGACCTCACGGACGGATCCGGGGTCGAGGACGTCGCCCTCGGGGCCGTTGATCTCGGGGTAGTGGAAGATGAACCGCATCGTCACCCGTGCGCCTTTCCGGCGATCGCTCTGCCGTTACCTGCCCTCGAAGAGCATTCTCATATTCGATAATCCAACTTCTCAATGAAGATAGTCAGATTGTCGAGAGTTGCAAACGGTCGCATCGATGGCCGGCGGCGTGCACCGGTCGGTCACGCGGCGTCGGCGCCGTCGAGAAGCCAGCGGTCGTCGCCTCGCTTCAAGGTGATGAGGAAGCGTGTCGCGTCGGTGCGACCGTCGGGCACCACCGCATTCGTGACGTCCTGATCGAGGAAGACGAGCACCGTGGCGGTCTCACCGTCGAGACGCTCGAGTCCGGCGTGGTCGGCGCGCGCGACGGACGTTCCCTGGCCGTTCTCGACGAGTCCGCGCAGATCGCCCGCGACACCCTCGTACTTCGCTGCGAACTCCTCGGTGGAGTTCGAGGTGACGGCGGCGAGGGAGTCGTCGAACGTGCGGTAGTCGTACGTACCCAGCATGACCGCGTATTCGCGGGCCTTCGTCACGGCGTCGTCGCGCAAGGCGGCCGTCTGTTCCGCCTGCCACCACCGGAACCCGAAGAACGCCGCGGTGGCGAGCAGCGCCGCGATCAGGACCACAACCGCCCATCGTGCCCGGCCACCCCTCCGGGATGTGCGCCGCGCGTCCGGCGACACGGTTGTGCCTTCCGTGCCGCCATCCGTAGTGACCGCGTCCTCCGAGGTACCGGTAGCTCGTGTCATCTCAGTTGCCCAATCCTTCCAACAGCGTCTGCCAGTAGTTCAGCGCTTCCACCCCGGTCGGAATGAGCAGCGGGTCGTCGGCGAGGTCGGGACCGGTCACCCCGCCCGGCGTGGTCTGGTTCTGCAAGCCCAGGTCGTTCGGCCTCGGAGCCACCCGGGCACCACGCTGGGCGAGCCCGTCACCCGGAGGGCAGTAGAGCGAGAGGTTCGGCTGCCGGGGGCCGTAGTCCGGAATCGTGCGGCGAGGGGTGTCGTAGTAACACACCGGTCCCTGCGTGGCCACCAGCGAGAAGTTGCCGCGGTCACCCACCACGACGCGGTCGAGGTCCTTCATCGCGGCCGGCATCGACACGAGACCCGCCGCCAACGCCGGAGTCCGGGGCCCGAGCACCTCACCGACCGTCACCAGATTCGTGAGCAGAACACCGAAGTTGTCCTCGGTGGCCGCGAACAGATCCTCCGTGCGTGCCAGGGCCTCCGGTGAGCGGTCGAGCAGATAGACGAGCGAATCCTTGCTGCCCACCAACTGGTCGGACACATCTCGCACCGCCGCGACCGTGCCGGGGAACGAGTCGGAGTTGCGGGCCAGGGCATCGACGAGGTCGAGGCCCTCGTCGAGCAGCGTGGCGAGAGCAGGCGCCCGCTCCTCCACCATCCGCGACAAGGTGCCGGCGTTCTCGAGCAGCGCCTGCAGGTCCGGTCCCGTCCCTTCCAGTGCAGTCCCCCAGGTCTCCCCGAGCGTGACGAGCGAGTCCGCATCCAGACTCTCGACGAGCGACGTCATCCGGATCAGCATCTGATCGAGTCGAAGGCTCTGGTCCTCGGCGGGCACGAGGATTTCGTCGCCGGTCTCGAGGTACGGGCCGTCGTCCTTCTCGGGCTCGATGTCGAGCGTGAGGATGCCGATCGCCGTAGCGGTGACCACCCTTGCGGTACTGCCGACGGGAATCCGGGTGCCCGGGTCGAGGGAGAGCACCGCGTCGGACCCCCGTCCGCCCGGCGCGACCTCGATGGAATCGATCTCTCCCACCGCGACTCCCCGGTATGTCACGGACGTACCGGGACCGATCCCGCGGGCATCGGTGAGGTGTGCGCGGAGTCCGATCGCGCCGCCGAGACTCTGCGGCCCCAGCACGTACCGGACTCCGAAGATCGTCGCGAGAAGGCCGACGATCACGAACAAGGTGACCTGCACCTTCACCGGGCGGATCACCGGACACCACCTCGGAGAAGTTCGGACAAGCCGGACGCGATGTCGGCCTGCGGCATCGGCACCACCGGCCCCCCGTCGAGCGGTACCCCGCCCGTCACCAGCAGATCGATGGCGGCGGGAATGTCGAACGCGCCGTCGAAGATCAGGTAGTCGCCCGGGGTCGCGCGGCGGAAACCGTCCATGAACTCGTTCATGTTGACGAGCGCCGCCTCCACCGTGTTGTTGAAATCCCTGATGCCGGAGGTGATGTCGGCCAGATCCTCCACCGCGCCCCCGATGGTGCCGGAATCGCGCATCACCACGTCCACCGACTCGGACACCGCGGCCGTACTCGACACGAGGGTGGTCAGATCCTGCTGTTGCTCGGCGAGCAACGTCACCATCCGCGAGCTCTCGTCGATGCTGCGGTCGAGTAAGTCCTGTTGCTGCGCAAGCCGTCCCGACACCGACTCCACTGCGACCAGGGTGCGTTCGAAATGGGCACTGTTCTCGTCGGCCAGCGCTGTCGTCGCCTCCAGACGCGTGAGCAGGTCGCGGACCTTCTCCCCGCGGCCACCGAAGGCGGCATCGAGTTCGGCGGTGATGGTGCGGAGTTGGTCGAGTCCGCTGCCGTTGACCAGCTGGCCGAGCATGGCGAAGGTTGCCTCGATGTCCGGTCCCACCTCCGTCCGCTCGATCGTGTCCCCGTCCGACAGCAACTCCGGGGATGCCTCCGCGGGCATGTCGATCTGCACGAAGGGACTGCCCAGCGCCGACGGCAGTCGCACGGAAGCTCCGGCATTCGCCGGGAGGTCCACCGACGTCGACATGCTGAGATCGAGATACGCCCGCACGCCGTCGGTCCGCAATGTGTGGACACGGCCGACGACGGCCTGTCCGGCCCGTACTTCCGCTCCCGGATCGAGCCGGTCGGCACTCTCGAACACGGCCGTGACGGTGTAGGTGTCGCCGGATCCGGTCCGGCCGAGCGGCAGTTCGTGCAGGCTCGGACCGCACCCGGTGGAGAGCACCGCGACCGCCGCCAGGACCCCCGCCGCGCGAAGTGCCCGCGTCATCGTGTTCCCACTTCGTTCAGTGCCCGGTCCAGAGCTTCGGGGACGAGGTCTTCGTAGGGGTCGGTGAGGTCGAAGGGCACGGTGATGGGGTTGGTGAATCCCGCACCGGTACACAGCGGCAGCGGTTCCTGCGCGCAGAGTTCCTGCGCGCGGGGGAACTGTCCGATCTGTGTGGAGATGTTGAGCCGGATCCGCGCCCGGCCGTCGGGTCCGATGGCGTTGTCGATGTTCTGCATCGCCAGAGGCAGCACGTCGAAGATCTCTGCCAGCCCGACCTCGTGTGTTGCGAACGTGTCGGTGAGGGTTCGCGCGTTCGCCATGATCTGCTCGATGTCACCGCCTCGGTCGTCGAGCAGGGTGTCGAGTCTGTCGAGAACCACGGTGAGCTGATCGATCGGCGTACCGACATCGAGATTCTGGCGCTGCAACTCTTCGCCCAGTTCACCCATTCCGTCGACGAGCGCGGCGAGGTCGCCTTCCCGGGCGTTCACGGCGCCGATCGCGACCGCGAGGTCGTCGACGACTCCGCCGATGTCCTCGGACTTGGCGCCGACGACCGACGTGGCCTGGCTCAACGCGGTGATCGCGCGGTTCATGTCGTCGCCCATTCCGGCGGTCGCGTCGGCTGCGACTTCGAGGGTGCGGCCGAGTTCACCACCTTCGGGTCCGAACGCCGCTGCGAGCATGTCCACGCTTTCCAGCAGTTCGTCCCAGTTGATCGGCGCATGGCTGCGCTCGACGGGGATGACGTCGCCGTCCTGAAGTGTCGGGCCGTCCCGGTATGCCGGTCCGAGTTCGATGAACCGGTCGCTGATCACGGCGGGGTTCATGACGAACGCCGATACGTCGGCGGGCAGCATCACGTCGCTCGGAACCGTCATCGTGACCTCGACGACCCGGCCGGCCGGCCGCACCTCCTCGACGGTGCCGAGAGGGAGTCCGAGCACGGCCACCTTGCTGCCGGGGTAGATCCCGTTGACCGATGCGAACTGCGCGACCACGGTTCGGGTGCGATCGGGCCCCACGACGTACCGAACACCGGCCGCGCACAGTCCGAGGACGACCACGATCACGATGCCGCGTACAAGCCGGGTTCTTGCCGTCCCGTTCAATTGCACCCCTCCATCACTCCTATGGAGCACAACGCGTTGTCCGGCACCGGACCGGCGGGGGCATGCACGTCGACCCAGTTACCGTTTCCGGAGGCGTCGGTCGCGGCGCGCAGACCCGCGGGCAGCTTCGTGTGAATCTCGTCGATGTTCGCCGCGTTGGCGGCGAGCGTCGCGGTGACCGATTCGAGGTTCACAAGGAGCGCGTCGAGTTCGCCGGAGTTGTCGGTGAGGAATTCCGCTGTGGTCCCGGTGAGTTCGCGCAGATCGTCGACGAGGCGAACGAGCGCCTCCTTGCGTGCGGCGAGGATACCGACGACAGCCGTCGCGTTCCGGACCAGGACGGAGACGTCCTCGCTCTGCGTGGCGACCACCGAGGTCAGCGACTTCGCCGAACGGAGCAACGACGTGATACGAGAGTCGTTGCGCACCAGCATCTGCGATGTTGCTTCGACACCCGCCAGCGCGTCGGCGATGTGTTGTGAGTCGGACGGCATGGCGTCGGTGAGGGTCTGCATCATCGTTTCGAGCGCTTCGATGTCCAGGCCCCCGCTGACGTTCTGGGCGTCGGTGGTCAACTCGTCGAGGCTGTAGGGCACGGAAGTGCGGGACAACGGGATCCGGCTGTCGGTGAGTTCCCCGGCACCTGCCGGTGTCACCGAGAGATACCGCTTGCCGAGGATGGTCTTGAGCTTGATCTCGGCGGTGGTGCGGTCACCCAGATCCTGCATCCGGTCGATCCGGAAATCGACGAGAATGCGGTCGCCTGCCATCTCCATCCGCTCGACCCGCCCGGCGGGGACACCAGCCACGTACACGGGGTCGTTGGGGGCGAGACCCGCGGCATTGACGAATTCTGCCGTGTAGGACTGTGTTCTGAACAGGTAGGTCAGATGCGGCAATGCCAGCGCGCCGATCATCACCACGGCGACCACGACGATACCGATCATGCCGAGCAGGATGGGATTCGCATTCCGGTCGTGGCGCCCCGAGAAGATCGCCGCGATCACGTCCCTCATCTCACGTGCCACCTTCATCGGCACACCTCCGAGTAACGGCTGCCGAGAAGATTCGTTTCGAAGTCTCCGGACAGGACGGTGAAGTTGCACATGTAGAGGTTGAGCCAGCCGCCGTAGTCGCCGATTCTGTTGATGCTGTCCGCAAGTCCGGGAAGCTCAGCCATCGCTCGGTCGAAGTTACCGGTCTGCGGTATCCACGCGTCGGTCATCGACCGCAGGTCCGTCACCGCGGTATCGAGCGGCGTGACAGCGCCGGACATGAGCGTGGCCGTCGCCCGTACTGCGGAGCTACCGCGGTCGACCAGCGCGGCGAGCCGGGTGGAATCGCCGGCGAGTGCCTGGCTCACCGCCGCCATACCCGAGATCAGCGACGAGACCTCGTCGTTGCGCCGGTCCACGACAGTGACGAGTTGTTCGAGATTTCCGATCACCTCGTTGAACACCTGCTCCTGATCGACCATGTCCGCACTGACCGACGCGACGTGCAGAAGCAGCGACTCGAGGGTTCCGCCCTGGCCCTGGAACGCCTCCACGACCGAGACCGCGAGTGTGTTGATCTGTGCGGGATCTATCGCTTCGAACAACGGTTTGAAGCCGTTCACCAGCGCGGTGAGATCGACGGGCGGCGCGGTGCGGTCGAGGGGGATCGTCGCACCCTCTTCGAGTTCCCCGCCTGTCGTGTCGGCCGGCAGGTGCAGAGCCACGTACCGGACTCCGATCATGTCTCCGTAGTTGACCTTCGCGGTGACGTCCGAGGTGAGTCGCTGATCGGATTCGATGTCGAATCGGACCAGTGCACGGGAGCTTCCGTCTTCCTGCGGCGCGAAAGCGACCTCCGCGACTTTGCCCACGCGGACGCCGGCCAGGGTGACATCGCTTCCGGGAGTGAGGCCTTCGACATCGGTGAACTCGGCGGAGTATTCACGGGTGGACCCGACGACAGGCTGGTCGAGGGTGTTTCCGACGACGGCGGCGGCGACGACCCCGACGAGGCAGAAGGCCCCCAGACGCAACGCGGGCCCGGTGATCGCACTCACGGGATGCTCACCTCCGCGCCGCGAACCAACGGTGCGAGCAACAGCGATACCGCTGCAGACGGGTCGACGCCGGTGGCCGCCGCGTCGGGCGCAACGCCCGCCGCGATCTGCTCGAGATAGCCCAGCGGCGCACGCTCTGCTGATGCGGAACGAACCGACGACCGGTTCGGCGCCGATCTCCGCACCGGATCGCCGCAGTTCGCGCCGTCCATCCCGGGGTATCTCGGGCAGTCTTCGGCCGTGTAGGGCATCGGGTCGGAGAAGTCGGGAACCGCGGTGATGTCGAACCTGCCGGAGGAGAACACCCGGGCACCGGCACCGCCGAAGATCGACAGGTAGCGAAGGGTTTCGTCGAGTCCGGTGGTGTTTCCCGCGAACGTACCGACCACCGGCGCCCCGTTCCGCACCACCGCGATCATGTTGTCCGTGTTCGCGGAAAGCAACGCTGCGCCCTCCTGACCGAGGGACGCACCGCCGGAGAGCAAGCGCCGGATACCGTCCTCGCGCTCGAGGACCACCTGCGACAGTTCGGACACGTTCGCCATGATGGTGACGACATCGTCGGTGGCGGCCGAGAGCGCTTCGTTCACGGTCGCCACCCGAGGGGCCGCGGCCATCCCCGCGTCGACGAGCGGGCCGAGTTCGATCGCGAGCGTGGACATACGGTCGATCGTCTCCCCGAGGGCAGCGCCCCGTCCTTGCAGCGCCTGGCTCATCGCATCGAGCGCCACCGAAAGCTGCTCCGGGCGAAGCTGTTCCATCAGGTCCGCGGTGCGGTAGTAGAGGTTCGCCAACTGCACGGACTCCGAGGACGTGTCGACGCTCAGCTCGGTTCCCTCGGCGAGCCGTGGACCCCGCTCCGGATCCTCCGGTGGTACCAGTTCGAGGAACACGTCGCCGAAGAGCGTGCGCGGCACGACGCGGACCCGGACCGACGCAGGAATCTCGGAGATCTGCGCTGCGTCGATCTGCATGGTCAGGCGCGAACTGGTGACTCCGGCGTCGAGCTCGACCAGGCTTCCCACGTGTACACCCTGGTATCGGACACCTGCGGAACCGAAGATCAGTCCGGCCTCGGCGGGGAGAGTGGCGGTGACCCGCGGATCGCGCGACAACGACCCTGCGCCGGATGCGACGAGCAACGCCCCGCTCACGACGAGGATCACCGTCGAGACCAGACCGATGAGCGCGAGGACAGGCCGGCTGAGACCGGCTGCTCTGTTCGTCCGGCGCGGGGAGGTCACGAGATCCCCACTCCCGGGATGGTGGGAACGAGCCCCCACAGGGCGAAGGTGAGCACGACGTCGGTGACTCCGATGGCCAGGATGCTCGTGCGGAGCGCGCGTCCCGCAGCCCGGCCCACTCCCTCGGGTCCGCCGGAGGCATAGAAACCGTAGGCGCAGTGCACGATCGCGACGATCATCGCGAACACAACCGCCTTGATCAGTGAGTACCACAGGTCCGACGGCGAGAGGGCGAGATGAAAGTAGTAGTCGTACGTACCGGCGGAGTTGCCCTGGAAGTTGACGACCACCAGACGGGTGGCGACGAACGAGCCGAGCAGTCCCACCATGTAGATCGGGATCACGCAGACTGCTGCGGCGACGAGACGTGTGCTGGCGAGAAACGGAATCGATCTCACGGCCATCGCGTCGAGCGCGTCGATCTCGTCGGAGATACGCATGGCACCGAGTTGGGCCGTGAACCCCGTACCGACCTTGGCAGCGAGCGCGATGGACGCGACGACCGGGGCGAGCTCGCGGGTGTTGGCGATCGCCGAGAGCATCCCGGACAACGACGTCATGCCGATCAGTTCGAGTCCACGCTGGGTTTCGACACCCACCATCATCGCGGCCACTGCGGACATCGCGAACACGATGCCGATGGTGCCGCCGCCGGCGAGCAACGACGCGTACCCGAAGCTGACATCACCGATGTGGAAGAGCACGTGCCGGGAGTATCGGCGTAGCGCAGTGGGGATTCCGGCGACGGCTTTGCCGGCGAACACGACCTGCTGCCCCATCGACGCGAAGCCGTCGACGGTGGCGGCGATCGGGCGGTGGATCGCCCACCGGACACGGGTGAAGGTGGTATAGGAAATCATCAGTAGGTGCCCACAGCGGGAACGAGCACGGTGTACATCTGGGACAGAACGGTATTGACGACGAAGACCATGACGAAAGCGAGCACCACACCTTCGTTGACAGCGTCGGCGACACCGCTCGGACCGCCCTTGGCATGTAGGCCTTTGAACGACGCGATCAACGCGGACGTGATACCGAAGCATGCGGACTTGAACACGGCCGTCGCGAAGTCGGACAACCGGCCGTACTCACCGAGAGTGCGGAGGAACGCTCCTCCGGACCCGTCGTTGAGATAGATCTCGTACAGATAGCAGGCAGTGACGCCGACGAGCGTCACGAGCGAACAGAGCATGAGCGAGACGAGTACCGACGCGAGCACGCGGGGCACCACGAGCCGCTCGATCACGTTGAGGCCCATGACCTCCATTGCCTCGATCTCTTCGCGAATCGTGCGTGATCCGAGATCCGCGCAGATCGCAGACCCCCCGACGCCCGCAAGCATCAGTGCACAGACCAGCGCGGCCGCCTGGCCCACCACCACGAACGAGACGATCGCGCCGGAGTAGGCTCCGGCGCCGAGTTGGCCGGCCAGCGACCCGACCGACACTGCGATCAGCACACCGACCGGGAGCATCAGCAGCAGCGCCGGTCCGCTGCACACCTTTGCGACGAACAGCGACTGGGTGACGGTCTCGGACACCGAGAGACGACGGCGAATCAGGACGCGGACCGTGGCAACGAGAGTCTCGAGGGAGAACCCGACGAGTGCACCGACCTGGATGGCCAGGTCGTGGACCGGACCCTTGGGCCTGGGAAGCTCGAAAGTCATTTTCCCCCTCCCTCTTTCACTGATCCACGGACCGGTCCCGATTCCGGCCGGGGCGTGAATCAGCCCTGAGCGACCGCGGACACCCCTCCGCGGAGTTCGCCCTTGACGACCTTGCCGCTGGCGTTGCGAGGCAGCGCCTCGACGATCACCACTTCCTTGGGGTGCTTGTACCGCGCGAGGTGATCATCGAGGTAGGGCTGGAGTTCCTCGATGGTCAGATCGTCGGACCCGGGGGCGAGCGCAACCACCGCCACCGGGACTTCACCCCATTTGTTGTCCGGGCGTCCGATCACGGCCGCTTCGAGGATCTTCGGATGCCCGAAGAGGACGTTCTCGACCTCGGCGCAGTAGATGTTCTCGCCACCGGAAATGATCATGTCCTTCTTGCGATCGACGACGTAGACGAAGCCTTCGTCGTCGACACGCACGAGATCGCCGGAGTGGAACCATCCGCCGTAGAAGGCATCCGCTGTCGAGGTCGGGTTGTTCCAGTATTCGCGCATCATGGTCGGGCCGCGGTACACGATCTCGCCGACCTGCCCGGGTTCCACGTCGTTCATCTCGTCGTCGACGACGCGTGCCTGGATGGTTGGGATGACCCGGCCGACGGATCCGAGTTTGCGGATCGCATCCTCGCCGTCGAGAACACACGTGATCGGGGACATCTCGGTCTGGCCGAACACGGCGACATTGAACGCATCCGGAAATGCTTCGGCCATCGCGCGCAGGATGGTGTCCGAGCTCGGCGCGGCGCCCCACGAAATGTTGCGCAGCTTCAGCTTCCGCGGGTTGGCCTGCTGAGCAGCGCATACCGCCTGCCACTGCACGGGAACGAGGAAGAGGCTGGTGACCTGTTCCGCTTCGAGGACGTCGAGGAGAACCTCGGGATCGAATGCCCCGACCGGGTGGATCACCGTCGTGGTGCCGAGCATCAGGCTCGGTGCGATCGACCCGAGCGCCGCGATGTGGAACATCGGCGACGCACAGAAGCCGATGCCGGATTCGTCGAACAGACGGAAGGCCCGGATACATGTGAGCGACTGGGCTTCCATGTTCGAGTGCGTGAGTACCGCGCCCTTGGGCCGGCCGGTGGTGCCGGACGTGTACATGATGAGCGCCGGCGTGTCGTTGGGGATGTCCACCGGAGTACGGGCCTCGCCCTCTTCGGACACCAGGTCGCTGTACACCACCGAATCTGCCGAGGCTTCGGCGTCGAGTGTGACGAACAGTTCGATGCCTTCCGACTGATCGCGGGCGGCGGCGGCGAGCGGAACGAGGGGACCCTCGGCGACCATCGCCTTCGCGCCGGAGTCGGCGACGAGGAATGCCACCTCGGGTGCGGTGAGGCGGAAGTTCACGGGAACGGCGATGGCGCCCAGCGCGTTGGCGGCCAGGACCGTCTCGAGGTACTCGGGCCGGTTGAGCATCAATACGATGACCCGGTCACCGAAGCCGATGCCGCGGCGCGAGAGCGCATTTGCGAGCTTCTCGACTCGCGCGTCCAACTGGGACCACGTGATCGATTCGCCGAGGAATCGCAGGGCCGTGCGCTCGGGAATCATCAGCGCGTGCCGGGAAACCTGGTTGTTCCAGTTGTTGTTTCGGAAGCGCGCCGACTCGGTAGCGGTCGATCGCGGGCTCGTGGATCCGGAGGTGGCTTCGCGGGGCACCATCGATGGTCCTCTCGTGACGGGGCAGGAAGGCGGACCCGGCGCAGCCGAGTCTGTCGATGTGTGAGGCACGTTACATGGCAGGCGATGTTCAGACCAGAGCTTTGTTAACGGTGATTCTCAACCGATGGAGAAACGGGAGACGAAGTATCCACACCGCGGCGACTCCGGGCTTGCAGAGGAAAGACAGCCTTGAACTGTGGGTTCACCGGAGGAGAGCGTGGAGTGCGATGGATCGCGGTCCACGGCTCCCCTCCGCGAAGTGCATGCGTCGTCCCGGCGTCGCTATGCGAAGTGAGCGGGACGCTTCTCGAGCATCGCCATGGCGCCCTCGGCGAAATCGGCCGAGGTGAGCAGTTCGACCTGACCTTCCTTCTCCCGCGTGAGCGCGTCGTCGAGGATCGGGAGGGTCGCGGCGTTGAGTGCTCGTTTCGTCAGCTCCAGGGCTCGTCGCGGACCTCGCGCGGTGTGTGCGGCCACCTTGTCCACGTGTGCTGCGAATTCGTCGTCCGGCACCGTGCGTGCCACCAGACCGAAGCGTTCTGCGTCCGCTGCACCGACACGTTCGCCGAGAAGCGCCATCTCGGCGGCGCGGGCGCGTCCGATCGCGGCCGGAACGAGCAAGCTCGCCCCGCCGTCCGGCATCAACCCGATGTTCACGAACGACAGCAGGAAGTATGCACTCTCGGCGGCGTACGTGAGATCGGCGACGAGGGCGATCGACACGCCGACACCTGCTGCGGGACCGTTGACCGCTGCGATGACGGGGACGGAAACCTGGGTGATCGCCCGCATCAGGACTGTCGTGGCATCCATCACGACGGAAGGGTCCTGCGGATTTGCTGCTCCCGCAACGAGATCCGCTCCGGTGCAGAATGCCTTGCCCTCACCGGTGATGACGATGGTACGCACCCGTGCGTCGGTGCCGGCAGCTGTGATTGCATCGGTCAGCGCCCGCATCGTCGGCAGGTCGATCGCGTTCATCCGCTTGGGGCGGGAGAACGTGAGCCGGAGAATGCCGTCGGCGAGTTCGGATCGGAGTCCTTCGACGGTGGTCGCGGTGGTCATGCCCCGACCTCCGAAGGAGCGCCCACGAGCCCTTGGAGCCGGGAGGTGATGATGTCCTCGGCCTCGCCGACCATGCGCGTGACGAGGTCCGACACCGTGGGAATGTCGTCGATCAGACCTTGGCTCTGACCCGCGGTCCAGATTCCGGCGTCGAGTTCTCCGTTCTCGAACACCTTCCGGCCACGCGCGCCCGAGACGAGATGCTGGATGTCCCCGAACTCCGCTCCGCGCGACTCGATCTCCACGACCTCTTGGCTCACGGCGTTCTTTGCCACGCGCGCGGTGTTGCGGAGTGTGCGGAAGATGAGACGGGTGTCGAGTTCGGTGCTGCGGACGATTTGTTCCTTGACCTCCTGTGCCACCGGTGACTCGACCGTGCACATGAAGCGAGTGCCCATGTTGACTCCCTCGGCGCCGAGCGCGAGGGCTGCCACGAGGCCGCGCGCGTCGGCGATGCCGCCCGAGGCGATGACCGGGATCGTGAGCCGGCGCGTCGCCGCCGGGATCAGGATGAGCCCGGGCACGTCGTCTTCACCGGGGTGCCCGGCGCATTCGAAGCCGTCGATGCTCACGGCGTCCACGCCGATCCGTTCCGCTTTGACCGCGTGACGAACGCTGGTGCACTTGTGGATCACCTTGATTCCCGCGTCCTTGAAGAAGGGAAGGTGATCCGCGGGATTGAAACCGGCCGTCTCGACGATCTCGATACCCGAATCGACGATCGCCTGCCGGTATTCGGCGTACGGGGGCGGATTGATCGAGGGAAGGATGGTGAGGTTGACGCCGAACGGCTTGTCGGTCAGCTCCCGTGTCCGCTCGATCTCGCGCACGAGGTCTTCCGGGGTGGGTTGCGTCAACGCCGTGATGAAGCCGAGCGCGCCGGCGTTCGCGACGGCGGCGACGAGTTCGGCGCGGCCCACCCACATCATCCCGCCCTGGACGATCGGATGTTCCACACCGAACATTTCGGTGAATCGAGTTCTCACGGGTCCCCCTCGGATCCTGGATGTGCCTGTGCGCGGCACGATTCCCTACGTCAATGCAATGAAGCACATGGAGAATCGATGTTAACTTTGGGGTCTTGCCCGGAGTTTGTCAATACGTTCTGTACTGCGCTTTTCCGTCGATGCCGACAAACCCGCGCGTTCCGTTCCCGGGGTTGTGGCTGTTACCTTTGAGGCCGATCACCAAGGTTCGGCCGCGGTCGTGGGCCGCGCAGTCGACTACGAGGAGGCCCGGTGCCCGAACACG
The DNA here is from genome assembly GCA_023417985.1 of Actinomycetes bacterium. Classification (GTDB taxonomy): domain Bacteria; phylum Actinomycetota; class Actinomycetes; order Mycobacteriales; family Mycobacteriaceae; genus Rhodococcus. Next base: position 2,018 of record JAEZDV010000164.1, on the reverse strand, counting down.
CGCAGATCGAGGCGCGCACGCGCAAGAAGGCGGGCACCGCCGCACCCGAACCACGCCGCCGGCCCAAGAACCGCAAGGCGCAGATCGCCACCGTCGCGGCCGAGGCGTTCAGCGAACGCGGCTATCACGGCGTGAGCATCGACGAGATCGCGTCGGCGGTGGGTATCTCCGGCCCCGCCCTGTACCGGCATTTCCCGAACAAGTACGCGCTGTTCCGCCATGCCGTGGCCACCCTCGCGGAGGCCCTCGAGGGCGCGATCGCCGAACTCGATGTCGGCGACGACTCCGATCCCGCCGACGTACTCGATCGGCAGGTCGTCGCCCTCATCCGCACCACGGTCGAGAACCGGCGGACCGGGGGGCTGTACCGCTGGGAGCGGCGGTACCTCACCAGCGACGACCGCAGCGACATCCGCTCCAGAATGGTGGCGATCAACGGGCGGCTCGCCCACACGGTGTCGCGGCTGCGCCCAGATCTCTCGCACACCGATTGCGTACTGCTGAGCACCGCGATGCTCAGCGTCGTCGGTTCGATCACCACCCACCGCGCGCCGTTGTCCACGCGCCGGTTGCAGCAGTTGCTGCTCGACGCGTGCCGGGCGATCGCCGCGGTCCCGCTCGCACCCGATGTCCCCGAACCTGCTGCGGAATCCACGCCCTCGGGCCTCGCCGTCGCGAACAAGCGCGAGGTCCTGCTCCACGAGGCTGTCCTGCTTTTCGATGCCCGGGGCTACCACGAGGTGAGTATCGAGGAGATCGGCGCGACCGCGGGCATCAACGCATCCGGCGTCTACCGGCACTTCCCGAGCAAATCCGAACTGCTGGCGGCCGCATTCCGCCGCGCCGCGGACCGGGTGGCGGTAGCCGTGGGTTCGGCCCTCACCGAGTCGTCGACCCCCTCGCAAGCCCTCGAGACACTGAGCGAGTTCTACATCCGGCTCTCGTTCGAACACAGTGCACTGATGTCTGTCTATTTCGCCGAGATAGGCAACCTCCCTGCACATCATCGCAGCGACCTGCGCAACATCCAGCGTCTCAACATCGAGGACTGGGCCCGGCTCATCGGTGAACTGCGCAGCGACCTCTCCGCCGTGGAATGCCGCTTCCTCGTACACGCAGCCCTCAACGTCGTGCTCGACGCCGGTACCGTGATGCGTTTCCGATCGACCGCGTCCAATCGGCGTCGCGTCCAGCAGTTGATGCTCGCGATCCTCCTCGGCGACAGCCGGACGGAAGAGGCACGCGGATGAGCCGCACTGCCACTGCCGCGGTACTGCGGGAATACGGTACAGCGCTGCAGCTCGAGACCGTTACGATCCCCGACCTGCGTCCCGACGAAGTTCTCGTCCGGATCCACGGCGTGGGGATCTGTCACACCGACCTGACGGCCGCGGCCGGCGGAGTCCCCGTTCCGGTACCTGTGGTTCTCGGCCACGAAGGTGCCGGAATCGTCACCGAGGCCGGCTCCGCGGTCTCGCATCTCACAGTCGGCGATCCGGTGGTGCTGGGCTTCGATTCGTGCAGGCAATGCCGCAACTGCACACGGGGCCGCCCGTCCTACTGCGCTCGATTCGCGCCGCTCAACTACGGCGGCACCCGGATCGATGGCACCACCGTTCTGCGCGGCCGCGAAGGCGAGTCGCTGCACGGTAATTGGTTCGGGCAGTCGTCGTTCTCGTCGCTGGTGGTGGCCACCGAACGCAACGCTGTGCGTCTGCCGCCCGACGTACCGATCACACTCGCCGGGCCGCTGGGGTGCGGGCTCGCCACCGGGGCGGGAACCGTTCTCCGGGTGCTTCGCCCCGAACCCGAATCGTCGATCGTCGTGTTCGGCCTCGGCGCTGTCGGAATGGCCGCAGTCATGGCCGCCCGCATCGCCGGCTGCGCCACCGTCATCGGGATCGACCCCAACGAGCGCCGCCACGACCTCGCGCGCGAACTGGGTGCCACCGATGTCGTCTCACCCGAAGCGCACGACGATCTCGGCCGTCACCTCCGTCGTCTCACCGGCGGTGGAG